>SUXD01000010.1 GCA_015061145.1 Bacteroidales bacterium | reverse complement strand
AAGGGCGGCAATTACTATGCCGACGGATTTCAGCCCTACAAAACCATGCAAACAGCATGGTATCATTACGACATCGGCAAATTCCCATTGGGATTCTCTGTACTGTTTATGAACATCGGCATGCAAGGCGGCAGCAAAGACGAAAAGACATACACCGCCTATCAGCAGCTGGCTGGCGGATACGCCAAGTACAGTCCGGAGCACTTGACCATAGAAGGCGCCTACTACCGACAGATGGGCAAAAACGAAGACAAAATGAAGATTCGCGCTTGGATGGCCAGCGCCAAAGCGACGGTGAAACCTACCGAGAAATATGGCTTTGAAGCAGGATACGACTACCTGAGCGGCGACAAATACTTTGCTGTGCCGCCCAAAGGAGAAATAGGGCTGATGCAACACAAAGTGATAAAAGGATTCAACTCCGTTTATGGTTCGCACCACAAATTCTACGGAATGATGGACTTTTTCTATGTCAGCACCTATGTGAACGGATTCACGCCCGGACTGCAAAATCTGTATGCCGGTGTTTTCTACAACCCCATCAAAAACCTCTCCCTAAAGGCCGACTATCACTACCTTGCCATCGCCGCCGACTTGGACGACATGGACAAAAAATTAGGACATGAAATAGAGTTTGAAGCCAAATACTACATCAAGAAAGACATCTGCCTTTCGGCCGGATTTTCATACATGACCGGCACCGAAACCATGGAGAAACTGAAACGCGCCAACGACAACGGCAACATGAAATGGGGATGGATTTCGCTGGAGGTCAGTCCGCGTATATTCAGCACCAAATGGTAAGCGAGGCAAAGCGAAAGCATTTCCTAGCACATTTTCATCCTGATGCGCCACTCTTGCGGATAGAGGTTGTTTGAGCGGTTGCCGAGGTTTTTCACCCAGCCGAGCGGAACATCCTTATAAGTGACCAGTACAAAACCGCGCGGGGCATCCACCACGATGGCATCGCGCTGCAAGAAGCGTATGGCAGTTTCGTAATCGACATCGCACACGGCAAATGCCGAGCGGTTGAGACTTTTGGAGAGCGCCAGCGATGCATCGGGAATGAAATCCTTGCCTTTCTGTTCGGCCAGCGTAATGCCCGACTGCAGTACGCGCAGATTGCGCTCGAGCATCGATATTTCGTCGGCATAATCGGCCACGACCGCCTTGGCATGGTTGCCGAAAACAGCAAACTGAAACGCATCCGGACGCTCAACCCATTCGCGCAACACCGTGAGTTCTTTCGGCATTTTCTGCGGTTTTTCGGGTTTTATGCGAAGTGTCTCTTCTTCGGCTGTTTTGCGCAACACCGAGAGAAAAAGTCCCTCGCCATGCGTCTTGTACGGATAGAAATGGCAGCCTTCGGCAGTCTGGATGATATTCCACTCGGGCTGCACATGCAGCGGCAGAATTTCGGCCCCCAATTCTTCGGATATCCAGCGCACATTCTCCTCGTTTTCCTGCTCATTGAAAGTGCAGGTACTATAGATAAGGATGCCGTCTTTTTTGAGCGAAGGCCACACATCAGAGAGTATCTCGCGCTGACGAGCCACACACATCCGCACATTCTCGGGCGACCACTCAGCAACAGCCGTCTCGTCTTTGCGAAACATCCCCTCGCCAGAGCATGGAGCATCAACAAGCATCGCATCGAAGAATGCACCGAATCTGGCGAAATCAGCAGGTTTGTTGTTCGTCACCAGCACATGCGGAGCGCCCCACTTTGTCATATTCTCCGAAAGGATATTGGCGCGGGTTTTCACATACTCGTTGCTGACAAGAAAACTGCCTTCAGGCAGCACCGACGAAAGATGGGTGGACTTTCCGCCCGGTGCAGCACACAAATCGAGCATCTTCACAGAAGAAGTGACATACTGTTTCACTGCCTGCTCTACAAACATAGAAGCAGCTTCTTGCACATAATACGCTCCCGCATGAAAGAGCGGGTCGGCAGTGAATGATGGTCGCTCAGGCAGATAGAAACCCGTGTCGCACCACGGCACACGCTCCGCATAGCCGAACGAAGCCTTGTCATTCAACCGCACACTCACAGAGGGGTCTTCGTTCAACGCTTCGAGAAAAGCATCGGCTTCGGCGCCAAAGCGCTTTTTTATATCTTGTACAAACGCATCGGGAAACATATTCAACTTCTTTTGTTATTTATCCATATCAGCACAGCGGCGATGGCACAGAGCAACGCACCGACTACAACAAACCACACAGGAACCCACCATACTGCCTTGCCCCAGTTCATGAAAAAATAGGGATAGTTGCACCCCTCGCTGAACTGCCAATTACGCAAATAGCCGTAAGTGGCAAAAGCAAAATAATAAAGCGGCGGCACCAAGTTCCACCACACCAAGCGCCATGCTATCCTGAAATGCCCCGAACTGACTATCCAGCCGACGACAGCAGCAATCGGTACCGCCACATGCAGAAACACACAATCCAACTCAAGACGGAACCCGTCAATCGGCGAGAGAATGAAGCAATAGACGATGCCTGTAAGCGCAATGCTCGAAGTGAAAACCAGTTTCGTCACTCTCGTCCATCGACAATCCTGACGGCGAAAAGAGGCGGACATCAGTTCGAGCAAAGCCACCATGGCTATCCATATATTCGACTGATAGGTGAAATACACCAAGTCGTGCCAACGGCCAAAGGTCAATTCGCTGCCGTTACGATATGACACCATCATGCTGTATGCCACTGCACAGACAATGAAAACATTCAGCGCTATGTTTATTTTTGATTTCATCTTTATTTATACAACAAGAATATGCAAGGTCGTTTGTCCAACTCTGGCACATTGCCCTTCCACTCGCGAAGCATGCGCGTCTGAATAAACTCCGTATCGAGGGTGATGTCGGCAGCCACACACAAGCGTGTAGTCGGTTGGCAGTTTTTGATGAGATCGTCAACCAATTTCCCGTTGCGGTAGGGTGTCTCGATGAAAACTTGCGTCTGACTCTCGTTATAAATACGGCTTTCGAGTTTTTTCAGCGCACGCACCCTCTCCTCTTGCTTGATAGGCAGATAGCCCCAAAAGGCGAAGCTCTGTCCGTTGAACCCGCTGGCCATGAGCGAAAGCAGAATGGACGACGGTCCGACGAGCGGCACCACCCTGTAGCGGCGGTCTTGCGCAATGCGCACCACATCGGCGCCAGGGTCGGCAATGGCAGGACAGCCCGCTTCGGAAATCACACCCATGTCGAACCCTTTTTTCATCGGGTCGAGAAATGAGGCTATCTCCTGCGGAGAAGTATGTCGGTTAAGCGTGAAAAAAGTCAGTTCGTCAATATCGATTGTCGGGTCCATCTTTTTGAGAAAACGGCGTGCCGAACGAACATCCTCTACAATAAAGTGTTTGATATTCATCACCACATCGTGGTTGTATTGCGGCAACACACGCGAAATTTCTGAATCACCCAAAAGTACAGGTATGAGATATAATGTTGGCATAAGAGGACTTGTTTCTGATTTCTAATTTCTAATTTCTAATTTGAAAATTTGAGAATTTGAAAATTTGAAGATTTGACAATTTCAATTGTCATGTATTATGTATTTATGTATAAATGTATGCGTGTTTAGTTGTTGATATGTTTAGGTGTTAAATTGAAAATTAAATAATTGAATAATTGGAAATTATCTTGCTATTTCGTTCATTCGGCTGATGTATTTGCCGATAATGTCAAACTCGAGGTTCACCACAGTCCCCGCTTTGATGTCACAGAAATTGGTATGTTCCAATGTGTACGGGATAATGGCTACTTGAAACGAATTTTCCGTAGGATTGCACACCGTGAGGCTCACGCCGTTCACCGTCACCGAACCTTTGTCCACAGTGAAATAGCCTCGGCGGGCCATCTCTTTATCGAACTGGTACTCGAATGTGAAATAATGGCTTCCATCGGCCGCCTCCACTTTGCGGCACACGGCAGTCTGGTCCACATGTCCTTGCACGATGTGTCCGTCGAGCCTACCATTCATCAGCATGCTGCGTTCCACATTCACCTTGTCGCCCACTTTGAGCAAACCAAGATTGGAGCGTTCCAAAGTCTCTTTTATCGCCGTAACGGTATAAGTGTCGGCCGTTTTCGACACCACCGTAAGGCAAACGCCGTTGTGCGCCACGCTCTGGTCAATTTTCAACTCACCGACAAACGAGCATTTCAATGTCAGATGAAGATTCTCCTGTTCCTTTTCCAATTTCACGACAACCGCCGTATCTTCTACAATTCCCGAAAACATATATTCAATTATTCAAATACCTAATTATTTAATTTCCAATTAAAATATAAAATCAAGCGCCCGTTCTTTCCACGCTTTTTACCCCTTTGATGGTTTTAATCTTCTTTATCAGCGATTTCAGGTTGTTCGTATCGGTTACAAAAATAGTAATTGTTCCGATAAAAATGCCATCACTCGAGTCAACATTTATCGAACGCAATGCAGTTTGCGGCTCCTTTGATATGATGGAAGTCACATTCGTGACAATGCCGATATCGTCGGACGCCACCACCCTTAGTGTGACAGCATAACGCGATCCAGCCTTGCCAGCCCAGCAGGCTTTCACCACCCTATAGCCGAACTTAGAGATGAGCAACGGCGCATTAGGACAGTCCATGCGGTGAATTTTTACACCGCCTTGCGACGACACAAAACCGAACACCTCGTCGCCATAGATAGGATGGCAGCATTTGGCCAGCGTAAAGTCGATATCTTTCAGATTTTGATCTATCACCAGCACATCATCCTTTGCCGCCAACGGCGACTGATTCTCTTTTTGTATGAAATTTTCGGCACTTGCCGGCGTTTCCTCTTGCGTTACAGGCTTGTCGAGCTCCTGATATTCGTCGCGAAAAGCGAGCACATCCAATTTCTCCAAAGCCACATCTACATACATATCCGTCACCGACTTATAGCCCATTTTTTTCACCAAACGCATGACTTTGGCTTCGTCGAAATCTATTTTCCAGTTTTTCAGCCGGCGCTTAAGCGTTTCCCTGCCTATTTCCACATCCTTGCTCTGCGATTCCTTCAGCGCTTGCCTGATTTTCGTCTTTGCCCTGGATGTCATGACAATGTTCAGCCATTCCTGCTTAGGCGACTGCGCCTGCGATGTAAGTATCTGTATTTGGTCGCCGTTGCACAGTACATGTTTCATCGGTACATTTTTGCCATTGAGAATAGCGCCAATGCACTGCGCTCCAAGTTTTGTATGTATCTCGAAAGCGAAATCGAGCACCGTAGCGCCCTTGGGCAGTTTGTGCAAATCACCATTGGGTGTAAACACAAACACCTCGTCGTCGTACAGATTGAGTTTGAAATTGTCCATGAAATCCATGGCGCTCATTTCCGGATTCTCCAGTATTTCACGGATGCCTTTCAGCCAATTGTCCATATTGGCCTCGCTTTGCACGCCTTTGTATTTCCAATGTGCAGCAAGTCCTTTTTCGGCCACTTCGTCCATGCGCCGTGTGCGTATCTGCACCTCCACCCATTTCCCTTGCGGCCCCATCACCGTAGTATGCAGGCTCTCATATCCGTTCGATTTGGGTATCGAAAGCCAGTCGCGCATACGGCTCGGGTTAGGCTGATACATATCCGCCACAATGGAATACACCTGCCAGCACTCCGATTTCTCTTTCTCCAACGGACTGTTCAGTATAATGCGAATGGCAAAAAGGTCGTAAATATCCTCAAAAGGGGTTTTCTTTTTCACTATCTTGTTATAGATGCTGTGAATAGATTTGGTGCGCCCTTTTATCTCGAAATCGAAACCGGCATCTTCCAAACGCTTTTTCAATGGTACGATAAACTCCTTTATATAAGCGTCGCGCGAACGTTTTGTCTCGTTCAGTTTGCGGGCTATGTCGGCATAAATTTCATGATTGGTATATTTGAGGGCAAGGTCCTCCAGCACCGTTTTGATGCTATAGAGACCCAAGCGATGTGCCAACGGCGCATACAGAAACGCCACTTCTTTAGCCACACTGCGGCGGTCGTCATCGGGATAATCGCTCAAATTGCGCATGACAAAAAGCCTATCGGCAAGCACTATCAGTATCACACGCAAATCCTGCGCAAAAGACAACAGCAGTTTCCTGAAATTCTCTGTTTCAACCGACACCCCGCGTTCGTATAGTTCATGGACACGCTCCAAACCTTCCACAATGCCTGCCACACTCGCGCCATATCGTCCTTTCACCTCCTCGCGAGGCATCACGCCTTCGCTCACCAGCGTAAAGGCAAGCACACCGTTTACAGCCGTTTTGCCGAGGCTCATCTCATCAAGCAAAATATAGATGACATTCATCAGTTTAACAATGGGCTGATGAATAGCATCGGCATGTTGCAGTTTCCCTTCCTTTAGGAGATCGACCAGCATACGACGGGTATCCGCTATCTCTTCGGAAGTGAAATACACCCGGGCATGACCCAAAATGCCACGATACAATGCAGGCAATTCCAATTTCAGATTCTGGTTCAAAGTCCGTTCCATAATTCATATAACATTTCAACAAAGTTAAAAAAAGGATTTCATATAGCAGGAAAACTCCGAAAGATATTTTGCCAAAAATCATTAATCATGTATAACGAATGTTGTTTCTAAGTTTCTAATTTGAAGATTTGAAAATTTCAATTTTCATGTATGATGTATTGATGTATAATGTATGAGTGGAAAGCTAAATGTCTGCGTCAATGTCAATGTCAGAGTAACTCGTAACTCGTAACTCCTATATATATCCCCTTGGTCAGTGATTTTCAATTCATAATTCAAAATTCATAATTATCTTGGTCAGCGTCAAAATTAATTGGAAATTAAATAATTGGATAATTGTCTGTGTCAACGTCAATTCATTGTTAATTGTTCATTGTTAATTAATTTTCTATCTTTGCAACCAAATTCAACAAGATGATGAGTCAATTCGAATCAATCATATCAAGCGTTGCCACTTTCTTGTGGGGTTGGCCGCTGTTGGTTCTTCTTTTAGGCACGCACCTGTTTTTTACCATACGGTTGAAATTCATTCAACGGCACATTTCCAAAGGCATAAGACTCGCTTTGAAGAAAGACGACTCCGACGGCGAAATCAGCCAGTTCAGCGCACTATGCACCTCGCTTGCTGCCACGGTTGGAACGGGCAATATCATCGGTGTGGCCACCGCTGTTTCGTTGGGCGGACCGGGAGCTGTATTCTGGATATGGATGACTGGTGTATTGGGCATTGCCACCAAATATGCAGAGGGACTGCTAGCGGTAAAATACCGCGTGCAAAACCCAGACGGCAGCTTCTCTGGCGGACCGATGTACGCCTTAGAACGAGGATTGGGATGCAAATGGCTGGCGGTACTTTTCGCCATATTCACCATACTCGCCTCTTTCGGCATCGGCTCTACCATACAGGCCAACACTATAGCAGCAGCCATGCGCCAAACTTTCGGCGTGAACGAATACATCACGGCAATCGTAGTGTTTATTGCGGTAGGCGCCACCTTGTTCGGCGGCATACAGACCATCGCCAAAGTTTGCGACCGATTGGTTCCTTTCATGGTATTTTTCTACATTACAGGATGCCTTTTCATCTTATGCATGGGCTACGACACAATTCTCGACAGCATCAAACTCATATTCTGCTCCGCATTCACAGGGCACGCAGCCGCAGGAGGATTCGCTGGCTCAAGCATCATTATGACGATGCGTTACGGCGTAGCGCGCGGACTATTCTCCAACGAGTCGGGCATGGGATCGGCACCCATTGTGGCGGCAAGCGCCAAAACAAAAAATGCCGTGCGGCAAGCCCTTGTCTCGTCAACCGGCACTTTTTTCGATACCGTGATTATCTGCGCGCTTACGGGCATCGTGCTTGTGAACACCGGCGTATGGAACAGCGAGCTGAGAGGCATGATGCTCACCAGCAAAGCTTTCGACACCATACCTTATGTAGGTTCGCTTTTCCTCAGCATCGGACTTGTCACCTTCACCTTCTCCACAACCTTGGGATGGTCGGTGTACGCCGGAAAATCAACCGAATATCTGTTCGGTAAAAAATATGTAGCCTACTACAAAGCCATATACCTCATCACGGTATTCGTTGGCGCCATACTTTCGCTTGACCTTGTATGGAACTTGGGCGACATCTTCAACGGACTGATGACCATTCCGAACCTCATCGCCCTTTTGCTGCTCAACGGAGTGATTGTGAAAGAGACGCGGCATTTCCTTTGGGAGCAAAGACTGGAACAGGAAAACTGATTATTTTTGACATTTCACTTTCTATCGTATTTTTAAGGGACACGCCCACCCCCCTCACTTATCGAGAATCTACGACTTACAAGAATTATACGATTTGAGAATGGGGATTTACGATTTGAGAGTTTTTCGCAACAACAAACATTAATTTTGCAATCACAAAGGGGTTGGCTTAAAAACAAATAAAATCAATAACCAAAATTATAATCTTATGAAGAAACTGAAATTTACACTTTGGTTCTCTTTCTTCTCTTTATTGGGGACAGGAACCGCTTCAGCACAACAACGCATCGTCATGTTGCAACACAACGGGACATCCACTCCGTTCCGCAATGTAACCACCGCCCTTGCAGATGCCTATGCGGCAGCCGAAAACGGCGATACCATTTATCTGCCAGGAGGCTCCTTCAGCTGGCCTGGCGAGATTGCCAAGAAAATTACCGTTTACGGAGCCGGCACTTGTCCCGACTCCACCAAAGTCACCACCATGACTTATGTCAACGGCATGAGATTAAACTCTGGAGCGGAGGGCTCGCACTTCGAAGGACTTTATTTTACCGGAGAGGTAGGAATGGCAGAAAACGCAAGCATTGACGACATTGTCATCGCTCGTTGCTGGCTGAACAGTTCGCTGAATTTCAACTCGGGCAGCACCATTTCATACGGTCTGATGCTTATCAACAACATACTCTGCGGACAGATACACCTAAAGAATGTGTACAACACGCTCGTAGCCAACTGCATTCTATGCGGTGGCATCGAAGGCTCATTCAACAACACATTCATCAATAACTATATCTCTGGCGGCACACGACGCGATTGCTATTACGGAAGCTGCGACACTTACTTCATTGAAGGTGATGCCAATATATTGGAAAACAACGTCATCAATGTACGCACAGAATATATCGAAGGTATCCGCGGCACTTCCAATGTATTCCGCAACAACGCTTTTTCCATAACCGAATTTGTATGGGGCACCAACACCATTCAAGAAAATAACTGGTTAGGAATCACTCCTTCGAACATATTTGTAAATGTAGAAGGCTCCAATCACGACACTTGGGCAGCATTCAAATTCACCAACGATTACCATCTGGTCGACGAAAGCGCCTACACTGGCACAGACAATAAGCAAATCGGCCTTTATGGCGGGCTCTACCCGTGGCGCGAAGGTCTGATGCCTGTCAATCCGCACATTCGCTTGAACTCATCCTCCGACCAAGTGGACGCTGAAGGAAAGCTGCAAATCAATATCCATGTCGGAGCGCAACAATAATCAATATCGTTTAATCCACAAATCCATATTGCCATGAATATCAAACACATTATACTTGTTATATCAGCAGCCTTCGCATCAAGCATCTATGCACAACAACGAAGCGTCATGCTGCATCACAACGGCGAAATTACACCTTTCTCTAACCTTGGGGCATCGTTCAAAGACGCCTACAACGCAGCCGAAGACGGTGATACTATTTATCTGCCAGGCGGCACATTCGAACAACCAGGCGAATACAAAAAATCACTCCGCATTTACGGAGCGGGAGTCAGTCCCGACTCATCCGCAGTGACTTCGCCCACCACTCTTTCGGGCAACACCTATCTACGCAAAGGCACCGACAACTTCTCTATCGAAGGAGTGAACATCAACGGAGATTTTTACTACAGCTATTCGGCAGACACTATTGAGAATATTTCGTTGAAATACATGAAAATAAACGGAAACATAAGAAATTACAGCAACAACTGCTCCGTTCAACGAATCAATGTGCAGAACTGTGTAATAACTAGCGACATAAACTTTCAGAGCGCCACTAACTGCGTTGTACAGAATTGTGTCATCCAAGGGCGCATCACCAACTGCAACCAGAATATGATTCGCAACAACATGTTCCTTTACGACTACTATCGCTATGCAACAGTCAACGGAGACAACAACCTTGTGACAAACAACTGCTCTCGCAACACGGGTGCGCTTGTATCGGGCAACAGCAACATCTGCAGAAACAACATGGTGCCAACTACCGGCAACGATTATTACGGCACAACCCCCATCATAAACAACAACTACGAGAACCTCAGATTCGATACGCTTGTTGTGAACAAAACCGTCAACTCGTTTGAATTCAGCGAAGATTATCATTTCGTCAATCCTGAGCAATATGTCGGAACCGACGGAACCGTAATCGGCATCTATGGAGGTTCGTTTGCATGGAAAGAAGGATTAGTACCTTCTAACCCGCATATCAGAAAGAACGAATCAGCAGAAGAAACCGACGAGAACGGAGAACTGCAGTTGAACATCAATGTCGTATCTCAATAATAACACACCATGCGCAAGTTAATAAAAACATATTCCCTTGCGACCATTTTTCTGTTTACGACATCATGTTTTGCGCAAGAAACCGTCATCGACCAATATCAGTATTGGTTCGACAACGATTTTGAGAACTCCGCCGTTACCATCGCAGCCGACATGTCGAACAATTCCGCATTGACGGAAAACATTTCGACCGACGGTTTGCAGGACGGTACGCACACCTTTCACTTCCGCGCTCACGACACCAACGGGCGTTGGAGCAGTGTGAATGGAATGTTGTTCATCAAAAACATGGCACGATGGACAAATGCAGAACAGAACAAAGTGCAACGCATACAGTTATGGTTCGACAACGACTACGACAATGCCCAGACCACGAGCATCGAGCACATAGGCGAAAATGTCATTTACACCACATCACTTGATGTTGATGCGCTGAGAGACGGCATACATACCCTTCAGTTCCGATTTCAAGACCTCAACGGCCTTTGGAGCAGCGCAAAAGGAATGCTGTTCATCAAAAACATGGCACAATGGACGAATGTCGAAGAAAATGGCATCAGCGCTTTTCAGTACTGGATTGACAACGACTACGACAACGCAGAGACTTCGACCGCTAACGACAAAACTGATTTCCTGCTGAACACCGCCATCGACCTCAATACACTGAAAAGCGGCGCACATTTCTTCTACTCCCGTTTTCAAGACAAGAACGGGAAATGGAGCAGTGTGCAAGGAAAATTGTTCATAAAAGAGCCCACCAACAACACCGGAATGCCAGAAAACAGCATCCGAAGCATGCAATGGTGGATTGACAACGACTTTGATAAAGCAGAACACATCTCCATCAACGAAAGTAAAAATGCCGTTTTTACCGCAGATTTCGACTTGAACAATTACGATGACGGAATACACATCCTGTGCTATCGTTTTCGCGACAAAAACGGCACATGGAGCAGTACGGCAAGCCAATTCTTTATGAAAAACACCGCCGACTTAACCCATGCGGAAAACAACGGCATCCGCGCCATGCAATACTGGATAGACAACGATTTTGAAAATGCCAGTATGCTGACTGCAGGCGGCAACGACATCTCAATACTGAAAAGCATAGAAACCAGTGCGCTGAACGACGGACTGCATGTGCTAAATTTCCGCTTCGCCGACAACAGCAATGTATGGAGCGCAACGGCCAGTCAATTCTTCATAAAAGGCGATGCCATTTTGCCAGCGGGAAACGCAGTAACCCATCTGCAATATTGGTTCGACAACGATTTTGAGAGCAATGAAAAGATTCGTCTCGAGGAAAACGCCGACATAACATTCTTGAACAAAATAAACGCCGACGCATTGGAAAACGGACTGCATGTGCTGAATTTCCGCTTTGCCGACAAAAAAGAAACATGGAGCGCTACCGCCAGCCAATTCCTGTTCAAAAGCGACGCCAACGCCACTGCAAATGCCATCACCGCTATTCGATACTGGTTCGACAATGACTATCTGAATGCACAAATTGCAGACATTACACCTCTGAATCCGTCCGTGACCGAAAAAATCAACACCGAGACACTCGGCAACGGACTGCATGTTTTGAATTTCCATTTCATGGACAAAAATGGCGTTTGGAGCAGCACTGCATCTCAATTTGTATTCAAAGACGGCAGCATGTTCAGTACAAAAGACAACAAAATAGTCGCTTACCAATATTGGAAAAATGATGATTTTGAGAATGCCGTTTATACGAAATTGGAGAATGCTGCAAACTCAGTCACTATCGACGATAAGATTGATTTCATTTGGATTGAGAAAGGCGACTATATCATGAATTACCGCTTTGAAGATGCAAACGGAAAATGGAGCTCAGTGATCAGCGATACCATTACCAAAATATCTTTGCCAATGGCAGAGTTTAAGGTTGACACCATCGGGCGCGACTGCAAGAACTTGACACTTGCATTTTCGGGCAGAATAGTGGACGGTGATGTATATCTGTGGAATTTTGGCGACGGCGCCACAACCGACACAACGCTCACACCCGAACACGCATTCGACAAAGGCGACTACGAAATATCACTGACCGTGAACGACACCGAAACACAAAAAGAAATGACAGTGAAACTGCCCGTTACTTTTGTGCCCGACATTTTCAGAAACGAGTTCTACGAGACTGCATGCGGATTTTACACTTGGGCTGACACTGTTTATGCAGAATCGGGCGAATACGAAAAGACATTCCAAAATGCCTACGGATGCGACAGCATTGTCACGCTGCACCTCACTGTCAATCACGAAGAGTTCCTCAGTCTGACCGACACGGTAACCATCGGAAACAGTTACGAGAAAAACGGTTTTGCAATACCATCTGACAGCATTGACAAAGTGAAGGAATACACTTTCAATCTGTATGAGACCACATCACAAGGATGCGACAGCATCGTCACGCTGAAGCTGATAGTGGTAAGCAAGCCCGAAGACGGACTCTTTGATGTGTACTACAACAAAGCGAAAGGAGTGCTGGGCGTAGTAGTTCCGCCACAAGCGCTGAAACATGACATTGAAATTTTTGATGCGCTCGGCCGAAAGCGTTACACAATTCCTATCGATACGGAAAACGACTTTTACGCTACCGACTTAGAACCTGGCGTATATTTGTTGCGATGCGGTGATTTCGTCAAAAAATTCATTGTAGGATATTAGTTTTCTGAACTTTATATGTTTTCAAAAAAAGTGTTCCAAAAAAATTTGGAACACTTTTTTTGCACATACAAGGCATAAACTTCTTTTTTTCTCATCTTATTCGTATTTTTGCATAAATTTACAAGAAATTTCCCTTTTTATGAAAAAAATATTCTTAAGCCTGGTTTTAGGCTCACTATGCACAAGCGGACTGATTTTTGCACAAACTATCGCATGCAAAGACCGATTAGTTCACGACATCTCTTTTGTGAACACTGACGATGCCTCAGCATCAAAATGGACTTTAGATGAAACTGATGCTCTCGTTGATGGCTTTTATTTTGACACTAATGCATATACATACACAGAGACATTCAATAGCATAAAAACTCCTGCAGGTGGTACATCTAACACTCAACGTCAATATGCCGTTGTGAAAAATCCACAAGATTTGAATGCTCAATTTGCCAATATAGAAACCGATGGCATGCTCGTCATCAATCCGTTACAAGCTCAAGAAGATAACTATTTCTATATCATGGCCAGCAACTTGATACCAAACAACACTTACTACATAGAAATGAAGCTTTACAATGTTATTTCGCTTGATTGTAAAGACGGCAACTGCTGCTATGCCACTGGAGGGAACTGCTGGAGCAATTTCGACGGAGCATTTCGCGTTGATGCCAACAACACTATTTTAAATATAAACAACGTTGGAGACAAAGGTGCTTTCAGCAATGGAACTGCAGTAAGCACTAATGGGAAAAGCACTTCGTGGACTTGTAACAACAATCCTATTTATGACGTATTTGTACCAACCTCCACAGGAAACTGCATAACCATGAAAGGCGAAGTAAAAGTACCTGCTGGCAATAATTATTTTAAAATATCATTCAAAAAATTCAACACCGACAACCAACCAATAGTATTAGGTGTTGACTATATAAAAATATACGGTTGCGAAGAGGAGTCTATCCGCCCCAAGAACGGCGGAACTACCGTGTGCGAAGGCGACCCCAACCAACTCATCGCCTACGGCATAGGACCAGCCGGCAGCTCTTTCACATGGACAAAAACTGGCGGAACAATCACTAATCCGAGCAACACGAACAAACTGAGCATCGTGGGACCGGCAGCCGGCGAATCGGAGACTTACACTTGCCGTGGCGAATGGAACACCTTGAGCATCACAGTAAAAGGTGCCGTATGCTGTAGCAATGTAGGCGAAAAATTCTATGTCTTTGAAGAACGATTCGACCAAGCCACCACCAACTGCGGCAACAAATACGGAAAATTGGCTGACGGCGAAATTGGCACAGAATACAAATATGCCGGTGATGTATGTGGCACCGAAGCTGGCATCACTTGCGTGAAAGACGGGCAATACGCCGTAGTGAAACAGGTGAAAGATGCCGGATACTGGGGCGGCAACGGCGCCTTCGGCTGGAACACCTACAACCACACTACACACACCGCCGACGGCAGCGGTCTGCTGCTCGTGAATGCAGCCGGTAGCACCGACTATGTTTACAAGAAACAACTCACCGGCCTTTGTGCCAACACGGCCTATTCCATGGAAGTATGGTACGGCAACCCATCTAACAGCGATGGCAACAAACCTAACCTCACCCTCGAAGTGAGAGACAACGCCAACAGGATTATAGAATCCATGAAAACAGGAGAAATTCCTAATAACAACAAGTTGCAAGACTGGCACAAAGCGGAATTGATATTCCAAACTACCAACGAAAATTCGTTTACCCTTTATGTGTACGACAACAACACCTCAACCGGAAGCGGAAACGATTTTATTATCGACGATATTCTTGTATCAAGATGTCTGATTAAAGTGAATCTGGTGGACGAGGAAAACGAACTGGAAAGCGACGCCTGCTCTAAAGATGACAAAACGCTGACAATAGACAAGGCGCAGCTGACGAAATACTTTGCCGAAGCGTGGTTTCAATGGCAGAAATCGAATACCGGAACCAGCGGCTGGACAAACATCGGCACCCCTACACAAAACAACACGCTGACTGTAACACCTACCGCCAGCAATGTGTGGTATCGTGCAAAGATAGGCGGCTCGGCGCAAGATGTAGCCAGCGACAACATATCTCCGACATCGTGTACAAACGACACCTATTCTTCGGCTTTCCGTCTGAAACTGGCCGACGAGATAGACATACAGCTCACAGCTGACAACTCCAGCGTCTGCCCCGGCGACGCGCTGAAACTGACTGGCACCACAACAGCCACCAACCCCACCTACGCTTGGGCATTCTCGGAGAATGGCGACTTTGCCACAGCCACTACGCTAAGCGGCAAGAAAAACAGTTACAACATTGCAAATGTGACAACAGAAAACAACGGTACCTACTACCTGATAGTGACCACCAACGACGGAGAATGCGAAGCGCACAAAGGCATCGACATCACTGTCAATCCTGCTCCGACACTTGTAGTGACTGGGGAAAAAGAGCAAACACTCTGCGAAGGAGCCAATATCAACAACATCACGCTGGAATGGACCAATGCCACCATAGAGCAGACAGGCACACTCCCAACGGGCGTCACATTCAACCAAGCGACCGGCGTCATCAGCGGCACACCTAGCAAAGCAGGCACCTACGAAGTGACTTTTACGGCAAAAGACCAATCGGTATGCAACAAAAGCCTGACGGAAAATATCAAAATCATCGTGAACGAAAAAGCCACGCTGACCATAAGCGACAAAAACACGCAAAAACTTTGTCTAGGCGAAAGCATGACTGACATCACCTACTCTTGGACTAACGCAAACATAACGATTACCGAATTGCCTGACGGCGTCAGCGCAAACGAGAACTCAGGTTCGGCATACGCATCGGGCAGCGGAATCATTTCCGGCACACCGACAGAGTCGAAAACAATCAAACTGACAGCTACAGACAATAACAGTTGCGCAACTATAGAGGAACTGATTGGGATACAGACAAACCCAGTACCTGTCATCACCTTGGCCGACGGACAAAAATCGAAAGTGCTGATTGGCACCTCAACACAACTGACCGTCAATGTACCGGGAGGCACTTGGAGCAGTTCTGACAACAATGCTGCCACGGTGGATGCCTCAGGAAAAGTGACCGCCGCAAATTCGATAGGCGACGAAGCATCGAAAGACATCACCATCACCTACACCACCAGTGCAGGCTGTATGGCCACTTTCGAACTCAAAATAGTTTCGTACGGACCAATGGGCGACGACGAAACCTACAATTACTGCAAAGGCGAAGAAAAGGACATTACGCTGAACGGACATGGCGAAAACATCACGCGCTACGAGTGGTATCTCGACGACTTGAATGGCACTCCGTTCAAGACGGGCGACGGCATGACCGACACCTACACCGCCAGCACCAACGGCATGGAAGGCAACCACACCTATTACTTCCGCGGATGCAACGGAACTGGCTCGACCAACTGCGCCGAACAGAAGTTTGAAATAATCCAAACTCCCGACTACGCCGTAAGCATCAGCGTATCGAAAGACTATGCCTGTCTGAACGAGCAAGTGACCGTGAATGCTACCCAGACTGCGGGAGCGCAAAATGAGACATACACTTGGCATGCAACTGGCGTGACAGGTACTGCCAACGGAAACATTTACACCCTCGATACCCGCACGGCGGCTAACGGTGAAGTGTATGTGACCGCAACTGCCGACGGCTACTGCCAAACCGACAGCGAACCAATCAACGTCAGCATCAGCGGTGTGACACTTGGCATTGGCGCCGACGTTGATTACATTTGCGACGACGCCGACACACAAGGCGAAGCAAGCATATCGCTCACCATCACACCTGAAAACATGCCTGCAGATGCTGTGCAGCAAATAAAATGGTACAAAAACGGCACTGAAATAACTGAAAACCAAGGACAGACAACCCTTACGGCAACCCAGTCGGGCAATTATTCTGCCACCGTATCTTATACGCTGCAAGGAAAAACTATCTGCGAAGAGACGAAAAACATCAACATCCGCTCGGAGAAGCTGCAGATGGGCGACAACAAATCGTACGAGATATGCGCAGGCAATGAAATATCGCTCGAAGGACAAGCCGACGGAGCCAAAGAAGACGGAACCGCCACTTTTGAATGGATAGCCCCCGACGGCACAGCAACCACCTCAACCAACAAAAAAATAGCGCTTGGCAAGATGGAAGAAGACGGAACATTCGTCTATACTTTCAGAGTGACAAAACTCACCTGCACCGCATCGCAAAAGCACACCATAAAAGTGAAACCTTTTGTGGAATTTGAGGTGGAGGACGTGGAGACCGTCTGCAAAGGCGACCGTCACAGCGTGCGCATAAACGAAATCAGGCCTCAGAGCGGCGCCACCTACACTTGGAATGATGGCACACAACAAAGCACTGGACTCAGCTACACGCTGCCTAGCGCCAATGCCCAAAGCGGCAAACAAATCACCGTGAAAGCCAATGCAAACGACTACTGCGAGAGCGAACAGACTTTCAGATATGACATCTCCGCACTGACTATAGCTGCCGACTGGCCCGACTATTACTGTCCTGACGAAGAAGTTGACTTGGAAGTAAGAGCAACCGAGAGCGGCACATCCACCACACTGGAATATACATGGAGCGAAAATGGAACACCTACATCCGACGCAAGCTCTATTGCCACCTTCACTCCGCAAGGCGACACACAATTTGCGGTAGAAGTTTCGAATGAATACTGTACAGAGCGATTCAGCAAAACCATAAGAATGGCAGACATCAACATCTCTTTCGAAGAAGATGTGACCGCCACCTGCCCTGGAAACGAGGTGCAAATCACCGCACAAGTGAGCGACAACACCGCCACCGTAACCTGGACACGCGAAGACACAGAAGACATGAGTGTAGTCGAAATAGGACGAGGCGTCAGCATCAAAGACACGCCAGCGCATACATCAATATATACAGCCACACTCTCGAACAAGAATTGTACGAACTCGGCTGAAATTGTTGTGGAACTGCACCCAGCACCCGTAATTGACACGATACTGCCAATAGAACCTGCGCCAAAAACAGTGCAAATCCTTGTAAGCAATGGAACAGCACCCTACTCGTTCGCCGTTGACAACAAGGACTACACCAGCGGCGACATTTTCGGCGGTCTGCGCATTGGCCGACATACGGCATACGTGGCCGACGAGAACGGATGCGACGTGTCGCTCGTTTTCACCATCGAACCGCTGCCATTGGAGTTCCCTATGTACTTCACCCCGAATGGCGACGGACTGAATGACACTTGGATTGTGAAAAATCTCGATATTTACGAAAAAGTGGATTTGTACATCTACGACCGCTACGGAAAAGAATTGAAACACATTACCGACCCTATCGACACTTGGGACGGCACCTACCTAGGCAAGAAACTGCCTTCGACCGACTACTGGTACTACCTGCACATCGACGAAATAGGCAAAACATACTACGGACATTTCACACTTGTCAACTAAAAAAACAGCCGGCAGAAACACTGTCGGCTGTTTTTTTATTCAAATTGAACAACCTAATATTTTTTTCCGTAATTTTGTTTGTATGTATTCTAAAGAAGAACTGTACCAACTGAAAAAAGAATTCTGGGAGGGTTTCGACTGCTACTGCAAGCACATCAACAAAGGTCGGAAGAAATGGATATTGTACGACACTAAGGTGAAAGGTCTATCTATGAAATTCGACGCCAAAAGAGACGGCGCTTGCGTCATGATGGAACTCAGCCAGAAAGACACGGCGGCACGCGAAAAGATGTACGACAAACTGCTGTCGATGAAAACATACATCGAAGATGCTTTCGGCGAGCCTCTGCATTGGGAAAAACAATTTACAGGCGATGGCAACCGGTGCGTCTCGAGGATATACATACAGAAAGACGGAATCGACTTTCATCGACAGATTCAATGGATGGATTTTTTTAAATTCTTCTATGAGAAAATGTCTGTCATGGAATCGGTTTTTGAAGACATAAGAGACTTTATAATGGACAATGGATAATGGATAATTGATAATTGACAATTGACAATGACTTTGACAATGACTTTGACGTAGACAGAATTTTCAAATCATCAAAATCAGAAATCAGAAATTAGAAATAACATTCATTGACCAAAGGGAAATAAACAACGTTCATTGAGCGTAGCGAAATAAATCAGAGATCATAACTTAAAAACTAACAAATCCGAAATTTGAAACTTCGAACATCATGATAAAAAAAACAGATTTCCTCATTATCGGTTCGGGTGTAGCAGGCATGAGTTACGCACTGAAAGTAGCTGACGCCGGCAAAGGAAAAGTTACCATCGTTTGCAAGACATCCATCGAAGAAGCCAACACCGCCAAAGCACAAGGAGGCGTGGCGTCGGTCACCAATCTGAAAGTGGACGACTTTGACAAACACATCAACGACACGATGATAGCCGGTGACTACCTGAGCGACCGTGCAGCCGTGGAACAAGTGGTACGAAATGCACCAGCGCAAATTGACGAATTGGTGAAATGGGGCGTGAACTTTGACCGCAAAGAGAATGGCGAGTTCGACCTGCACCGCGAAGGCGGACACTCCGAGTTCCGCATCCTGCATCACGCCGACGACACGGGTGCCGAAATACAGCGAGGACTGATTGCCGCCGTGCGCAATCATCCAAACATCGAAATCCTCGAGAATCACTTTGCCGTAGAAATCATCACACAGCACCACTTAGGCATGCGCGTCACACGGCGCACGCCCGACATTGAGTGCTACGGCGCATACATTCTCAATCCCAAAACACAAAAAATTGACACTTATCTCTCAAAAATAACATTGATGGCCACAGGCGGAACAGGCTCGGTTTATGCCACTACCACCAATCCCAACATTGCCACCGGCGATGGCATCGCTATGGTGTATCGCGCCAAAGGCACCATCAAGGACATGGAATTTGTGCAGTTCCACCCCACCGCCCTATTCCATCAAGGCGAGACACATCCGGCCTATCTGATAACCGAAGCCATGCGCGGATACGGCGGCATACTCCGTCTGCCCAACGGCGAGGAATTCATGCACAAATACGACAAACGGTTGAGCCTCGCGCCGCGCGACATTGTGGCACGCGCCATCGACAAAGAGATGAAGATACACGGACTTGACCATGTATGTCTGGATGTGACGCACAAAAATCCTGAAGAAACGAAAAAACACTTCCCGAACATTTATGCCAAATGCAAAAGCATCGGCATCGACATCACACAAGACTACATACCCGTTGTGCCTTGCGCGCACTATATGTGCGGCGGCATCAAGGTGGACCTCGACGCCTGCTCAAGCATCAAGCGGCTGTATGCCGTAGGCGAATGCTCATGTACTGGACTGCACGGAGGAAACCGACTGGCATCCAACTCGCTGATTGAAGCTGTAGTATATGCCGACGCTGCCGCCAAACACAGTCTGCAACACATCGACGAATACGCCTTTAACGAAAAAGTGCCCGAATGGAACGACGAAGGCACGCTGACCAACGAAGAACGCGTGCTGATAGCGCAAGATGTGAAAGAAGTGGGACAAATCATGAGCACCTACGTAGGCATCGTGCGCAGCGACCTGCGTCTGAAACGCGCATGGATACGCTTGGATGTGCTGTACGAAGAAACCGAAGACCTCTTCAAACGTGTGAAAGCCACCAAAGAGATTTGCGAACTGCGTAATATGATTAATGTAGGCTACCTCATTACACGGCAAGCCATTGAGCGAAAAGAAAGCCGAGGACTGCATTTCACCATCGACTATCCGAAAAAAGAGAACTAAAACAACAAAGGCGAGAACAACCGTTCCCGCCTTTGCTTATTCTTCGTCCTTGTGCATCTCTTCTTCGTCGCCTTTGCCTCGAATTTTATGCAAAAACATATTGAACCCCTCATAGCATAGTAACACCAGCAAAGCGGTCACCGTGGCCAGAAGATACATGCCCGCACCACATGCCAAACCGATGGCGGAAGTCACCCACAAGCCTGCGGCGGTAGTCAGTCCGCGCACCATCTTCTTCTGTATGATGATGGCACCGGCACCGATAAAACCTATACCCGTCACCACCTGCGCTGCTATGCGCGACACATCCAAACGAATATTCTCGAGCGGTCCTGCAGCCATCACATCTTTGAAGCCGTAGGCCGAAACAATCATAAACAAGGCACTGCCCAACGCCACCATGCAATGTGTGCGAAAACCTGCCGCCTTGGTACGGTACTCACGGTCGAGTCCGATAAGCGCGCCCAACAGCGTAGCGACCAGTATTCTGACAACAAACTCTTTTTCCATAATCTTCGTTTTTTTATTTTCTATTTCACAAAAATAAAAAAAGTTTTCACAAATTCCCTTGCATTTATAAGAAACGTCACGCAAGACGCATCATGAATTCATAATTCTTAACTCATAATTCTTAATTCATAATTAAATAATTATCTTTGCCTTCAGAAAAATCAGCAGCGATATGAATAAATTCGGTTTTGTAAGAGTGGCAAGCGCCATACCAAGCGTAAAAGTCGGCAACTGTGCGTACAACACAGCCAAGATAATAGAGCAAATAAATGAAGCGGAAGAAAAGAATGCCAATATCATCGTCTTTCCTGAACTCTGTATCACGGGCTACACTTGCGGCGACTTATTCTTCAACCAAGCGCTGCGCTCCGAAGCCAAAACCTCGCTCGACAAAATAACCGCTGCCACAAAAGACAAAAACATTATTGCCATCGTAGGACTTCCGTACGAGCACAAAAGCAAACTGTTCAATGTGGCGGCAGTAGTGCAAGGCGGCCGTATAATCAGCATTGTGCCCAAGACCTATTTGCCCAACTACAACGAATTTTACGAGATGCGTTGGTTCACTTCCAGCAAAGACATCGACAATAATGGCGGCATTGACACCGCTCACGGAAAAATTCAATTTTTAAGCCCTAACATTATCTTTCATACACAAGATTTCAGTTTCGGCGTCGAAATCTGCGAAGACATGTGGGCACCTATCCCTCCGAGCTGCAACCTTGCCTTGGCCGGCGCCGACATCATCTTCAACCTTTCGGCCGACAACGGCACTGTAGGCAAACAAGAGTATGTGAATCAGCTCATCAGCCAGCAATCGGCACGATGCTTGTGCGCTTATGTATTCTCGTCATGCGGATTTGGCGAATCAACCACAGATGTGGTTTTCCCCGGCAACGCCTATATCTACGAAAACGGCATAAAACTTGCCGAAGCTAAGAGCTATTCGCTGACGCCTCAAATTATATACGCCGACATTGACGTGGATTATCTTCGCTCGGAAAGACTGGTGAACAAGACCTTTGCAGAAAGCAGCAGAAACACCCCTTGCACTTATACGGCAAGCATTTTTCAGAGAAACAAACAAAAAGACAAGCTGTTGCGCAATGTAAACGCCATGCCATTCGTGCCCACGGCCACAAACATGCAAGAACGCTGCAACGAGATATTCGACATACAGACAATGGGACTTGCCAAACGACTGGTGCACACACATTGCCAGACGGCTGTGATAGGCATTTCGGGCGGACTGGACTCTACGTTAGCGCTGCTCGTATGCGTCAACACTTTCGACAAACTCAACATCGACCGCAAAAACATCATCGGTGTGACCATGCCCGGATTCGGCACCACCGACCGCACCTATCAGAACGCCATTGACATGATGAAATCGTTGGGCATAACCATCCGCGAGATAAGCATCAAAGACGCTTGCATACAGCATTTCAAAGACATACAGCACCCCGACGGCGTGTATGATGTGACCTACGAAAACGCTCAAGCCAGAGAACGCACTCAGATACTGATGGACATTGCCAACCAAAAGAACGGCATGGTGATAGGCACCGGCGACTTGTCTGAAATAGCATTGGGATGGGCCACTTACAACGGCGACCACATGTCGATGTATGCCGTGAACGCCAGCGTCCCGAAAACACTCATACGCTACCTGGTGAATTGGTACGCCACAACTTCGGCCGACAAAAAATTGGGCAAAACGCTCAAGAATGTATTGGAAACGCCCGTCAGTCCAGAGTTGCTTCCGAAAGACGAAAAGGGCGACATCGCACAAAAAACAGAAGACCTTGTAGGTCCGTACGAACTGCATGACTTCTTCCTATATAATATGGTACGCTGTCACTTCCGCCCTGCCAAGATCTTTTTCTTAGCCCAAAACGCTTTCGGCGGAAAATACGCCGACGATGTGATAAAGCATTGGCTGAAAACATTTGTACGCCGATTTTTCAACCAACAGTTCAAACGCTCGTGCATGCCCGACGGTCCGAAAGTGGGTTCGGTATCACTCTCGCCACGCGGCGACTGGCGTATGCCTAGTGACGCCGACAGCGAGTTGTGGCTGACCGAAGCCGAAAATCTGTAAAGGGGATGATAGACATTCACACCCACCGTTTTGGCAACCACGAGGCCATCGTCAACACGCACCCTGCCACATGCGAGCATGACATACAGCAACACCCCGCACAGCGCCTGTCGCTGGGGCTGCATCCGCTCGACCTGCGCGACGCAGAGGCGTGGCTGCCACAGATGGAGCAACTGCTGACCGTCTATCCGCAAATATTATTTGTGGGAGAAATAGGAATAGACAAACGAAACGAAGATATTGAAAGACAGATCAGCGTTTTCGAAAAACAAATGCAGATAGCCGACAATCATCGGAAAGCGGTCATCATACACTGCGTAAGAGCCGTAAACGAGATATTGGCCGCCGCCAAACCTTTCAGCGCCCAATTGATATTCCACGGATTCAGGGGAAAGACGCAAGTTGCAAAACAAATCATCGACAGCGGGCACTATATTTCACTGAACGAAAAATCGCTTTTCGCCCCCGAAACAGTAAAGTTCATACCAGACGACAGGCTTTTTCTAGAGACTGACGACTCCAGCATCCCCATCGAGGAAATATACGAAAAAATAGCGTGGACAAGACAGACAACAATCGAGCGGCTGCAAGAACAAATCGCACAAAATTTCAAGCGCATCACATCTCTGCCCTAAAACGCCAGACATCAGCAACAGAAATACAGCCGAACCGCAAAATGACATTTTTTCCAAATCATATCCATCGGTTGTGCGCACTATTGTCTTTTTTCTGATTTTTTTTATACTTTTGCATAAATTTTCAGAAAAGATATGGATTCACTAAAAAGAACAAAAGTAGTTGACGCCTTGAACGCCACTGCGGGACAAAAAATTCTGGTAAAGGGCTGGGTGCGCACACGCCGCGGAAACAAAAGCGTCGGATTCATCGCTCTGAACGACGGTTCGACCATCAAAAATATTCAAATTGTGGTGGATTTCGAGAAAATCCCCGAAGACTCCATAAAGACCATCACCACAGGTGCATGTATTGCCGCCGAAGGCGAGCTGGTGGAATCGCAAGGCAAGGGACAAGCTGTAGAAATATTGGCTGAAAAAATAGAGATATATGGCACAGCCGACCCTGAAACCTATCCTTTGCAGAAAAAAGGCCACTCGATGGAATACCTGCGTGAGATAGCGCATTTGCGTCCGCGCACCAACACTTTCGGAGCCGTGCTCCGCATCCGTCACAACATGGCCTACGCCATACACACTTATTTCCACGAACACGGATACTACTATTTCCATACGCCTATCATCACCGCATCAGACTGCGAAGGAGCTGGACAGATGTTTCAAGTGACAACAAAAAATCTGTACGACCTGAAAAAAGATGAAAACGGTTCGATAGACTACAGAGACGACTTCTTCGGCAAACAGGCCAGCCTGACCGTTTCCGGACAGCTGGAAGGCGAACTTGGAGCCACTGCATTGGGAGCCATCTACACCTTTGGACCTACATTTCGCGCCGAAAACTCAAATACACCGCGCCACCTGGCTGAATTCTGGATGATAGAACCCGAAATCGCCTTTATGGACAAAACTGAACTGATGGATTTGGAAGAGGATTTCGTGAAATTCTGTGTAAGATGGGCACTCGACCATTGCGCCGACGATCTTGAATTCCTCAACAACATGATAGACAAAGGACTCATCGAGCGTCTGAAATCGGTTGTCGATACTGAATTTGTCCGTCTGCCCTACACCGAAGGCATCAACATTCTGCAAGACGCCATCAAGAAAGGAAAGAAATTTGAATTCCCTTGCAACTGGGGCGACGACCTGTCATCCGAGCACGAGCGCTACTTGGTGGAAGAGCATTTCAAACGCCCTGTCATCATGACCGACTACCCGCGTGAAATAAAAGCCTTCTACATGAAAATAAACGAAGACGGCAAAACCGTACAAGGAACAGATGTACTTTTCCCGCAAATAGGCGAAATCATAGGCGGTTCGGTACGCGAAGAGGACTACGACAAACTGATGAAAGAAATAGAGGTGCGCAACATCCCGATGAAGGATATGTGGTGGTATCTTGACACCCGCAGATACGGCAGCTGTCCGCATGCAGGCTTCGGACTCGGTTTCGAACGACTGATGCTATTTGTGACGGGCATGCAGAACATCCGCGATGTCATACCGTTCCCACGCACACCTAACAATGCTGAATTCTAATACAGAACAAGAAACTGTTTTGGTTTCACGAAGAATCGCCGCCATAATGCGGCGATTCTTCTTTTTATAAGAATTTGCTTAATAATCGGAGGGGGAAAACCGCCTGATTTCCAAAATCTTGTCGTAATAATACTCCATTTTTTCTTTGCGTGCACGGAGCAACGCTTCAAACGAAGAGCCCCCACCCTCACCACGCACAAACATGCTGACGGCCGGTTCTATTATAATATGTGCATCGCCCTCTACGCCGCCCAACATCTCGTAATTGCAATAACCGTACTTATTGACGGCATCGCTGAAATTTCTGCCTGTCTTGAACCATATATACAACACCGCAAAACACAATTTCAACAAACCTGGACGCAACCCAAGCTTTTTGCCTGCCGCACTTCTGAACTGGCAGGCATGAGAAAGCTCTTTTATCGTGTCCGTATATGGACGCAAAGGACTGACGAACAACAGGTTGGGATAGGGGAAATAATGCGGGCGACCTTTGTAAAGCCATTTTGTTTTTGCCACAATGCGCGGCTGACAAGAAAGGTCGTACACCAGCAGAAACCTTTCGAGCGCTTCCTCAAAGTCACCTTGTACGCTGGCACGCAAATCAGCGCAAAAACGCTCCCGGACTCCTTTGTCCGGAAAAATTCTCGACATCCGTTCGCCCGATGTCAAAACCTTTTTCATTGGCTGCACATTTCTAAGTTAGGAATGACAAATATACTTATTTTCAGAATATCCAAAGAATTTATTATATTCGCAAAACCAAAAAAATCATCTATGAAACTCACTGAAGTCTATTCTGGCGACAGCATCAAGGCGCAAATGATAGCCAATCTGCTGCAAGAAAACGGCATTCCCGCTTTCGTTCGCAACCAACTGTTAGGGCAAATAGCGCCATTCTGCGTAACACTGGGCGGCTCCAACGCCACATCGGTAGAAGTGATTGCAGAAAACGCAGAAGAAGCGCAAAGCATTATCCGAAACTTTTTCGAAAATTCCGAATCAAATTCATAATTAATTGTACCTTTGCATATTATAAAAAACACACAAATGAAACTAAAGGAAATTTTTATCTTCACCATGCTACTGTTTGCTGCAGCAAATGTAAGCGCACAGTACTCTACCAAAAACAAAAAAGCGCTTGAACTATTCAAGCAAGGCAACAACGCGCTGAAAAAAAGTCCGGCAGCCGCCGTACAATACTATCAGCAAGCATTTGAGAAAGACAAGAAATTTGTGGAAGCGGCCTGGAAACTCTCTGACGCATACGGAGAAATGGTGGACGAAGAGAATCAAGTGAATGCATTGCTCCCCACCGTGAGCGACAAATACAAAAAGCACAAGAAATACAAAGAATGCCAGCAACATTTAGCTAAAGCATATTACGAAACAGGGCAATACGAAAAGGCCAAAGAATGGTACGAAAAAGCCGACCCGACAAAAAATATGGCGGCCATGCGTCGTTGTGATGTCGCCATCAAGCTGAAGGCCAACCCCATCCCTTTCGACCCAGAGAATATGGGCGAGCTCGTAAACACAGAATTTGACGACTATTGGCCCAATATATCGGCTGACGGAAGAACATTCTCCACCACCGTACTGGTAGGCAAAAAAGAAGGTGAAAGACAAAACTACACCCACAACGAAGACATCTACCAATGTCAGAAAAACGGCAAAGATTGGGGGCAGTCGGAAGCGCTCGGCGCACCGATACAAACCAAAAAGAACGAAGGAGCGCAAAGCTACTCGCTCGACGGGAAATACATGTTCTATGTGGCTTGCGACCGCAAAACAAGTCTTGGCGGATGCGACATCTACTACTCTATCAAGAAAGACGGCCACTGGAGCGAAGAGATAAACCCAGGCGAACCGCTCAACTCTAAAAGCTGGGAATCAACGCCATCGCTCAGCAGCGACGGAAGCACCATCTATTTCGCATCAAACAGAAAAGGCGGCATCGGCGGCGATGACATCTGGAAATGCGATGTATCCGTGAATGCCGACGAGACACTCTCGTTCAGCAACCCCGTCAATCTGGGAGAGCAGATTAACACTATGCGCAACGAGCGCTCGCCTTTCATACACCCCGACAACCAGACACTCTACTTCTCTTCTGACGGATGGGACGGAATGGGCAAACTTGATGTGTTCTACGCAAGAAAAGATGCATACAGCAATTGGACAAGAGCCGAAAACATGGGTTATCCTTTGAACACCCATCGCGATGAAATCGGCTTTGTAGTCAACTCCGACGGCGACAAGGCTTATTTCTCATCTAACGGTTTGGAAAATAACGGCAGAGGCAAAGACATTTACGAAGCATATTTGGATGAGCGCCTGCGTCCGAAAAAAGTCGACTTCTTCATCGGCAAGGTCATTGATGACGAGACAGAAGCTCCGCTCGAAGCAACCATCAAACTGTTCAATGCCGAGACTGAAGCCGTGGTAAGCCATTCTAAATCTGACAGATTTTCAGGAAAAATCATTTTGCCCGTGCCTTCTACCGGCGAAACTTTCGCCTACACCGCATCTGCCGAAGGCTATATGCCCAAAAATGAAAAAGTGCAGAATGTGAACACTGGCATCGAGCATGAGATAAGACTTACCAAAGCGAAAGCCGGTTCGAGCATCGTGCTGAAGAATGTATTCTTCGACACCAACTCTTACAATCTGAAAGACGAATCGAAATTTGAGCTTGACCAAATTATCGCTTTCATGAACGCCAACCCGAACATCCGTGTGCGTTTCGAAGGACATACCGACTCGCAAGGTTCTCGTCAGCTGAATACCAAATTGTCGGACAACCGCGCAAAGGCTGTCAAGAAATACCTTATAGAACATGGCATTGCAGCAGATCGTATGGAAGCCGTAGGTTTTGGTCCCGACCGTCCTGCTTCGACCAACGACACCGAAGAAGGCCGCGCCCTGAACAGAAGAACAGAAATGGTGGTGTTGGAATAATCAGTCATTACATATAAACAATAAAAGCCCGAAATTCGGGCTTTTATTGTTTTCAAACTGTTTTGAAATTTTATTGATTTATTTTTCAAAATAACTGCGAAGCAGTTTCGGATTCTTAATACCCCCCTATCATTTTCTTGCCATTCTGAATGACGACACCCTTGTAATCAGATTTCACTTCCTGTCCAAAAATATTAAAGCAAGCGCCATCATCCCGCTTATCAAGAGCAGGCGCTTCGGGCAGCGCATTCTGCTGATGAGGCAATTCGGGATTTATTTCCTTTGTCATCTTTGTATCAAGCCACACTTTCCTGCTGGCAAACCAGAGAATTGCATTCTGCACATCCGTTTCCACATCTGCCAGACGCTTGCTTTTTCCATTCAAATACACATTCGTCAAAGTGCGCGACACATCCAGCGCCTTGGCGCAGTCCGATGCGGCAAAAGTCGTCAAATAGTCTGTCACATCATCAACCAGTGTCTCTGAAAGTTCCGCCCATTTCTGTTTGTATGCATTCTTAAAATTTTCATTCTTGCTTGAGAACAACAATTCAAAGAAATGCAAAGTATGCACCCTTGCCCATGAGTTTTTCATGCGCTCAATGCTGTCGAAATCCCATAAATTGGTCATAAAAACCTTGGAATACGGCATTTTATCGTACTTTGCGAAAAACACATTCGAGCCTAAACCGTCTTGGGTACCCAATATGTCGTGTCCCAACATCCACGAAGCGAATGTTGCAACATCAATATAACTGTCATAATCGCCATTTTTTACATGTTGTTCCATGCCTAGAATCACGCTACGAATGTACTCTTGCGTTTCCAAATCGGCATTTTCCATGTCGGGGTACTTGAAAGTGTAGGCCAAATCTTTGCGCAAAAGCGAAGTGTAATAGAAATCCTTTTGCCACCAATAGCCATCGTATTCAAATATATAGCCTTCGTCTTTATCCACATCTATCCTGCATTCGGGATTTCGTTTCACCGACTCCACAAGTGCATACGCTCCGAAATAGGTGTCGTTGAGAATCACATTGACATACTGGAACGAGGGAGTATATGGCATACCTACCAATTGGTTGACATATAAACCAACAAGCAATTTCAGCTCGTCATCGCGCAGCAGCAGCCATTCTTTGTCATTATAACGCTCATTGCCGCGACAAAGCAGGTCCGCCTTACGTTGCAGCTTTATTCTGAACGGTTTTGGATCGGAATAGGCAGAATAATTTCCCCGTATACGGATTGTCATCCCCGACACATCCTCCTGATACTCGCCACTATCGTAGAGCGTATCCTTTCCAACCGACAAAAACAACCTTCCTGGCACTGTGGTAACATCCGTTATACCTAGTCCGAAACACCCTTTCGGATGGGTAACATACCTACAGGTTGGCATAACGCCATCTTCTGTATGTATATCCAGCACGGGCAAACCCAATGACATTATTGTTTTCAAGGATGCGGCATTTCCCCACGGTTGCGCAAACATAACAACTGGAAAAAACAATATGCATAAAAACTTCAGTCTCATCTCTATCCCTTCTACTTTCTGAATTTCTCCTTTATTTTTTCTCCCGTCACTTGAAACAAACTCCAATTACTTATTTCACGGGTAATTACAGATAATGCATAAGCAAAAACTATCGAGAGAATCAATGACAACAAAAGATATCCCAAAGAACAAAATTTATCCGATGAATTATTTATTGCCAACACCTTCATTATCACTACATGTTGAACCAAAAACATCGGATACGAGATTTTGCCTCCAAACAACATCACTCTTTCACACCACTTTCCACTATTTTCAAGCAATTCTCCAATCTTTTTCATAACGACAAAAAAGGATATTGCCATAAACAACGCAACGGGTACCGTTTTGGAAATTACCGGGACAGGGAAAAAGATTCCCGCTATAAGGATGAAAAGCGATGCCCAAAATAAAATTCTACGCTGTAACACTTGTCTATAACGAGCCATTAACATTCCTGTCACGAAACAAGCCGTACAAGTAATTAAATTTCTGAAAGGGCCGATTTCGAAAAACACGCTGTACGGCAAAAAAACAGACAGAGCAACAAGCACAGTAAACAGCAAGACAGGTTTCTTCTCAAATAGCCACAATATCAACGGGTAAATCAGATACACCAATACTATCGCTCCCAAAAACCATTCCCCTATCAAATAAAAATTAACTGAACGGTACAAGAAATAACCATCCATGCCAAATATTGTAAGCCAAATTTTATGCCACGGCGAAGGCGATATCAATAAAGAATGCACCTCAAACATTCTATCAATATAACAAAACAAATAACCGACATAAAACATCGGAAAAATTGATTTCCAACGCTTATAATAAAAGTATGTCGATTGGGCTACTGATTCTATCTTTGAATTATTAAGGTACAAGCAAAAACCCGAAACTACAAAAAAAGTCATTACGAGCAAATTTCCCCACGATGCATTCGCATTTTCTAAAAAAATGTTCCAATTTGCTTCCGAATAACATGCAAAATGAAATATCACTATTCCCATTGCTGAAAAGAACCTGAGAAAATCTATTCCTTTCGCTCTATCCTCATGTAAATTATCCCTCATTTTACCTTATCTCATCTCTATCACTTCCAAATTCTGAATTTTCTCTCCGTCAACCTCCAGACGAATAAGTGTCGGCACCAGCTGCTGGCCATACTGCCCCGCTGCTCCCGGATTCACGCAAAGCATGTTCAAGCTTTTATCGAACATCACTTTCAGTATATGCGAATGACCGCATACAAACAAACGAGGAGGATTTGCGCAAAGCTTGGCAAAAACACGGGGCTCGTATTTGCCCGGATAACCGCCGACATGAGTCATGTACACATCCACTCCCTCACACATAAAACGCTCGTACAAAGGAAACTGCGAACGAATCGCCCGATCGTCGATATTTCCGCACACCCCCCGCACAGGCTTAAACGCACACAAAGCGTCCGCCACTTCCACACTTCCCCAATCGCCCGCATGCCATATCTCATCACATTCCTCAAAATACTTCAGCACCTTGGGATTCAAATAAGCATGCGTATCCGAAAGAATCCCTATTTTTTTCATCTGTCATTTTTTTTGTAAAAATACAAAATTCATAACATTTCAGCACCGTTCTTATACTAAATATTTCATATTGAAAAGAAAATGGGGAAATTCTTTTTTACAATCAACAACTGAAGAAAATTCTTCATACAAAAAAACGATTTTTTTAAACGGGAAAACAAAAAAAAACAGTACTTTTGCAACTATTCAACTTAATTTTAAACTAACAAGAATCGTATGAGTTCTACACTTCTATTAGTGGTTTTTATCACCGCCATAGTACTGGTTGTCGGCGGTTTGGGCGTAGCGCTGCTACTCTCTCCATACTCCACTAACAAACAAAAAAGCGAGACTTATGAATGTGGTATTCCTACCCGTGGCACCTCGTGGATGCAATTTAAAGTGGGTTATTACCTGTTCGCCATCCTCTATCTGATGTTTGATGTTGAAACAGTATTCCTCTTCCCGTGGGCGACCGCCGTACGCACATTCGGCATTGCAGGACTGGTCAGCATCGCATTTTTCATTTTGATACTGGTGCTGGGATTGGCATACGCATGGAAGAAAGGAGCGTTGGAATGGAAGTAAAAGACATCAAAATAAACGGCATAGCATACGAGGAATTCAAAGACAACGAATACCTTGAACAATACGCAGAAGAACTCCGAAAAAACGGAGTAAACATCATTGTCAGCTCAGTGGACAATATCATCAATTGGGGACGTTCGAACTCCTTATGGCCGCTCACCTTCGCCACCAGCTGCTGCGGAATCGAATTCATGAGCGTTGGAGCGGCGCGTTACGACTTTGCCCGATTCGGATTTGAGGTAACGCGAAACAGCCCCCGACAAGCTGACGTCATCATCGTTGCCGGCACCATCGTCAACAAAATGGCTCCCATACTGAAGCGTCTTTACGACCAGATGGCCGAACCGAAATATGTAATCGCCATGGGAAGCTGCGCCATATCCGGCGGACCCTTCAACAAATCATACCACGTGGTGAACGGCGTCAACAAAATCATACCCGTTGATGTGTACATCCCCGGATGCCCCCCTAAACCGGAAGCTCTGCTGTACGGCATGATGCAACTGCAAAGAAAAATGAAATTGGAACGATTTATTTTCAACAAAAAAAGATAAAAATCTCTTTGATGGAAAATATAAAAAAACTCATATCCGAAGTCGTACCATCCGCTGTCATTGAGGAGAAAGAACCCCTTACTGTCACTGTGGGAAACAAAGACTTCAGACTTTTGGCGGAAACGCTGAGAAAAAACGACGTCTTATCTTTCGACTACCTGAATCAACTCATAGGTATAGACAAAGACGAAAAACTCGGCGTCGTGTATCAACTGTCGTCATCGGAGCAACCTGGACAAACAATCGTGCTGCACACCTATGCCGACAACCGCGAGAATCCCGAACTGTGCAGCGTCAGCGACCTTTGGGACTCCGCTTGCATAAACGAAAGAGAAGCATACGACTTTTTCGGCATACGATTCATCGGAAATCCTGACATGAGACGACTTTTCTTGCGCAACGACTGGAAAGGATTCCCTTTAAGAAAGGATTATGTGAACGAGAACGAAATGTCGGTCGAAAGTCACGAAATGAGCGACATCTCCACACACTTCTCTGTTGTGAACGACAAAGTGGAAGAAAAAGAGGAAAATGTGTTCGAGAATGACGAATATGTTGTAAACATTGGCCCTCAACACCCTGCCACACACGGCGTTTTGCACTATCGCGTAGCGCTCGACGGAGAAATCGTCAAGAAAGTGGATTTGAACTGCGGATACATTCATCGAGGCATCGAAAAACTGAGCGAAAGCCTCGCCTATCCTCAGATATTGCACTTTACCGACCGTCTTGATTATCTTTCGGCTCACATCAACCGCCATGCACTGTGCATGTGCATTGAAAAAGCCGGAGAAATAGAAGTGCCGGAAAGAGCCGAATACATCCGCGTCATCATGGACGAGCTGACCCGTATCGCATCACACTTGCTAGGATGGTCATGCATGTGTATGGACATGGGAGCGCTCACAGCCTTCATCTATGGCATGCGCGACCGCGAGAAAATTCTTGACATATTTGAAGAAAACTGCGGCGGACGACTTATCACCAACTATAATGTGATAGGCGGTGTGATGCAGGATGTGCATCAGAATTTCCGCAAACAAGTGAAAGAATATGTCAATTACCAACGCAAAAAACTGAAAGAATATCACGCCATCTACACGGGGAATGTCATTGCCCGCGGAAGAATGGACGGTGTAGGCGTACTCACAAAAGAGAAAGCCATCTCATTCGGCATCACCGGCCCTTCTGGCAGAGCATCAGGATTCCATTGCGATGTCAGAAAAATAGCCCCTTATTCCATATACCAAAAGGTGAAATTCAACGAGGTGATGCGTACCGAAGGTGACACTTTCGCTCGATATATCGTCAGATTGGAAGAGATAGAAGAATCGCTCAACATCATCGAACAACTGGTGGAGAGTTTCCCTGACGGAGAATACCGTTCGAAGACAAAACCCATCATCAAACTGCCCGAAGGAGAATATTTCGAACGAGTGGAAGCAGCGCGCGGCGAATTTGGCGTCTACCTCGCCAGCGACGGCAACAAGACGCCCTACCGTCTGCACTTCCGTTCACCATCCATGGCACTGGTTTCGGTAATGGACACCATCACCAGAGGAGAAAAAATCGCCGACTTCATAGCCATCGGCGGTTCTTTGGACTATGTAGTACCTGACATTGACAGATAATTTATATTGAACTATAACAAAAAGATATATGTTTGATTTTCAAATAGTCACATCGTGGTTTGACAATTTATTAAGAGGATGCATGCCCGAATTTTGGGTTTTGTTCATCGAATTTGTCGTTATCGGCATCGCGCTCTTGACTGCTTATGCACTTATTGCTTTAGCGCTCATTTACGGGGAAAGAAAGATTTGCGCATTCTTCCAATGCCGTCTTGGCCCTAACAGAGTGGGATGGAAAGGTCTGTTGCAGCCTTTTGCCGATATGTTCAAAATATTATTGAAGGAAATTATTTCCATCAATCACATTGACAAAGTGCTGTTCTATATAGCGCCTTTTGTTGTCATCATCGCCTCATTTCTCTCGTTCGGCGCCATTCCGTTCGGCAAAGGAATGCAAGTGCTCGATTTCAACATCGGTATTTTCTATGTATTAGCAGTATCGTCGCTCGGCATCATCGGCATCCTGCTTGCCGGATGGGCCAGCAACAACAAATTCTCCATGATAGGTGCCATGCGAAGCGGTGCGCAGCTTGTAAGCTACGAACTTTCGGCCAGCGTTGCGCTGCTTACTGTAGTGGTGCTTGCCGGCACCATGCAACTCTCTGAAATTGTAGAGATGCAGCAAGACGGATGGTTCATCTTCAAAGGTCACATTCCCATGATTATTGCCTTCATCAGCTATCTGATTTCCGGTCACGCCGAAACAAACCGCGGTCCTTTCGACTTGCCTGAAGCCGAATCGGAGCTTACTGCAGGTTATCATACGGAATATTCAGGAATACAATTCGGTTTCTTTTACCTCTCCGAATATCTGAACATGTTCATTATTGCATCTATTGCAACTACAATGTTCCTTGGCGGCTGGATGCCTTTGCACATAAGCGGACTGGACGCCTTCAACCAGGTGATGGACTACATTCCATCCGTAGTATGGTTCCTCGGCAAAACAGCGTTGCTTGTATTTTTCAGTCTGTGGGTACGCTGGACATTCCCGCGTCTGCGCATCGACCAGCTTCTGCATCTCGAATGGAAATACATTTTGCCTATCAATATGATTAACCTGATTGTAATGACAATCATCGTAGTTTACGGATGGCATTTTTAATTTATTCTTAATAGCGTTTTAAACAATTCAACATGAATTCTGTAATTTCATATTTCTCATCTTTTTTCAAAGGGCTGAAATCGTTACTGGTGGGCATGAAAGTTACCATCAAGGAGTTTTTCACCCCGAAAGTGACCGAGATGTATCCCGAAAACCGTCACACTACACTGCATGTGTCCGACCGTTTCAGAGGAGAGCTCGTCATGATACACAACGAGAACAACGAGCATTCGTGTACCGCATGCGGCCTTTGTCAGATGAACTGCCCGAACGGAACAATCAACATCGAGTCGGAAATCATCGAGACAGAAGACGGCAAAAAGAAGAAAGTGCTGAAAAACTATTTCTACGATTTGGGGCAATGCACCTTCTGCAATGTATGCGTAATGAATTGCCCGCAGAAAGCCATCGAATTCAGAAACACTTTTGAAAACGCCGTTTTCCGACGCGAGATATTAGTGAAAAAACTGAATCACGAAGGTTCTAAATTAAAAGAGAAAAAAATCATCGAAACAAAACAAACTAATCAACAATAAAAATGGCCGAACAAATTATATTCTACATTCTGGCAGCAGTAATTGTCATCTTCTCCGTTCTTTCGGTGACTTCCAGACGAATATTACGCTCTGCTACATACTTGCTTTTTGTGTTAATTGCCACGGGAGGCATATATCTGCAATTAGGATATGAGTTTCTTGCCGGTGTGCAGATTTCAGTCTATGCTGGAGGCATACTGGTTCTGTTCATTTTCTCTATCCTTTTGACCAGTCATGCGGGCGACAAAGAAAAACCGCGCGAATGGAAGCGCGTGCTGAGCGCCGCGCTTGTAGCATTAGGCGGCGGGGCACTTTGCCTGTACATTATTCTAAAAAATATTTTTAAAACTGCCGAGCAGGTATGGCAACAGCCTACAATGCAAGAAATCGGCATGACACTTATGGGTACTGACAAATCTCAATACCTGCTCCCTTTCGAAGCCATCAGTATTTTATTGCTGGCATGCATCATCGGAGGTATCATGATAGCAAGAAAAAGATAAAAAACGAAAAACACTGATATATGATGAACAATATTCCATTAGAAGCATATCTGATTGTCAGTACAATCATGTTCTTTGTCGGAGTTTACGGATTCTTGGCAAGACGCAACCTGCTGACCATTCTTATGTCGCTCGAACTCATGCTGAATGCCGTGGACATGAATTTCGCCGTATTCAACCGCATACTGTTCCCCGGACAACTGGACGGATTTTTCTTCACCCTGTTTATTATAGGAATCTCCGCAGCCGAAACAGCTTTGGCTATCGCTATAATTATTGACATTTACAGAAATGTGAAAAACATTTTTGTGGATGATATAAACAAAATGAAATATTAAAAAATAAAAATATATGTCATACACTTTGCCCATAATAATACTTCCCGCCTTGATGTTCCTTTTCCTGGGACTGATGGACAGTAAACTGAAACCTGTTGTTGCGGGTGTTTTTGGCACGCTCAGTTTAGGCATCATCGCTATCCTGTCGTATATCACTGCAGGCGACTATTTCTTCAGCACAGGGATGGCTGACGGCGCTTATCAAAAAATCATCGCATTCAATTTTGAATGGTTGAAAATCACAGAGCATTTGCACATCGATCTCGGCATACTGCTCGACCCAATATCAGTTATGATGCTGGTGGTCATCACTACTGTTTCGCTGATGGTGCATATCTACAGTTTCGGATATATGAAGGGCGAACGAGGCTTTCAACGCTACTATGCGCTGCTTTCACTGTTCACATTCTCCATGCTGGGTCTTGTAGTAGCAACCAACATTTTCCAAATGTACATATTCTGGGAATTGGTAGGCGTTTCATCCTATTCACTCATTGGATTCTACTACACAAAACCTTCAGCGATAGCCGCATCCAAAAAGGCTTTCATTGTCACTCGATTCGCCGACTTCTTCTTCCTTGTCGGCATTCTGTTAGTGTCATTCTATTCTGAAACATTCGATTTCATCACACTTACAAACCCAGAGAACAACATTCTGATTTCGACTACAGCCGGCATCTCTTTCCTAGGCATATCAATATTGTCGTGGGGCATGATGCTCATCTTTATGGGTGGTGTGGGAAAATCAGCCATGCTGCCGTTCCATATATGGTTGCCCGACGCAATGGAAGGTCCTACTCCTGTTTCGGCACTGATACACGCAGCCACAATGGTTGTAGCCGGCGTATTCCTCGTTGCCAGACTTTTCCCTGTCTATTATCTCGGAACGCCTGAAGTGCTCACCATCATAGGATATATCGGGGCCATCACCTCGCTTTTTGCCGCGGTAGTAGCATGTACACAAACTGATATCAAACGTGTTTTGGCATTCTCCACAATTTCTCAAATCGCTTATATGATCACTTCGCTAGGTGTATCAGGATTGGCTGGGCACGACGGATTGGGATATATGGCATCCATGTTCCATCTTTTCACACACGCATTCTTCAAAGCATTGCTGTTCTTGGGCGCAGGTGCCGTCATTCATGCTGTCCACAGCAACGAGATGAGCGCCATGGGCGGACTGAAGAAACACCTGCCTATCACCAACATCACATTCTTGATTGCTTGCTTGGCTATCGCTGGCATTCCTCCGTTCTCCGGATTTTTCAGTAAGGACGAAATTCTTGCCGCTGCATTTCATCACGACATGATTCTTTTCAGCTGCTTGTATATTTGCGCTGGACTGACTGCATTCTACATGTTCCGTCTGTATTTCAATATCTTTTGGAACGACAACAACAAAGTCTACGAACACAAACCACACGAAGCAGGTTTGGCAATGACATTCCCGCTGATGTTCCTTGCAGCTCTTACCATTATCTGCGGTTTCATTCCTTTCTCAAAATTCGTTTCGGCCGACGGAATGCCATTCGACACGCACATCAACTGGATAGTAGCCTGCGCAAGCATCGCTATTGCTGTACTGGGCATTGCCATCGCCGCAAAAATGTATATGAAGAAAACCGAAATCCCCGACAAAGTGGCAAATTCGGTAAAAGGACTTTACACATCCGCATACCACAAATTCTACTTTGACGAGATGTGGCTGTTTGTTACTAAAAAAATCATCTTCAACAGAATATCCAAGCCTACTGCATGGTTCGACCGTCATATCGTCGATGGATTCATGAACGCTTTGGCTTGCGTCACCAACTTCGTGTCGCAAAAGACAAAATTCATCCAATCGGGTCTGGTGCAAGACTATGCCGTTGTATTCATTGGAGGCGCATTAGGTATTGTACTGATTATGATTCTTATTTAATAACCGCATAATAGAAAAAGATATATGGACTTACTTTCTTATTTTGTCATCGTTCCGGTCTTGATGCTGCTGGGGTTCATACCTTGCAAAAACATCAAGCAAGTGAGAGCTGTCGCTGTCATCGGTTCTACGATAGAGTTGATCATGGCAGTCGCTTTGCTGATTTTATTCATAAACGAGCGAAATGCCGGCAACACCGCCGACATGCTCTTTATGGCAGACTATCTTTGGTATCCTGCATTGAACATTCATTATTCAGTAGGAGTTGACGGCATATCAGTGGTTATGATTCTGCTCTCGGCCATCATTGTTTTCACGGGCGTTTTCGCTTCGTGGAACCTGCAGCCGCTGACGCGTGACTTCTTCATCTGGCTGACACTGTTGGCGATCGGAGTTTACGGATTCTTCATTTCCATCGACATGTTCACCATGGTATTATTCTACGAAACTGCGCTTATCCCTATGTATCTGCTTATCGGACTTTGGGGCACAGGAAAGAAAGAATACTCTGCCATGAAGCTCACCCTGATGCTGATGGGCGGCTCGGCATTCCTTATTCTTGGAGTGCTGGGAATACACTTCAGCGCACAAACGGCTGATGGTTCGTTAACCTTCAATATTTTGGAGATAGCAAAATCAAATATCCCAATGGAATGGCAACGCTTGTTTTTCCCGCTTACTTTTATCGGATTCGGCGTACTGGGAGCCATGTTTCCGTTCCACACATGGTCGCCTGACGGTCACGCTTCGGCACCTACAGCCGTTTCAATGCTTCACGCTGGCGTACTGATGAAATTAGGAGGATACGGATGCTACCGCATCGCCATTTGCCTGATGCCCGAAGCAGCAAGCGAAATGGCATGGATATTCTTGTTGCTGACAGGCATCAGCGTTGTGTACGGAGCATTCGGCGCCATATCGCAGACCGATTTGAAATACATCAACGCATACTCGTCTGTGAGCCACTGCGGTCTGGTGCTTTTCGCCATGCTGATGCTTAACAAGACAGCGATGACAGGCGCCGTAATGCAAATGCTTTCGCACGGATTGATGACAGCATTATTCTTCGCATTGATTGGAATGATATACGGTCGCACACACACAAGAGACATCAGAGAGCTGAACGGACTGATGCGCATCATGCCATTCCTCTCCGTTTGCTATGTCATTGCCGGTTTAGCGTCATTAGGTCTGCCTGGACTCAGCGGATTTGTGGCAGAAATGACTATTTTCGTCGGTTCATGGAGCAACAACGACACTTTCCATCGTGTACTGACAATCATCGCATGCTCATCAATCGTCATCACGGCAGTATATATATTGAGAGTGGTAGGCAAGATACTATACGGAGTATGCACCAACGAGGAACACCTCAAACTGACAGATGCCGTATGGTACGAACGCATTTCCGTTGTCGGACTCATATTGTGCGTAGCAGCCATCGGTATGTTCCCTAACTGGGTAGCAGAAATTATCAGAGAAAGTATTAAAGTGTTTAATTTTTAACAAGATACAATGGACTTAAGCAATTATCTACTGTTAAGACAGGAAATGTCTTTACTGGTTGTTTTCTTAATTTTGATGATATACGACCTGTTTGCCGGCGAGAAAGGCAAGAAAGGCTTTCACCTTATCGCATGCACGCTCTGGGGACTGCATACCATCTGCGGATTTTTGTTTCCCGTTTCAGGAAGTTCCTTTGCAGGCATGTATGTGAACAACGATGTTGAAACCATTGTAAAAAACATACTGAACATCGGTGTATTCATCATATTCTTACAATCATACGGATGGTTGAAAAAATCAGACACCATCTTTAAGCGAGGTGAATTCTTCATGCTCGTGCTGCTTACTCTTTTTGGCATGTACATGATGATTTCGGCACGAAATTTCATTCTGTTCTTCATCGGACTCGAAACTGCATCGCTCCCAATCGCATCGCTGGTAGCGTTCGACAAATACACGCATCATTCAGCCGAAGCCGGAGCTAAATTCATCCTCACTGCGGTTTTCTCATCCGTCATCATGCTCTTCGGCCTCTCGATGCTTTACGGCAACTGCGGAACACTATACTTTGAAGATATAGCTACAACTATCATAGCGCCGTCAGCCATTGTAATATTGGCGCTCACTTTTGTGCTGACTGGCCTTTTCTTCAAACTGTCACTTGTTCCGTTCCATCTTTGGACAGCGGATGTTTACGAAGGTGCGCCGACCAATGTAACCTCTTATCTTTCCACTATATCAAAAGGGGCTGCCGTGTATGCTTTGATGGTGATACTTTACCGCGTTTTCGGCAATCTGTTTTTCGAATGGAACGCTATGCTTTGGTGGATCATCCTCATTACCATTACCATCGGTAACATATTCGCCATTCGCCAAAACAATTTCAAACGATTTTTGGCATTCTCGTCCATCTCGCAAGCTGGATATATTATTCTGAGCGTTTTCATCGGCACTGCGCAAGGAATGGGAGCAACCATCTACTACATTCTGGTTTATGTCGTATCAAACTTGGCCGCCTTTGGCGTAGCTAATGCCATTGAAACACAAACCGGCAAAATCAACATCAGCGACTACAACGGCCTCTACAAGACCAACCCGAACTTGTCAATCATATTGATGCTGGCCATGTTCTCGTTGGGCGGCATTCCTCCTACGGCAGGATTCTTCAGCAAATTCTTTGTATTTACAGCCGTAGCCGAGCAACAAGAATACCTGCTGCTGTTCATCGCTTTGCTGAATACTGTCATTTCGCTCTACTACTATCTGTTGGTAGTAAAAGCCATATTCATCAATCCGAACGAAACACCTATTGAAAAACTGACAACCGACAATTACACAAAAGTGTCATTCGCCATTTGTCTTATCGGCATTTTCGCTATCGGATTCGCAAGTTGCATATACGAATACCTGAACGGTGTAAGTTTCGGTTTATAAAACCGACCACATATTACAACAAAAAGAGCGGAATCGAAAGGTTTCGCTCTTTTTGTCATGCATTTTACGACAAAATCATGCTCTTTTTTTCGTTTCTTGTTTTTTTTCATAAAAAAGTTTTCAATTTTAAATTTTAATTTTTTACCTTTGATAGATTTTGAATTGAAACCAAGAACGAACACTACAATACAATTTATATTATTGTCCTGTCCGATTGCCCCAAATAAGGTCATTATTCTTGATTCCTCTTCTTAATTTTGAAATAAGAAACCTTAAAATACTATGTCAAAAAAAGTTGGATATATCACACAGGTGATTGGACCTGTCGTGGATGTCAATTTCGGGAAAGAAGTTGAGTCGCTTCCGCAAATTCACGAAGCACTCCAAGTGATTCGTCCTAACGGACAAAATTTGATTCTAGAGTGCCAGCAGCATATCGGTGAAGAAACTGTGCGAACCATAGCCATGGACTCTACCGACGGATTGGTAAGAGGAATGGAAGTAGTTGCCATGGAAACCCCTATCACCATGCCTAAGGGCGACCAAATAAAAGGACGCGTGATGAATGTCATCGGCGAAGCCATTGACGGCATGGCGCAACTAGACAGAGCAGGCGCCTACCCAATTCACCGCGAGCCGCCTAAATTCGAAGACCTCTCCACTTCACAAGAAGTGCTTTTCACGGGTATCAAAGTCATCGATTTGCTCGAACCTTACACCAAAGGCGGAAAAATCGGTCTGTTCGGCGGTGCCGGAGTGGGAAAAACAGTGCTTATTCAAGAGTTGATAAACAATATCGCGCTCGGATATTCGGGCATTTCAGTATTTGCTGGAGTGGGCGAGCGTACGCGTGAGGGAAACGATCTGCTCCGCGAGATGATCGGCGCCGGCATCGTTGATTACGGCGAAGAATTCAAGAAAAGCATGGAAGAAGGCGGATGGGACTTGAGCAAAGTGGACCCTGAAGCGCTTAAAAATTCAAAATTGGCCATGGTGTTCGGACAAATGAACGAGCCCCCTGGAGCACGTGCTTCTGTGGCGCTCTCAGGACTTACCGTTGCCGAGTCGTTCCGCGACGAAGGCGGTAAGGATATTCTGTTCTTCATCGACAACATATTCCGTTTCACTCAAGCCGGTTCTGAGGTTTCTGCCCTTTTGGGCCGTATGCCTTCGGCTGTAGGATATCAACCTACCTTGGCAACGGAAATGGGTGCCATGCAAGAGCGTATCACATCAACCAAAAACGGTTCTATCACATCGGTGCAGGCTGTATATGTGCCAGCAGATGACTTGACCGACCCTGCTCCTGCCACCACGTTCGCCCACTTGGACGCCACAACTGTGTTGAGCCGTAAAATTGCCGAATTGGGTATATACCCTGCGGTTGACCCGCTGGATTCAACCTCACGAATTCTGGATCCCGCCATTATCGGCGAAGCACATTACAACACAGCTATGCGCGTGAAAGAGCTGCTGCAGCGATACAAAGAGCTGCAAGACATCATCGCCATCCTTGGTATGGAAGAGCTCTCTGACGAAGACAAACTCATCGTGCACCGCGCACGCCGCGTACAACGTTTCTTGTCGCAACCATTCCATGTGGCAGAACAGTTTACTGGACTGAAAGGCGTATTGGTGCCTATCGAAGAAACCATCAAAGGATTCAACATGATTATGGACGGCAAAGTGGATGAATATCCAGAAGCTGCGTTCAACCTTGTGGGAACCATTGACGAAGCGATAGAAAAAGGCAAAAAATTATTGTCTCAGGTTAATTGATAAAAGATGAATCTGATAATTATTTCACCTGAAAAAATGATTTACAACGGAAAAGTTTCCGCAGTAAGCGTGCCTGGCAAAAACGGACGGTTCACCGTGTTGCATAATCATGCAGCCATCATCTCTACCTTGGTAAAAGGAAGCATCGATTACAAGACCGAAGAAGGAACGTCATCGCTGGAAATTAGTTCAGGCTTGGTGGAAGTGAACAAAAACAACATAACAATTTGCATCGAACAATAAAATGTTTAATCTGAAAAAAGCGGTTTTATATTGGACTTCCATCATTTGTCTGCTGACCGCAGCATTTCTGCTGGTGTTGGGCAAAGACGGTTATTTCGACCTCTTTTGGAGCGTCCCCGTTTTCTTTTTGCTGCTGGGTTTCGGCACCTGTTGGAGCATAAAGAAAATGTTGAGCGTTTCAAATGCCAGATTCACATCTGCCTTTATGCTCTCCATTTTTTTGAAACTGCTGTTTTCGATAACATTTATTATGCTGTATGTTTTTTTTGTAAAAGAGCAACAATTCATCATACTGATTAGTTTCTTTGTTTATTATATCACATTGCTGGTTTTCGAGACTATATATCTGCTAAAACCCGCAAAAAAAGAAAAAACGAATGAAAAACAGGCTTAAAATATTTCATATCCTGCTCTTGTTTGTCGCATCATTGACCACCGTCAATGCATACGCTGAAGAAGATGCCGCATTCAGTCCGGGAGAACTCATTTTCGGTCACACGGGCGACTCATACGAATGGCACATCACCAAAGTGGGCGAGAAAGACATTGCCATTCCGCTGCCTGTAATTGTTTACAGCAGCGAAAAAGGACTGAACATGTTTTGCGCCTCAAAACTGCATCACGGAAAAGAATACAACGGATTCTATATTGCTGAAAGCGGTGACTACGCAGGAAAAGTTGTAGAAAAAGACGCGCTGGGGAACGAAGTTCGTCCATGGGATTTCTCTCTCACAAAAAACGCTGTCGCTCTGCTCCTTAATTCGCTCTTGCTTATCATCATCATCCTTTATGCAGCCAAATGGTACAAGAAAAATCCGCTGACGGCTCCTAAAGGCTTCAGAGGAGCGCTGGAAATGCTCATCATGAGCATACAAGACGATGTCATCAAGCCTTCGGTGGGAAAAGACTACAAAAAGTTCTCGCCTTATCTGCTGACCATATTCTTCTTCATTTTCATCAACAATTTGATGGGACTGATACCGATTTTCCCAGGCGGAGCCAACACTACAGGCAACATCGCTGTGACATTCGTGCTTGCAATCATCACCATGCTTGTTGTGAATATATTCGGAACAAAAGAATATTGGAAAGAGATTTTCTCTCCTGCTGTTCCTGTCTGGCTTAAAAGCCCGATTTTCCCGCTGATGCCGGTATTGGAACTGTTCGGAGTGTTCACAAAGCCCTTTGCATTGATGATTCGTCTTTTCGCTAACATACTGGCAGGCCACTCCATTATTCTTGCATTTATCTGCTTGATATTTTTTGTAGCCAAGATGAGCGCCGGCATATCTGTCACTATGACAGCTGTTGCCGTCATATTCACCATATTCATGAATTTTCTGGAATTGCTTGTGGCATTCATACAGGCATACGTGTTTGTCATGCTAGCATCAGTCTTCATCGGACTGGCCAGAGTAGAACCGCATCACGAAAAAGAATAAAAACAAAATAAATTATTAACTTAAATTTTAAAAACTATGTTATTATCAATCTTATTACAAGCTGCCGCAGGTGCAGGTTTAGGAAAATTAGGAGCAACAATAGGTGCAGGACTTGCCGCAATCGGCGCAGGACTCGGAATCGGAAAAATCGGCTCAAGCGCTATGGAATCTATTGCTCGTCAACCAGAGTCAACCGGAGACATCAGAATGAATATGATTATCATCGCTGCATTGGTCGAAGGTGCTGCTTTGTTTGCCATCGTAGTATGCTTCCTCGTTGCCAACCAGTAATCATACAACATTTTTTATAAAAAACAAGCAATCATGTCTTTATTAGTTCCAGAAACAGGTTTATTGTTTTGGATGCTACTTGCTTTCGGCGTCGTGTTTTTCGTACTGGCAAAGTACGGATGGCCCGTCATTGTCGGTATGGTAGAGAAACGCAGCGACTTCATAAATGAATCGGTGCGCGTGGCAGAAGAGGCCAAACTGCAACTCGACAATATCAAAGCCACAAGCGACGCCATCATCAACGAAGCCCGACAAAAACAGATGGAGATACTCCAACAGGCTGCGGAGATGAAAGAAAAAATGATAGAAGACGCCAAAACAAAAGCCGCCGCCGAGGCTGAAAAAATAATCGAATCGGCCCGCATATCAATCCAGAAAGAGAAAAACGAAGCGATGAAAGATGTTCGTTCGCAAGTGGTATCGCTTTCGCTTGACATAGCGGAAAAAGTCGTCCGTCAGAAATTATCAGATCAAAAGGAACAGGTAACTCTGATAGAAAAATTAATGGACGAAGTAAGCATTTCTTAACGCAAGAATTATGGAAATAGGAAGAATTTCAAAAAGATACGCAAAAGCATTGTTTCTTTTCGCCAAGGAGAAGAAGGAAGACGAAAAGGTCTATCAAGACATGAGTGTCATTGCTCAAAGTTTCTTTCACTCTCCAGAATTGCGAAAGACATTGAAGATGCCGACCCTGAGCAGCACCGAAAAGGAGAAACTGCTCATGCTGGCCGCCGGAGAGAAAATCTGCGATACGACCAAAGATTTTTTGAAATTCATAATAAAGAAAGGCAAAGAAGAATACATTCATTTTGTATCGATGTCCTATCTGGATTTATACCGCAAAGAGCACAACATCATCTATGCGGAAGTGACATTCAGTCAGGAAGTAAACAACGAGTTGCTAGCTAAAATCAGGACTTTTGTAGAAAAAGAGTTTTCTGGAAAGACCGTAATGTTGAATACCAAAACTGACGACAACATCATTGGCGGCTTTATACTCGATGTGGACAATACAAGATTGGATGCCAGTGTGCTTGGCGAACTGAAAAGTTTAAAAAGGACATTGGTTTAACAAAACACAGATTAAAAACAAAATTAACAGGAAAATATGTCAGACATTAAAGCAAGTGAAGTTTCAGACATCCTGAAGATGGAACTCGAAGGCATCAAAAACAGCATGCAATTCGAGGAAGTCGGCACAGTACTGCAAGTAGGCGACGGCGTGGCGCACATCTATGGTCTGAATAAAGTTCAATCGAACGAACTCGTTGAGTTTGAGAACGGTGTGATGGGCGTTGTATTGAACTTGGAAGAAGACAATGTCGGCGCCGTTATATTCGGTTCTTCAGAGCAAATCAAAGAAGGATTTGAAGTGAAAAGAACCGGAAGAATCGCTTCCATCAAAGTTGGCGAAGGTCTATTAGGCCGTGTTGTCGACACCTTAGGCAATCCGATTGACGGCAAAGGTCCTATTGAAGGGGAACTATATGAGATGCCACTCGAGCGAAAAGCGCCAGGAGTTATATACAGACAACCTGTGACCGAACCATTGCAGACCGGACTGAAGCCAATTGACGCTATGATTCCTATCGGACGCGGACAGCGCGAATTGATTATCGGCGACCGCCAAACTGGAAAAACAGCTATCGCCATCGACACCATCATCAACCAAAAAGAGAACTTCAAGGCAGGGAAAACCGTTTACTGCATCTATGTGGCTGTAGGACAAAAAGGCTCTACCATCGCCAACATCCGCAAAACATTGGAGGACCACGGCGCTATGGAGTACACCACAATCGTATTCTCGAGCGCGTCAGACTCTGCCGCCATGCAGTTCTATTCGCCTTACGCAGGAGCCGCCATCGGCGAATATTTCCGCGATTCTGGACGACATGCGCTGATTATTTATGACGATTTGTCAAAGCAGGCAGTTGCGTACCGTGAGGTGTCACTGGTGCTCCGTCGTCCGCCGGGACGCGAGGCATACCCTGGCGATATTTTCTACTTGCACTCCCGTCTGCTGGAACGTTCGGCCAAGATTATCGCTTCTGACGAAGTGGCCAAACAGATGAACGACCTGCCAGAATCCATCAAACCAATTGTCAAAGGCGGCGGTTCGCTCACAGCTCTTCCTATAATCGAAACACAGGCTGGAGACGTATCGGCATACATCCCGACCAATGTGATTTCAATTACCGACGGTCAGATATTCTTGGATTCCAACTTGTTCAACGCTGGCATACGACCTGCCATCAATGTGGGTATTTCAGTATCGCGTGTAGGCGGTAATGCGCAAGTGAAAGCCATGAAGAAAGTGGCAGGTACACTGAAATTGGACCAAGCGCAATTCCGCGAGTTGGAAGCATTCGCAAAATTCGGTTCCGACCTTGATGCTGCTACAAAACTCGTTTTGGACAAGGGTACTAAGAATGTGGAAATACTTAAGCAGCCACAATATACTCCGATGCCGGTAGAAAAGCAAATTGCTATCATCTATTGCGGTACAAAAGGACTGTTGTCGGAAGTTCCGACCCAGAAAGTGGCCATGTTCGAAAAAATGTATCTTGAACAATTGGAGCTGAAACATAAAGAGGATGTTTTGAATGAACTCAAGAAAGGCGTGCTGAACGACAATATAACAAGCACACTGGAACAAGTGGCTAAAGAAATTTCAGACGCTATTAAGGCGCTCAAATAAATGAGATATGGCTTCATTAAAAGAAATAAGAAGTAGAATATCATCGGTTTCGTCCACTCGCAAAATCACGAGTGCCATGAAGATGGTGTCGGCAGCCAAATTGAAAAAGGCTCAAAACACCATCGAAAACAGTCTGCGCTACCAGCAGAAGATGACCGATATTCTTTACGGATTCATCTCTTCAACTGAGAATGACGCCGCATCACCTGTTTCTGAAATGCGAGCAGCAAAACGCATTGCCATTATCGCCGTCACATCCGACAGCAGCCTTTGCGGTGCGTTCAACAACAACATCATCAAGCTGTTCAAGGAAACTTACAACGAATACGCCGGAGAATTGGGAAGCGAGAACATCGACATCTATCCCATTGGCAAGAAAATGGCTGCCGCTGTTCACAAAATGGAACTATCCAGCATCGAAACAGGCATTGAAATGACTGACAAATTGGACTTTGCGCCTATTGCCGCTTTCATGAACAAACTGATGCAGGAATTTGTGGAACAGAAAATTGATGAAGTTATTGTCATCTACAACCATTTCAAAAATGCTGGCGTACAAGTTCCCACCAAGGAAACATTGCTGCCTTTTGCCGCCCCAAAACAGGAAAGCGACACCGCTAATGTTGACTACATTGTAGAACCTGGCAAGAAAGAACTAGTAGAAGACCTGATACCAAAAGTGATTCGTATGCAACTGTACTCTATCTTGCAGGACTCGCTTGCAGCCGAACACGGTGCACGCACAACTGCCATGCAGATAGCGACAGAGAATGCTGATGAACTGGTACAAGAATTGACATTGAACTACAACAAACTGCGTCAAGCGGCCATCACAACAGAAATTATCACCATCATTGGTGGCGCAGAAGCCATAAAATAAAATGCTTCTGACAAAAAAATAAGGCGTAAATTTATTTTTACGCCTTATTTTTTTGCTTTTATACTAACCAGTCTTACTCAACTGCTATCTTAGAAATTTCCGCTCCGACTTTGATGAAATACACCCCAGGGGAAGGCACGGGCACTTCGGCATGCTGCAATCCGACAGACGAAACAACTTTTTGTCCTTTCGCATCAAAAACAACAAACGCTCGTCCCGCCATTCCCGAAAGGAAAATAGTCTCCCCTTTCGCATAAGCACTAAAGGAAGGCTCGCTCGGTTCTGCAACGCCCAATGCCGGAATGTGCGATTTTGTCCATATTTTATATTGCGCATTCTGCGCCACTACATCTTCGTCAGTATATTCCGAAGGCGAATATGACACATCGCCTAAAGCGATAATCAGACTGCCGTACTCACCATTCACACGAGCCACATAATGCGCTTGATCGCATGCTATCACAATCACTTCGCTTTGATTGGTGACCCCCACCGCCTTGCGAATCTGAATCAACCGCGCTATCTCGTCATGGTTTGATTTCCAATGCTTCCAGAACACGCAAGGCGTACCTGGATGCGTCAAAATATATGCATTAGCAGCCACCACATCACCAGTCATTTTGTGTCCATCCTTGTAGGTGTCGTGGTTATCGACAAATGTCACCGCATAACGGCTGTAATCTGCCAACCCCTTCACACCATTAGGAATCATATTCCCACTACCATCCGTTGTAGCCAAAGCATCAAAACGGTTCTGATTAAACGCATAATTTATCTCAAATTTAGTAGCGAAATCAAATGCCGCCGACTTCTTTTGCACCTTGTCTATCCATGCTTTAACTGCGTCAGGTTTTATGCCATTTCCTACCCAATACTCGCCAACCGAGAAAACAGGCTGCGCCGCCTCGTTGTACATGATTGTATATTGCGGATCGTATCCACTCGTCATGTCGTAGCGAAAACCTGCATAACCATAATAACCCAGCAAATCTCTAGTGTATGCCTTTATACCATCCTGCACATGCGTATTGGTATGGTCTAAGTCGCGGCAATACGGCACTTTAGCGCCGGTATCTGCATTGCCCGTGGCCTTTTCTTGTCCAGCGGCATTCGGATCGGTATTCACTTCGTCGTCATTGCAGATAGCGCTAACATCCCAAGTCCAACTTACACCTTTCTTGTCTGTTTCTGGCGGGAAATTAGTCCAATTAGTCCAACCATTGCGATGATTGATAACCACATCGGCTATCACACCCAAACCTTTTTGCTTGAATGTGCTGATCATATTCAACAGTTGCGTTTCCGTTCCGAATGCGCCGTTGTGGTTCCACCAATACAGCGGCATATATCCCATATTATTCGTATTGGTCTTATCTTTGGGATTATTTGAGCATTTGCCGCTGTTGGGCACCCACATCAGATCGAAATAAGCGGCAATATCGTCAGACTGCGCTGTAAGTTCCGCCCACGATGTCTCGTTGTACGACTCCCAATAAAACCCTTGCAGCATGACACCGCCATACTTCTCCGGCCAATATTCCGCAAAGGCATTCAGCACGCCAATTAGCAATGCAAACGCCAATATTCTTATCTTCTGATTTATTTTCATACCGCTTTCAGACTCATATCCAGACTCTTGACTGAATGCGTAAGCGCACCCACCGAAATAAAATCGACACCGCACTCGGCATAGCTGCGAAGCGTATCGAATGTGATACCGCCAGACGATTCCGTCTCAACCCTGCCACCGATTATCTCCACTGCTTTTTTGGTTGTCGGTATGTCGAAATTATCCAACATAATTCTGTCCACACCGCCAATTCGAAGCACTTCGTTAAGTTCGTCCAGATTGCGCACTTCAATTTCTATTTTCAGGTTTTTGCCTGTTCTTTTCAGGTAGTCTTGCGTTTTACGAATAGCTTTCTCTATGCCGCCTGCAAAGTCCACGTGATTGTCTTTGAGCATAATCATGTCATAAAGTCCGATGCGATGATTCACACCGCCGCCAATCTTCACTGCCGCCTTTTCGAGCAAACGAAGTCCCGGGGTCGTCTTACGAGTATCGAGCAGACGGGTATGCAGACCTTCAATCTGTTTCACATAGCGGTTTGTCACCGTAGCGATGCCGCTCATGCGCTGCATAATGTTCAGCACCAGTCGCTCGGTTTGCAAAATGCTCTGCACCTTGCCCGAAACCACAAATGCCACATCACCCACTTTCACGGGGGTGCCATCTTGTATGAACACTTCCATTTGCATTTCTGGGTCAAAGGTCTTGAAAACCTCACGCGCCACCTCAACGCCTGCCAAAATACCGTCCTCTTTCACTATCAGGCGAGATTTGCCCATCGCATCAGCAGGGATGCACGCCAAGGTTGAATGGTCGCCGTCGCCAATATCTTCGCGGAATGCCGCACGTATCAATTCTTCGTACATAATTTTATGATTAATATTTTTACAAATATAACAATCTATGCGAAAAAAAACAACAATGACAGAAACAAGTAGAGACGGTCCATGGACCGTCTCTACAACAACAATCGTTTATTTTTTTACCGCACCAATACCGATGCCGCGCGGTTGCCGATTTTCACCACATACACGCCCGACGACGGCACAGGGAATTTGCGTGTTTCCGCAGGAACGATTTGCGCATCGTCCTTGCCAACCAAGCGACCCAACGCATCCGACACCGTAATGGCCTCCGTGGCATTTTCCACAATAATTGTTTTGCCTGCGGTATAAATATTGATGCCTGCGGCGATGATGTCTGCTATGCCGTCCGCATCTTCTTCAAAAACAGCCGTATATGTCATATCTGACATCACAACTATTTGACGAGGATTTTCTTTATTACCATCGCTCCATTGTACAAATTTATAGTCCTCATAAGGCATAGCGGATAGCGTTGCCGTGCTATTGGCGGCGTATAGACCACCACCGCTCACCGTACCATATTGACTATTATTAGATGTAACGGTTATAGTACAGACAGAAGGATCCACGACCCCACGGACACACTGCCCGCTACAGCGATCGTAAGAACCCAAGCCCGGATGGTCTGGGCCGAAGGTTATGCGCCACGCTGTCCACACATAATTCTGGCTATCCGTATTAAGCGATGACGACCAATAGCCACCTAGAGTGCCAACGTACAAGAATTCAAATTCGTAACGAAACCCGGCAGCGGGAAGGAAGATATGCGTATCAGACAGCGAGTAAGAGCCCACAGTGGTGACGCTGCCGTCGCTGTTTTTCTCCTTGCCTTTGTCAGAAGCATCCTTCACTTTATACACAATGTAGCCAGCCAGGCCTTTGACGTTGTAGCTGCTTGTCCATTCCCAATAGCACTCGTGTACCAGTTCATGTATTTCTTTCAATGTTGGCATACGCCAAGAACCGCCCATGTTGGCACGCGCAGCATCATATTGTGTGCCTTTAATGTCGTCTATGCCACGGAGCAAGTCTTTCTCCGTGCCGCAATCTTCAGTACATGTAATTCTGCTGTCAAGATAGGTACTCCAATTATAAACATATTTGTGATATGCCATATCATTAAGGGGCATAGAAAAATATATTGTCTCACCCCAAGCGAAGTAATCGCCATAGTCCCATGGATTTTCGGCACCCACGTTGCAGGTAGCCCACTTGAGACCAGAGGGAAGACCGAGGTCAACCCATGCGTGGCCGTTTTCGGTACCGCTAACACTGTTGTCTTGATGGGGGGTGATTAAATCCTGAGCCCATCCGTTGGTCAGCATCGCCGCCAACATCATTAGTAATGTAATCTTTTTCATATTGTATAGAGTTTAATAAATTTCTGCTATCTGTGCCATACCCCATCAGAACAAACAACAAAAAAGCCCCCCTCTCCTTTCGGAGAAAGTTGGCATACATAATTCTTTATCAAGTCCGCACGGCTTGATACATCATATAAAACACATGTGTGCATCATAAAATTCGGTTTTTCAATTTTTCTTGTAATTCTTGTACAAAGAAAACGAATTATAGTAAAAAAAGAAACTTTTTTGAAAAAAAATAATTTTTAGCAGCCTTTACACAAAAAAAAAGGATTTGCTATGGCAAATCCTTTTACATTATTATAAAATGCTTTTTATCGCATTTCTTTGTATTTGTTTATCAAACCGTTAGTCGAAGAATCGTGGCTTGCCACTTTTTCGTCGTTCTTCAATTCGGGCAAAATGACATTAGCCAGTTGTTTGCCGAGCTGTACACCCCACTGGTCGAAACTGAATATATTCCAGATGATGCCTTGCGTGAAGATTTTGTGTTCGTACATGGCAATCAACGAACCCAATGTTCTCGGAGTCAGTTTCTTGAACAGGATAGAGTTTGTCGGGATATTGCCTTTGAACACCATGTAAGGGAGCAACATTGCGATATCTTCGTCAGATTTTCCTTGTTTTTTCAATTCTGCGGTAACTTGCTCTGCAGTTTTTCCCATCATCAGCGCTTCGGGCTGAGCAAAGAAGTTAGCCAGCAATTTAGGATGGTGGTCGCCTATCGGATTCTGCGAAATGGCTGGTGCCATGAAATCGCATGGAATCATTTTTGTTCCTTGGTGAATCAACTGATAGAAGGCATGCTGTCCATTGGTTCCCGGTTCGCCCCAAATAATAGGTCCGGTTTGGTAAGACACCTCTTTTCCGTTGCGGTCAACATATTTTCCGTTGCTCTCCATATTTCCTTGCTGGAAATAAGCCGAGAAGCGGTGCATATATTGGTCGTAAGGCAGAATAGCCTCTGTTTCGGCGCCATAGAAGTTATTGTACCAAATGCCAATCAAAGCCAGAATCACAGGGATATTCTTGTCGAATTCCGTATTGCGGAAATGTTTGTCCATAGCGTGTGCGCCTTCGAGCAGCGCCTGATAGTTTTCGAAACCTATTGAGCAGGCAATAGACAGTCCGATGGCGCTCCACAAAGAGTAGCGTCCGCCAACCCAATCCCAGAATTCGAACATATTGTTGGTATCGATACCGAAATCGGCAACAGCCTTAGCATTTGTGCTCAATGCCACAAAATGTTTGGCGACAGCTTTCTCGTCTTTGGCAGTCTTCAAGAACCAGTCTTTAGCAGTCTGCGCATTGGTCATTGTTTCGAGTGTAGTGAATGTTTTGGAAGCAATGATGAACAAGGTTGTCTCTGGGTTCACTTTCTTCAGTGTCTCTGCCATGTGTGTTCCGTCAATATTAGAGACAAAATGGCATGTGATGTTCTGTTTCTTGTAAGGTTTAAGCGCCTCAGTCACCATGAGCGGGCCAAGGTCAGAACCGCCGATACCTACATTTACGATATCAGTGATAGCCTTGCCGGTATATCCTTTCCATGCGCCAGAGATAATTTTCTCCGAGAAATCTTTCATCTGAGCCAACACACGATTCACATCCGGCATCACATCTTTGCCGTCAGAGTAGATGGGCGTGTTGCTCCGGTTACGCAAAGCCACATGAAGCACCGAGCGTTTCTCAGTCTTGTTTATCTTCTCTCCTGTGAATTCGGCTTCGATGGCATCTTTCAGCCCGCATTCTTCAGCCAATTTCACCAATAAAGGCATCACTTTCTCATCGATAATGTTTTTAGAGAAGTCCACAAAGATGTCTTCAAACTGCAATGAATATTTTTCTGCACGATTAGCGTCTTTTGCAAACAACGCTTTCATCTGAGTACCCTTGAAAGTGGCGAAGTATTTCTCCAATTCTTTCCACGCACTTGTCTGGGTAGGATTAACTGTTGGTAACATACTTAATTTAATTTATGATAATTCTTGTTTTTTCTATCGAAGACTTTCGGTCAGCAATGATATTTCCACCACAGGCGAAATTCTGCCGTAAAGAATGTTGTACATCGCATCCAGAATAGGCATATTCACATGGTATTTGCTGTCGTTTATCTCTTTCACGCACTTAGTGGCGTAATAACCTTCGGCTATCATTTCCATCTCCATTTGGGCTATTTTCACTGAGTATCCCTTGCCAAGCATCGTTCCGAACATACGGTTACGACTGAACTTAGAATAGGAAGTTACCAGCAAGTCGCCCAAATAAACCGACTCCTTGATGTTGCGCACATGCGACTCGTTCACCGTATTGATGAAACGTTCCATCTCCTGCATGGCATTAGAGAGCAGTACGGCCTGGAAATTGTCGCCGTACTTCAGTCCGTGACAGATTCCTGCCGCAATGGCATATACATTCTTCAGCACCGAAGAATACTCAATGCCTACTACATCCTCGGTCACTGTAGTTTTCACCATGCTGCTCTGGAGTTTTTGCGCAAACATACGCGCCTTATCTCTGTTTGAGCATGAAATGGTAAGATACGAGAGACGGTCCATGGCCACTTCTTCAGCATGGCAAGGACCACCTATTACCAAGATATTTTCTTGAGGTACATTGTATTTCTCATGAAAATATGTGGACATAATCATATTTTCGTCTGGCACAATGCCTTTGATAGCAGAAACAATGTTTTTCTGCTCCAAATTGCTGCGCAATTTTTTCAGATGCATCTTCAGATAAGGAGATGGAGTGGCGAATATAAGCGTATCGGAGTTTCTCACCACTTGGTTAATTTTTGTGGAGAAATTGATTCTGTTCACATCAAAATTAGTGGTGGTGAGATATGCCGGATTATGTCCCAAGCGTTTGAAGTCGTCAATTCTGTCTTGCCTGCGCATATACCAATTGATAGACTCCGTGTTTGCCAGCACAATTTTGGCTATCGCTGTAGCCCAACTGCCGCCTCCTATGATTCCTATTCTTCCTGGAAATTCCATTTTTATCATTTATTTGCATTAGAAACCCAGCCCGCTACTTCATCGGGTTTAGGATTCTGTAAACCTAACTTCATTTTTTTGTTCAAACCGCAAATATCCTGATGCAGCTTGTTCGGATTCAAATCCTTCAGGCTTTCCACCGTGAGGAATCCCGCTTTTTGAAGCACTGCGACCCATTCTTGCGGAACACCGATGGCCATGTATTTGTCGTCAGCGTCTTTTTTCGCCACTTTTTCAGGACGCATCTGCGGGAATAAAATAACCTCCTGTATGTAAGTCTTGCCTGTCATGAGCATGGTCAATCGGTCGATGCCGATGCCGATACCACTGGTAGGCGGCATGCCATACTGCAAGGCGCGCAAGAAATCCTGGTCGATAATCATCGCCTCGTCATCGCCCTTGTCAGCCAAGCGCATCTGCTCTTTGAAACGTTCTTCCTGATCTATCGGGTCGTTCAATTCTGAGTATGCATTGGCCAATTCTTTTCCGTTCACCATCAGTTCGAAACGTTCGGTCAGTCCCGGTTTCGAGCGGTGCATTTTTGTAAGCGGCGACATTTCTACCGGATAGTCAGTAATGAATGTCGGCTGGATGAATGTGCCTTCGCAAAACTCGCCGAACAGTTCGTCGATAAGTTTTCCCTTACCCATGGTCTCGTCCACTTCCATACCTTTTGAAAGACAGTATGCACGAATCTCTTCTTCTGATTTACCGTTGCAGTCAAATCCGGTCTTTTCTTTTATCGCATCGAGGATAGGCAAACGGCGGTAAGGAGCCTTGAATGAGATGACATTGCCGTCGATTTCGCGTTCGGGTTTTCCGTTCACAGCAATACAAATGGTCTCAAGCAATTTTTCAGTAAACGACATCATCCAATTGTAATCCTTATACTGCACATACAATTCCATGCAAGTGAATTCCGGATTATGATTGCGGTCCATGCCTTCGTTACGGAAGTTTTTGCCTATCTCGTAAACGCCTTCAAATCCGCCTACAATAAGTCGTTTCAGATACAACTCGGTGGCAATGCGCATATACATGTCCTGGTCGAGCGCATTGAAATGAGTGATGAACGGACGGGCCGAAGCGCCGCCGGCAATCATCTGTAAGGTAGGTGTCTCCACTTCGGTATATCCGGCCTCGTCGAGCACCTTGCGCAAGGTACGCACCACGGTGGCGCGCTGCAAGAAGGTATCTTTCACGCCCTCGTTCACCACCAAATCGACATAACGCTGGCGGTAGCGCAATTCAGGGTCGTCAAAAGCATCGTATGCCACACCGTCTTTGTATTTGACGATGGGAAGCGGTTTGAGCGATTTTGCCAACACCGTCAGTTCTTGCGCATGCACACTGATTTCGCCCATCTGCGTACGGAACACAAAACCTTTGATGCCGATGAAATCGCCGATATCGAGCAATTTCTTGAACACCGTATTGTACATCTCGGGCTGCGCCTCGGTAGATATGTCGTCGCGCGACACATACACCTGAATGCGTCCTTTGGAGTCTTGCAGCTCAATGAACGACGCCTTACCCATAATACGACGGCTCATCATACGACCGGCTATTGTCACCAGGCGTTGTACGTTTTCGTCAAACTCATTCTTTATATCAGCAGAAAATGCGTTCACTTCGTACTCTTGCGCAGGATACGGTTCAATGCCCATGGCGCGCAACTCGTCGAGACTCTTTCTGCGAAACATTTCCTGTTCACTCAATTCTGCCATAATTTCCTCTTTTTTACACAATTTTGCAAAAGTACAATTTTTATCTGACTTTCGGAAAACTTATTCCGCTTTTTTGGACAGCACTTTCTTGAGCGCCACAGCCAACTGGTCGGGACACGAAGTTGGCTTCAGTCCGCAACGGACGCCCTCCAGACGGCGTATCACCTCTTCTGCCGGCATGCCTTCCACCAAACGACCGATGCCCTTCAAATTACCGTTGCATCCGCCATAATACTGGACATTTTTCAGAATGCCATTCTCCAATTCAAAGTCAATCTGCTGACTGCAAGTGCCTTGTGTTTTGTAACGATATTTCATTGAGTGAAAAGTTAAAAGTTAAAAGTGGTTTTCAAATTGATTATAACAAAAAGTGTGCCAAAGAATGGGGAACATTTAATCAAATGTTATTGTATTTTCTAAATTTGAAAACTGATCAATTTTTCATTGCTTTTTCGACTATCATCTCCACTTTCTTTTCCATGGGGAGCATGGCATCTATCCAGTGGATATGCGTACCGCGTTTCTCCATGCCTCTGAACCATGTCATTTGGCGTTTGGCGAACTGATGTATGGCAATCTCCAACTGGCTGAACATCTCGTCGTAGGTGAGTCGGCCGAGCACATAATTGGTGAGATATTTATATTCTAAACCGTAATAAATGAGGTCGTCGGCCGGCACGCCAGCGGCAAGCAAAGCGCGCACTTCGTCCACCATGCCGTTCTGAAGCCGCTCTTTCAGTCGTGCGGTGATACGCCGACGGCGTTCTTCTCGGTCAATATCGATGCCAAACACAAGCGAACGGTCAGGAGTAACGGAATAATCGGGATTTTGCACCGTATGTTTCGACTGATAGTCGGCAATTTCGATGGCTCGGATGGCACGCTTTTTCGTTTCGATGTCCGTCACATTATGCAACGGACCGTATTGCGCAAGGATTCGTGCCAACTCGTCGAGGGATTTCGACTCAAGTTCGGCGCGTAACGATTTGTTTTCGGGCACATCCTGAATTTCATAATTCCTCAATACTGCTTCGAGATAGAGCCCCGTTCCGCCACAAAGAATAAGGTTCTGCTTCTGCTTGGAGCGTTCGTTGAACACGCGGCAGAAATCACGTTTGTATTCAAAAAGGTTGTAATGATAACCCGCGTCCGCAATATCAATGAGGTGATAAGGAATCTGCCTGCCATTGATTTGGTATTCAGACAAATCCTTTCCCGTGCCGATATCCATGCCGCGATACACTTGTCGCGAGTCGGCACTGATAATCTCTGCGTCGAGGCAATCGGCCACCGCCACTGCGAGCGATGTTTTTCCGCAAGCGGTAGGTCCAAGTATAGTGATGAGGTCAGCCATCCGTCAAGCACATTACGCTTCGGGCTGCACAGTCTCTGTTTCGGGCTGTGCATCAGCATGAAGGCAACCGCAGCCGTGAGAAGTCTGGCATGACGCAAAAAGCAGTGCACTGAGTGCAATTGTCAAAATGTATTTCATTTTTCCCGTTTGTTTTTTTCTTCAAAGATAGTTCCTTTTTTCAAAAAAAATTATACTTTTGTATTATTCAACAAAAAAAATATCAAGTTTATGAAACTTTTAACAGAATTCAAAGAGTTCGCCATGCGCGGAAACGTAGTTGACATGGCAGTCGGTGTCATCATCGGTGGCGCTTTCGGAAAAATCGTATCTTCATTCGTAGCTGACATCATCATGCCTCCTATCGGTTTGTTGGTTGGCGGCGTCAACTTCACCGACCTGAAATGGGAAATGAAAGCCGCAGCACCTGCTGTTACCGACGAAGCAGGCAATGTAATAACAGAAGCTACCGAAGCTGTCACCTTGAACTACGGCAACTTCCTGCAAGTGACTTTCGATTTCATCATCGTTGCTTTCTGTATTTTTATGTTCATCAAACTGTTGTCGAACATGAAGAAAAAAGAGGAACCGGCTCCCGCAGCTCCTGCTGAACCAGAACCAACAAAAGAGGAAGTGCTGTTGACTGAAATCCGCGATTTGCTGAAAAACAAATAAGAAAACGAACAACAAATTAAAATAAAAAAACGGGGAAATTCCCGTTTTTTTTGTGTCTTTCATAAAAATTCCAAAACCAGTTAAAATAAATTAAAGCAACTAACAAAAATTTTACTTATTAATAGTAGCAGAGGCATCTGGTAACTGATGCCTCTGCTACTATTAATGAGATATTGCTATCTTTTATCCAATGCTACCAACCATTTTTTAAACATCATTGCCATATTTTATTTCACCAACACCGAAACGGTATTATTACCTATTTTTACAATGTAAACGCCAGACGATGGAACGGGGAATTTACGTATTCCCGTAAGGTCAATACGCACATTATCTTTACCTATCACACGACCTGATGCGTCCGAAACAACAATAGTTTCAGTAGCGTTTTCCACAATGATTGTTCTGCCCTCAATATAAATATTGATGCCTATGACGGCGAGATTATCTATACCATTGACACTCATTGTAGAAAATACGCCTTGCATCGTTTCTACAACGTCACCTTCCGAATCTATTGCATTCAAGGTATAGGCATATTGGGTTCCTTTTTTCAAACCTGTCACTGTGAAATTAAAATCTTCTAACCTCTGTTGATGTACACTTTGTGTAAAATCGACGTTTTTCAATTTACCATTAGCATCGAATGTGAATGTACACTCCTTTTCCGAGTATGTCTCGTCTTTCCAAATGATAAGCGAATAAGTTTCTGCGCCAGCCACTTCGGACCACACGAATTCTGTTTTTGTTTCAAACGGTGTTAGTGTCATGCCATCAACGGTCACCATTTCGCCTTGAACCTCTTCCACTGGTTTGCCTTCTTCAAAAATGCAGGTCAATTCTTTATTCCCTGTCACTTTCAGATAGCGCGGGTTATCGGAGTTTCCATCACTCCACCGCACAAAATGATTGCCAGCAGCAGGTATGGCAAGCAAAGTGGCAACCTTGCTGTATTCGTACACGCCCGATCCTATCACATTACCCTTCGTGGCATCATTCATATCAACATCAATATTGTACTCATAAGGTTTAAACATTGCCGTATAAGTTACTGTATCCGTCACAATCTCTGTCCTTGGATTTAGCGTCACTCCATCACTCCACCTTGTAAAATAATATCCTTCATCTGAGGCAGCGGTTATCACAACTCTATCGCCATATTCATACTGAAATTTATGCAAATTGCACCCGTCAGCCTTCACGCCAATTGTATAATCCAAATCTAAAACACCACGGACTGACATTCCCGAAAATCTGTAACCACTGTACTTATTTATGGCATCCTCTTTAAAGAACAAGCCGTCAGCAGCAATCGTTTCAATCTCGCCGATTGACGAGGACCAATAAATGCCTTCTTCACCAGCGACGTACAATTTCGAGTAGGAATAATCGCCTGCAGCAGGAAGAAAGATATGCGTGTCTGCAAGCGTATAAGTTGCCACAGTGGTGGTAGTGCTATTCGTACCGCTTCCTGCTTTCAGTTTTCCCTTATCGGAAACATCCTTCACTTTGTACACAAGGTAACCTCTCACGCCATTACCATTGTAGTTGTCCGTCCATTCCCAGTAGCAGTTGTCTGCCAGTTCCTTTTGTTCGTCGTAAGTAGGCATACGCCAATTGCCTCCCATATTCACCGAAGCTGCGTCATCGACAGGAAGGAGCACATTTTTTTCATCATAATTTGTGTATTTATAAAGCATAACACTGTCGATAAAATCTCCGTGCTTGTAAGTTTCCCAACTGTAATATGTTTTAACAGTACTGCCACCCGTGTATTTTTTGTTGGTGTCATTGCTAGGATCGCTCTTACCAGAGCCAACAGTTTCGCCCCATGCGAAATGATCACCGTAATCCGATGGAGTAGCGGCACCCACATTACAGGCTGCCCATTTGAGTCCAGACGGCAAATCCAAATCCACCCACTGATAACCGTGATGAAAGCCATTTGTAAGATAAGATTTCCGCACTACACCTTTCTTGCAATCTTGATTTATTACCAAAGAGTCTTGCGCCATCGCCACCACTGCAACGAACAACGACATCGTGAACATTGAAATTTTTTTCATAGTCGTATGATTTATATGGTTATTAACTTATCCCCGCATGAATTACATTCACAACAAGGCTTTAGAATATCGTTATGAAAACAAAAATAAATTTTATTTCGTTAATTTACAAACAAAAAATAGAGAAATGCCCCCAAAAAAACTAAAAAATGCTTTCTTGCGATTCAAAACACTTTCTGAAATTTTATGTATTTTTGCATCTATAAAAACGGAACAACCGAATGTCATTAAACAGCGAAATACGACAACTGTTTGCCGAGCAAATACAGCAATGGGAATTAGCCCAAAAGAACATTGGCGATTTACAGTTTATCGAGCAAAAGACTTTTGCCTTCGACGGCAACACAACCATTGTGGTGCAGCACAACCCTGCCCGCATCGTATCGTCGGGAGCCAAAGTGGACAAGAAAAGCATTGCCGAAAGGCCTTGTTTCCTCTGCGAGAAAAACCGCCCTGCGGAACAGCGCACCATTGCTTATCACGACCGCTTCGACATTTCGGTCAACCCGTTCCCCATCATGCCCTACCACACCACCATCATCGCCAAGCAGCATACGGCACAACGCATACTGCCCAACATCGGCGAGATGCTCTCGTTGGCAAAGGACATGGACGACTTCGTGATTCTGTACAATGGTCCGGCATGCGGCGCCTCCGCCCCCGACCATCTCCATTTTCAAGGCATCGAGAAAGGACATCTGCCCATTGAACACGAAATAAAGAACAGATCCGACATACGTCAGCTGACACTCAGCAACGGGCAAGAGATGTTCATTCCTAAGAATTATCTTCGCACTTGCGTTGTCATGCAGCACGCTGACAAGGCGCTGCTGACCGAAAGTTTCAACATTCTATACAACGAGTGGAAACAGACCAGCGACGAGCGCGAACCTATGATGAACATTTTCTGCTGGCACGACAACGGAGAATGGACCATGTGCATCTTCCCACGCCAATGCCACCGACCGATAGAATATTTTGGCGAACATAACCTTATGGTGAGCCCAGGAGCGATAGACATGGCTGGCGTACTGATTATGCCACGAAAAGAAGATTACGAAAAGGCAGACAAGGAACTGATACGGAATATTTTCCGCCAAGTATCGCGCGACGTGTCAGAGCCTTTGGTTTCGGTTGGCATTATGAGCGGAAAAGAAATTCATTTCTCCCTGAACGGAAAATTCCGCACACATCAAGGTGAAATATTGCAAGGTGCGCATGTTGCCACACTAAACAATGGCAAAATAAACTTGAATGGGAAAGAATACGCCGAAATAGAGCTGTTTCCCATCGAAGAAAACACCACTTTCGATCTTGCCGATGTCACCATTGGCATAAACTTCCATTGGGAGCAGAAAGAGTTGCAGCGTTTTGCCGGAAAACTGAGGATTATAGCAGAGGACAATTTGTTGACAGCCATCAACATACTCCCTGTCGAAGACTATCTGAAATGTGTCATATCGAGCGAGATGAGCGCCCAAGCTGACGAGGAACTGCTGAAAGCGCATGCTGTGATTTCGCGCAGTTGGTTGCTTGCCAACATGCGGAATCCGCAAGCCGAATCAGAACAGACAGCATTCATCTCGAACAACGAAATCATACGCTGGTACGAACGGAACGCCCATACGCGCTTCGATGTTTGTGCCGATGACCACTGCCAACGCTACCAGGGACTGGGGAAAGCGAATACCCCGACCGCTTTCAGCGCTGTAGAAAAGACCAAAGGCGAAGTGCTGACGAGCAATGGCATGATATGCGACGCCCGTTTCTCGAAATCGTGCGGCGGCGTATCCGAAACATTTGAAAACTGTTGGGCCGACACGCCACACAAGTATTTGCAAAGCGTGGCCGACAACGAGCAAGAGCAACAGCCAAACGACTTGAGGATAGAATCCAACGCCGAAAAATGGATAAAGACATCTCCCGACGCATTCTGCAACACCAACGACAAGAAAATACTTTCGAAAGTGCTGAACACATTCGACCAAAGCACAGTCGACTTCTACCGTTGGAAAGTTGCATACACGGCAAAAGAACTGTCAGAAATCATTCGAAGGAAATCAAGGCTGGACTTTGGCGAGATAAAAGAACTCATTCCGCAAGAACGCGGCGCATCGGGCAGAATCACACGCCTGAAAATAATCGGCGAGAAACGAAGCCTCGTTGTAGGAAAAGAACTTGAAATCCGCAAATGGCTGTCTGACACGCATTTGTACAGTTCAGCATTTATAGTGGAGAAAAGCGCAAAAGGATTCATACTAACCGGCGCAGGATGGGGACATGGCGCAGGACTCTGCCAAATAGGCGCCGCTGTGATGAGCGAAAAAGGATATAAATACGACCAAATACTTTTACATTACTACAAAAACGCATCTATAAAAAAGATTTATTAAGACTGTACATGATACAGAAAATCTGTCATATTATCCTCTGCGCAATGCTGATTGCAAGTTGCGGAAACCGCCAGAAAGCGACAACCGCCTCACAGGAAGTTGTGCTGCAAGAAAGCATTGACACCGTTGCTATCAAGAACACCTCCGTTCTGACAGGAACTTTTTGGGAAGCAATCAGATACAAACACTACGACGGCGAAAAAACAACAGAATACAATTTGAATGGAGAGGTGTGGTCGTGCGACATATTCTTCAAGAATGACAGCATAGCCATCTGCCACGATGTCACCAACTACAAATACTGCGGCCTGAAAAGATGTTACACATGGCAGTTGAACGGCAGAGAACTGAAACTGTCGGACAGCACCGACATTTTTCTTGCCGAACTCATCGGCGACACCTTAAAGATGGACTATTTTGATGGCGAACTGCTGTTTGTCCGGAAAGACGGCGCCACGCCGAAAGAAGCCGAATTCAGCGTGGCCGATATGACTGGAAACTGGTACATGAAAAGCAGCCGAAAAACAGAAAACAACAGACGTGACGACTGCAGCATGACCAATGCCACACTCTGCATCTACACCCAAAACACAAACAAAAAGACTGAACTTTTTGCCGATCTGTATTGGGGCGACTGCCAAGGCAACTACTTCAACTGCCAGAATATGACGCTCTCCTCAGACAACAGAAACACATGGCAGGCGCACTCTGAATGCAGCACTCACGACAACACGCTGACCATGACTATCTGCGACAAAGACACTATATTGCTGGAAATAACGCCAACTAAAGATGACAATTACGAAAACTACACATGCATCTTTTACCGAAGCGCCAAACCGCTTAAAAACACTGAATACCTTAATCCAGAGCTGCTCACTGGAAGCTGGATTCCAATGACAGAAACTGACGAAGAAAACAGCAACTTGTCTGAAATTCGTTTTGGCAAAGGCATTAAACAAGCCAAGATATGGCAAGGCGAAGACACAAGGGAGATGAATGTGGTGCTAAGCGAAACGCAACTATACGACGAATGCCCTAACGACATTTGGAGCATACAATTGGTGAACCCCGACTACGAATTGGCAGAATACTTCGCCACACTGAGCAGCAGAGACACCCTTATACTGCTTGTCTTTGATGTGCCTGAGGGTTCATACGAAGAAGACACACATGTGGTGGCATCCACATTCACCCGTAAGCGCTAAAAGTTTATTCCTCTTTTCCTCCTACAATAATTACAAACTCGCCCTTAGGCTGATTTTCGGAAAAATGCGCCACGAGTTCCGCCAAAGTGCCACGCACTGTATCTTCGTGCACCTTGGAAATTTCGCGCGAAACACTCGCTTGCCTTTCGGCACCAAAAATTTCGACAAACTGCTCCAAAGCTTTCAGCACTCTATATGGCGATTCATAGAATATCATTGTGCGCGTTTCGTCCTGCAAAGCAAGCAACCGCTTCTGCCGCCCTTTCTTTTGAGGCAAGAAGCCTTCGAAGCAGAAACGGTCGTTAGGGAGACCTGAGCAAACCAGAGCTGGCACGAAAGCAGTCGCCCCCGGCAGACACTCCACATCAATGCCGTTTGCCACACATTCGCGCACCACCAAGAAACCCGGATCAGAAATGGCTGGCGTACCCGCATCTGAAATCAAAGCCACCTTCATCCCCGATTTTATTTTCTCAACCACTCCGCCTACCGTCTGATGTTCGTTGAACTTATGATGAGCGATCATTTTGGTTTTTATGTCGAAATGTTTCATCAATACGGCTGAGGTGCGTGTATCTTCGGCCAATATCAAATCGGCCTCATTCAGCACCCGGATTGCACGAAATGTCATATCCTCCATATTACCGACCGGTGTCGGCACCACTATCAGTTTTGGCATATTTCTTTATTTGAACGATTGCTGTCAGTTAAATTTTCGTTTCACCAATTCCATAAACTCTCCGACAATCGGCAACGAAGCGTCCCAACCGAAACCGTCGATGATTTCAGACGCACACTCCCACGAAGGTGATTCATTGATGCAGTCGAGCGCTTTGTTCATTGCCTCGGAGTCGCCGCCAAACAATTCTTTCTGATAGCGAAAGCGGTCCACCACATTGATAGCCTGACGCAGATTCTGGATTTTTTTGTTAGCCAGCGTGCTGTCAAAACGGTTTTTGCCATTTTCTGACATCATCTCATTCAGCGATTTTTTCTCGGCTATAGTGTCCGAAATGGCTTTTTTGCTTTCTTTCGCCGCTTTGACTGGCGCAGGCGTTTCTATTGTTTTTTCCTCAATAACGGACTGCGGTTCCTCCGCTTTCACCGATTGCGTCTCAGACTGTACTGGCATTGTCTCGCCACAAGCACCTGATTTTTCTGCCTCAACGCTTACGCCATCTTCCACCTGCAATATTTCCAAAAGGTTTTTGATGTTCTCTATTTTGGAATTTGAAAGCTGGAACAACACAGAGGGAACACTCGCTGTTTCTCTCATGTTCTGGAAAATAGTCGTCATCTCCTCCAACTCTTTCTGCAACAAATCAATAATATTATTTTTGTTCATCTATCTATTTTTTTTACCTTTGTTAGTCTGCATTTTCATGTAAAACTACAAAAAATATTATTTATTACGCTAAAATGATGCTGAATTTTGAAAAACCATTCACTTTCGACCGTGTGATGAGGATTTTTTTCTCCATTGCCGTTCTTGTAGTGATATTTTTTGTACTGAAAACTTTGAGCAACGTGCTGCTGCCTTTCTTCATCGCCTGGCTGTTAGCCTATCTGATGTACCCCGCAGTCATATTCGTGCAGCACAAAATGCGATTCAAATTCCGTTCTCTCTCCATTTTTGCGACACTTCTCGGGGTAACTGCCATTGTCGGAGGATTGTCGTGGCTGATTATTCCAAGCGTCATTGCCGACATACAGAAGCTTATAGAAATCATTACCGACCTGATTGTGTATTTCGACACCAACTATAACGAAATCATTCCTCAGCAATGGATGGAAAACATCGACGCCTTCATCGCTTCGTTAGGACTGGAGCAACTAAGTGAACCGCAACACATTTGGAACGTCATCCAAAAATTCTCGCCGCAGATGTGGAATATCGTCTCAAGCACTTGGACATTCATAGTCGGAATATTTGTCTTTTTTATCATCTTCCTCTATTGGTTTTTCATTCTGCTCGATTACGAAACCCTTTCGGAAGGATGGAAGAATCTGATTCCAAACAAATACCGTTCTTTTACACTGAATCTGGCGCAAGATGTGGAAAAGAGCATGAACAACTATTTTCGAAGCCAAGCGCTCATCGCCTTCATTGTAGGGATACTTTTCTGCATCGGATTTAAGATTATCGGACTGCCGTCGGCCATATTGATGGGCATCACGCTAGGAGTGCTGAACCTTGTACCCTACCTTCAAACGGTGGGAATACTGCCGTGCATCATACTGGCCATCATCAAAGCATCGGAGTGCCAGCAGAACATACTATGGGTGCTTTTTCTCATCTTATTGGTCTTTCTCGTTGTCCAAGCCATACAGGACATGCTGCTCACGCCTAAAATAATGGGGAAAGCGATGCGGCTGAATCCTGCCGTCATTCTGCTATCGCTATCAATTTTCGGCTATTTGCTCGGCATCATAGGAATGATTATCGCACTGCCCGTCACCACGCTGATAATTTCGTACTACAAACAATTCGTGCTCGACGAAAACAAAAAAGACATTTTATAGTTATCTTTGAACGCTGAACTGAACATTATAAAAAAATGAGAAATTTCATCTGCTGCATAATATCCATACTTTGGTTCTCGGCAGCTGCGCAAGACATCGGAACCGTATTCTACACATTAAACAGCGACAACCTGAGATGGATAGACGCGACTTCGCGGAAATCGCTCATCGCAAAATACAAAGAGTCGGGAGCTGATTCGATACAAAACGTCTTCGGCGATTGGATCCGCCTTGAAGTTTACGACGAAACGAACCATTTTCTCCGCATCAAGACATCCGACGCTGGCAGCATCGAGCTGAAAATGTTCCCTACAGGGAAAGGCCATTTCATTACGGGACTTTGTTTCACCGCCTGCGCACCCATTTGCGACTCGCATATCACCTTCTTCGACGAGCACCAAAACCTGATAGAAAGCGAATTGTTCTCACGCAACACGATAGCTGACTTTATTGACATTGACACACTGACAGCCACAGAGAAAAGCAAGAAAAAAAAGAGCGAAATGACCAACCGTTTTGTCGAAAAGCTAACCATCATCTTCAACGAATTGCATTTCGCGCAGAATGAAAATAAAATCACACTCACACACGATTTTGAAAGTTATCTCGACAAGGACCTCTACAAAGAACTGAAGCCCTACCTGAAAGGGAACTCGATGGATTTTGTGTGGGACAACAATATTTTTAATCCTCAAAACACCTATTGGAAATAATGGAAGAATTTCTCTGTAATACCGACTTCCCCATATTTGCGGCGTTTCTGCTTGGCATTGTGTCTACATTCGACCCTTGCCCGCTTGCACTGAACATCACCGCCATCAGTTATATCAGCACCGACTTGAAGAAACGATGGGAAGTGATTGTACGCGGGGCGCTATACACACTCGGCAGAATGACCATGTTCGGCATGCTCAGCCTGATTGTATTTTTTGGCGCCGACTCCCTGAAACTCGGCAATTTCATTCTGGAGTACGGCGAAAAGTTCATCGGGTTTCTGATGGTAATCATCGGATTTCTCATGCTCGACATCATACATTTTCATCTGCCGTTTCACCACAAAATAGAAAACATGGCAACGCAAAACAGAGGGCGTTCATACATCACCATCTTTATGCTGGGAGCGCTATTCTCTCTGTCGTTCTGTCCGCACACGCTCATCTATCTTGGAATGCTCATTCCGCTTTGCGTCTCCGACCTGCATGCGTTCATACTCCCCACCTCATTTGCCTTGGGCGGTGGAGTCCCCGTTATGATAATCTCTTTTCTGGTGGCTTACTGCGTATCCAACATCGGACAGATATACGACAAAATCCGCACATTGGAAGCATGGATGCGCAAAATCACCGCCGTCATATTCATTTTAGCCGGACTATACTTTATTATTGAAAATTTCGTTCTATAAATAAACAACACATCAAATATGGAAAATAACACGCTTATAAAATATAAGAATGTAGAAATCTGCCAAGACTCGCAAATCGTTTTCAGCGACATCAATCTGGAAATAAACAAAGGCGAGTTCGTCTATCTGGTAGGAAAAGTAGGAAGCGGCAAAAGTTCGCTGCTGAAGACTTTCTACGCCGAACTATCAGTAAACAACGGAGAGGCATTTATCTTCGACTACAACCTGAACAAGATAAAAACCAAGAAAATCCCTTTCTTGCGACGCAAATTAGGCATTGTTTTCCAAGATTTCCAACTGCTTACCGACCGCTCGGTACAAAAGAATCTTGAATTTGTGCTGAAAGCCACTGGCTGGAAACAGAAAAACCAGATTGAAGCCCAGATTGAAAATGTGCTCAAACAAGTAGGGATGGGTAATAAGGGCTACAAAATGCCTCACGAGCTCTCGGGCGGCGAGCAGCAGCGAATCGTCATTGCTCGCGCACTGCTCAACTCTCCGGAAATTATTCTGGCAGACGAGCCCACCGGCAGTCTCGACCCAGTGACAGGGCAGCAGATCATGGAACTGCTTTACAGCATCAACAAGCAAGGCACTACCATCATCATGGCCACACACAACATGAACTGGTGCGAAAAGTTCCCCGGCAGAGTGCTCTCTTGCGACAGCGACAAATTGGAAGAAATAACCGCTGCAAAAAACACAGCAACAACCACCGAAACGCAACAATAAAAACCATATCACTTGGACAGACTTCGTTTCATCAGTTTCGCCAGCGGAAGCGACGGGAATTGCTACTATCTTGGCAATGCCCGGCACGGCATTCTTATTGATGCCGGCATAGGACCGCGCGTACTGAAAAAAAGACTGAAAGAAATCGGGCTGTCAACAGAAAACATTATCGGCGTATTCATCACACACGACCACTACGACCATATCAAAGGAATACTGCCTTTCGGCAACGATTTCCACTTCCCTATTTATGCCACAAAGGCCGTTTTCGACGGCATAAACCAATGCCGTGCCATAAAAGGAAAACTATACAACGGACGCACATTTATCGAGAAAAAGAAACCCGTACAACTGAATGAGTTCACGGTGGAAGCTTTTGATGTGCCACACGACGGACACGACAATGTGGGCTACTGCATCAGATACAACGACAAAAACTTTGTGATTGCCACCGACCTCGGACATATAGAAGAGGAACAAGCCGCTTATTTCAGAAAAGCCAACATCCTTGTCATTGAATCGAACTACGACCAGCAAATGCTGGAAAAGAACAACTATCCTGATTTTCTGAAAGTGCGTATCGACGGAGAACGCGGGCATCTGTGCAATGAAGACACCGCCAATTTTCTCGCCCAAAACTGCAACGACCAGCTCACGCATGTATTCTTATGCCACTTGAGCCGTCACAGCAACACGCCCGAACTCGCCTACGAATGCACCTCAAAAAAACTTTGCGGGCACAACATAGAAATAACTGTCCTTCCTAGAACATCACCTTGCGACTTGGTAGTGTTTTGAACAAAAATATGGCAATGCCATTAACCTTGGATAGATAGATTAGAATTAAAAAAACTCCGAGAAAACTCGGAGTTTTTTTTGTTGCCTCACAAGGACTCGAACCCTGACATACAGAACCAGAATCTGCTGTGCTACCATTACACAATGAGGCAATTATTTAAAGTTCTCAGCAAACTCATGAGAGATATAATTCTCCAGACTGCAACAGACATTACTCGAAAACGCCATTGCGCAACGAACTAAATCGTCCCATTTGTTTTCCGGCAACAAAGGTAATACTTTTTTTGTAATGTTGTACTTATTTAAGCCATAAATAAATCCGGCATTAAAATTATCTCCTGCGCCAACGGTACTTTTCACCTCTACAGAAGGTGTTTTGTAATGTCTGCAAAATGTTGGTGTACAAATATATACGCCATTTTTTCCACAAGTGACGATGAGATTCGGGCAATAGGCGGAAATAATGGC
>SUXD01000035.1 GCA_015061145.1 Bacteroidales bacterium | reverse complement strand
TCAGGAAAAAATTTCAAACTTTTTTTTCGCCTCTCTCGCGAGGCCGCTCTTTTTTCAAAAGCGAGTGCAAAGGTAGAAACTTATGCGTTACGCTCCAAACTTTATCGCAAGTTTTTTTTCAAAAAAATAAACTTTTTTATATGATACTGGCAGTCAATGAATTAAAAATCATCAGAAAACAGCAATTTCAGCTCTTGGCCTACACTAATAATATGGTTTTCCAGATTATTCCACTGTCGAATTTGGTCTGGCGTACAGTTATAACGTTTAGAAATACGATAAAGTGTTTCACCTTTTTTCACAATATGAACGATTGTATCTCGAGAAGAAGACAATGGTTTGTCGTTCGCCACAATCTCCACCTCCGATTTTTCACCCGATGTTCTATCTATATCTATTACTGGTTCGGCAGCAGAATCGGATGTCTGAGTTGGTATTTTCAGCACCTGTCCGACCTTAATATCGTCATTTGCCATACCATTTGATTTGCGCAGCTCGTCGAGTGAGCACTGATATTTACGCGAGATGCTGTACATGGTGTCGCCTTGCTTTACCACATATGCCAGCGAAGATGTTGTTTCGTTATCTTCGGCATTGAGTGCAGGCGAGTGCGGGAATTCTTCTTCTGTTTCTGATTTTACTTTTTCATCAAGCACACGAACCACGCCCACAAAACGGCGGCTGTAATAATCGCTTTCAAGGTTGTCGATACAGACCCCTGAAGATACTGATGCATGTATGAAGCGGATTGGCGATTCGCCTTTCTCGCTGACCACGATGCCAACATGTCCTATGCTTGGCGACGAAACCCTAGAACCTTTAAAGAAGATAAGATCACCTTTCTGCACATTTTTTTTCTTAACTGAAACGCCATTGTCATATTGCGAAGCGCTTGTTCTGTTCAACGTATATCCGAATTTTCCGAAGACATGTCGTGTGAAACCTGAGCAATCGAAACTTCGAGGTCCTTCTGCCCCATATTTATAGGAAGAGCCTAGAAGTTTGGATGCATATTCGACCATTTCGTCGGCTTGATTGGCCAACGTAACAGCAGAGCAAAAAGAAAATATGAGCAGAAGAATTTTTTTCATACATTATATATATATACAAATAGCCGCAAAAATGCGGCTATTTGTATAATGGTCATAAACTTTATTAAGCGTCGATTTTTGCATAGGTTGCATTTTTCTCGATAAAATCGCGTCGAGGCTCTACCTCGTCGCCCATGAGCATAGAGAAAATGGCGTCGGCTTCAGCAGCGTTCTCGATGTTTATCTGGCGTAAGGTACGGTTCTCCGGATTCATTGTCGTATCCCAAAGTTGTTCGGGGTTCATTTCACCCAAACCTTTGTATCGCTGTTGAATAATACCTCCCTCGTTTCCGCTTCCGTATGTTTCGATGAAGTCAAGGCGTTGCTTTTCAGTCCAGCAATATTGCGACACATGTCCTTTCTTACAAAGGTAAAGCGGCGGAGTTGCAATATACACATAACCATTCTCGATGAGTTCTTTCATGTAACGGAAAAAGAAAGTAAGAATCAGTGTTGCGATATGTGCTCCATCGACATCGGCATCAGTCATGATGATGATCTTGTGATAACGAAGTTTCGAGATGTTCAATGCCTTAGGATCGTCTTCGGTACCCACGGTCACTCCTAATGCTGTATAAATGTTTCTGATAGATTCGCTTTCGTATGCGCGACTTGTCATCACTTTTTCGACATTCAGAATTTTACCGCGGAGCGGGAGGATGGCCTGGAACTTACGGTCGCGTCCTGATTTTGCCGAACCGCCAGCAGAATCACCTTCAACGATGAACAATTCGCTGAGAGCAGGATCTTTGCTTGTACAGTCGGCCAATTTGTCGGGCATGCCAGCCCCCGAAAGCGGTGATTTACGCTGTACATTTTCGCGAGCCTTTCGGGCTGCCACTCGCGCCTGGGCCGCCAATATCACTTTATCAACGATGATTTTGGCTTCGGACGGATGCTCTTCAAGATAGTTTGTAAGCGCTTCGCCTACAGCCTGCTGTACGGCTCCTTGCACTTCACTGTTGCCAAGTTTTGTTTTTGTCTGCCCCTCGAATTGCGGTTCAGCCACTTTGATGGAAATGACGGCGGTAAGACCTTCGCGAAAGTCTTCGCCAGAGATTTCTATCTTATTTTTCTCCAGTTTTTCAAGTTCTTTCTTGCAATTGTTGTCGGCATAAGTTTTCAGCGTACGGGTAAGCGCCATACGGAAACCAGCCAGATGTGTACCGCCTTCGATGGTGTTGATGTTGTTTACATAGGAGTGAATATTTTCGTTATATCCATCGTTGTACATCACTGCTATTTCGATGGGCACTCCTTGTTTTTCGGTATTTAGATAAATGACATCATCAAACAAATGGCGTCGTGTAGCGTCTATATAGCGGACAAATTCGCGCAGACCCTCTTTAGAGTAGAAAGTTTCTTGGCGGGTTTTGCCTTCTTCATCGGGACGCAAGTCGGCCAGCGTGATAGTGATGCCCGCATTCAGGAATGCGAGTTCGCGCATGCGGTTCGCCAATATTTCGTACTTGTAAGTTGTGGTCGTAAAAATAGAACCGTCGGGCCAAAACTGCTGACGGGTACCACGCAAATTAGTTTCGCCAACCACCTTTACAGCATAGAGCGGTTTTCCTTTCTCGTATTCCTGCTGATAGATTTTCCCGTCGCGATAAACTTGTGAGAGCATGCGCGTAGAAAGCGCATTCACACACGAAACGCCCACACCGTGAAGACCGCCGGATACTTTGTAGGAGCCTTTGTCGAATTTACCTCCTGCATGGAGCACAGTCATCACGACCTCCAAAGCCGATTTGTGCTCTTTTTCGTGCATATCGACAGGAATACCTCGACCGTTGTCCAACACTGTAATGGAATTGTCTTCGTTTATTGTCACTTCGATGTGTGTACAATATCCGGCCAAAGCCTCGTCTATAGAGTTGTCGACTGTTTCGTAAACAAGATGGTGAAGCCCTTTCTCGCTGATATCACCGATGTACATTGCCGGTCGTTTGCGGACGGCTTCCAAACCTTCTAACACCTGAATGCTGCTGGCACCATAGTTAGACTGTTCCTGATTTTCGCTCATAATTATATTTTTTTCAAATACAGTTACAAATGTACAAAATATTTTTGAAAATACGAATCGCAAAAGCTGACATTTATCCATACACATTGTCATTTTGCAAAAGAGCGGCTGTTTATATGGCAAAAGAAAGTGATTTTGGTGCATAAAATCAAAACTGTTTGCTATATTTGTGATACAAAACGTAATGGCAATATGAAAAAATCGAAAAGAGAAAAATCGTTTAAAACGAAAGAGATACAAGGGCAGCTGCAAAGCATCTTCAACAACAACCCGCAAAAGACTTACAACTACAAGCAACTGGCATCGGAGCTGGGGTTGAAGAAGACGAGCGACCGCCAAAGGGTGATAGAACTGCTGAACAATCTTCACGATGTGGAGTTCATCATGGAAACGGAGCGCGGCAAATATAAGCTAAACTCGCGCAGAGGGTTCATCACGGGCACGATAGAGCGCGAGGGTGTGAAGAACTACCTTCGCCCCGACGACGGCGGCGACTTGATATTCATCCCCGAGTCGAAGATGCACCATGCGCTGAACCATGACAAGGTGAAAGCTTTTCTGTATGCCCGCCGCAAAGGATTTGCCCCCGAGGGCGAAGTGATAGAAGTGACCGAGCGCTCGCGCGACACTTTTGTAGGTGTGCTTTCTATCACCAAATACACCGCCTTCTTGGTTGTGAACAACAAGATTCTCACCAACGACATTTTTATTCCGATGGATAAGCTGAAAGGCGGGAAAGACGGACAAAAAGCTATTGTGAAAATCATTGAATGGCCTGCCAAAGCCAAGAATCCTGTGGGAGAAGTGATTGACATACTGGGCGACAGCGGAGAGAATAATACCGAGATGCACGCTATTCTGGCAGAGTTCGGACTGCCTTACACCTATCCGGAAGAGATAGACAAATACGCCGAAAAAATTGAGCCCGGCATTACAAAAGATGAAGTGAAACGCCGAGTTGACATGCGAAACGTCCCCACTTTCACTATCGACCCAAAAGACGCAAAAGATTTTGACGATGCGCTATCTATCAGAAAACTGAAGGACGGAACATGGGAAGTTGGTGTGCATATAGCGGATGTGACACACTATGTGAAACCTAACGATATCATAGACAAAGAAGCTTTTAGCAGAGCCACTTCTGTATATCTGGTGGACCGCACGATACCGATGCTTCCCGAAAGACTTTCAAATTTTATCTGTTCGCTCCGACCTGACGAGGAAAAATTGTGCTATTCCGTCATCTTCAACTTGGACGAGAACGCGCAAGTGCTGAAATACAACATTGCGCACACCGTAATAAAGAGTGACCGAAGATTCACTTACGAAGATGCCCAGAGTGTAATTGAGACTGGAGAGGGGGACATGAAAGAGAAAATTCTGAAACTGAACGAACTAGCCAAGAAACTGCGAGCTGAGCGCTTCAAGAACGGTGCCATCGCTTTCGACAGAGAAGAGGTGCGTTTTGAAATAGACGAGAAAGGGAAACCATTGAGCGTATATTTCAAAACGCAAAAGGAAGCGAACAATTTGGTGGAGGAATTCATGCTGCTTGCCAACAAAACAGTGGCCACACATATAGGCAAAACAAAAAAAGGGCAAAAAACCAAAACTTTTGTGTACCGAATCCATGACGTGCCCAATCCTGACAAGATGGAGAACTTCTCGCAATTCATCAGAAAATTCGGATACAAACTAAAGACAACGGGCAAGAACAGTGAAGTTTCAGGAGCCATTAATCACCTTTTGGACGATATACAAGGGAAAAAAGAGCAGAATCTGATAGAAACGCTTGCCATCCGTTCTATGGCCAAAGCCATTTACTCAACCGAGAACATCGGGCACTATGGTCTGGCGTTCGAATATTACACGCACTTTACATCGCCAATCAGACGTTTCCCCGACATGATGGTACACCGCTTGCTCGACCGCTATGCAGCAGAGCAACGCAGCGCAAACGCAAGCGAAACAGAAGATCAATGCCAACACTGCTCGGAGATGGAGCAACTGGCCGCCAATGCCGAACGAGCCAGCATCAAATACAAACAAGTGGAATACATGAAAGATCACTTGGGCAAAGTGTTTGACGGCGTCATATCCGGCGTGACAGAGTGGGGCATTTATGTGGAGCTCACAGAAAACAAGTGTGAAGGCATGATTCCCATTCGGGAATTGGGGAACGACTATTACTCGCTCGACGAGAAGAACTATTGCATCGTGGGACAGCGAAGCGGAAAGAAATACAGTTTAGGTGATCCGCTTACCGTAAGAGTGGTGAAAGCCAACTTGGACAAGAAGCAACTGGATTTTGAAATTGTATAACACTATAACGGGAGAATGCTTATCTTTGTCCTCGAAAAATTGAGAGCAAGAAATGAATATTGGGATTATCTTTAAAATATTAGGAACGATTTTCTCTATTATGCTGTGCGTCTTTCTGTGCGGAACGGCAGCAGCATTTCTTCTCGGTGACGACATTATCCCTTTTGCGCTATCGGCAGGACTTTCGCTTGTATGTGCTGTCTTTTTCCGCCTGATAGCCAGAATAAGAAATGTGAGCATCAGCAAAAAGGACGCTTACTTGTCGGTAGTGCTGGCATGGCTGAGTATTTGTCTTATCGGCACAATGCCCTATTTGTTTCTTGCGCACGACATTGCTTTTACCGATGCGTTTTTTGAATCGGTGGCGGGATTTACCACTACAGGCGCCTCGGTTTTGCCCGACTACGTCCTGAACGACCTGCCAAAATCATTCCTATTCTGGCGCTGTTTTTCGAATTGGATAGGGGGTATCGGCGTAGTGATGATAGTGATAGTGATTATTCCGTCGCTGAATGCCGGCGGGTACAAACTGTTCTCGCTGGAATCGTCGACACAAGGCAAAATGCTGCCAAGAATAAACGAGATGGTGTGGCGTTTCATTTTCATCTATCTGTGCATGACCATAATAGGCATGGCGCTGCTCTACATCGGAGGCATGAAAATATTCGACAGTATCTGCTATGGGCTCTCGACCATTTCGACCGGCGGTTCATCAACCGATGATGTAACCTCATTCTCGTCCTATTGCCAATACATCATGATTATACTGATGGCAATGGGAGGGACATCATTCGGCATTTTCTATGCTTTTGCCAAAGGGCGATTCAAACGCATCTGGCACAATGAAGAATTGCAAGCATACTGGCTGCTGATAATATTCGCCAGCATTCTGGCATCAGGATTGCTGCTATGGAAAACCGACTGGGATCCTGAACACGCTATTCGCGAAGGAATATTCTCTATCGTAAGCGTTGTGAGTTGCACCGGGCTTTCGGCAAGCGAATTCAACAGTTACCCCGTTGCCATCAGCACCATTTTGTTCATTCTCATGTTTGTGGGAGGATGCAGCGGTTCCACCTCCGGAGGAATCAAGATTTTTCGTTTTGTGATTTTATTCAAAAACATACGTTTGATATTGGATTCCATTCTACATCCCAACCATATAAAAAAGATAAAATTCAATGAAAAAGTGATAGACAACAATATGAACATCACAGTATTGCTGTTTATCTTTCTGTATGTACTTATGGTGCTTATCGGCAGTCTGATACTCGTATTTTTAGGCATCGACGGCAAAGAAGCCTTCAACGCCATAGCCATGTCAATGTCGAGTTTTGGCATCACATTCGGCGATTTGAGCACGTATTCGACGCCTGTCAGGATGATTTTGTGCTTTTTTATGATATTGGGTCGCTTGGAGATTTACCCGATGCTCATTCTATTCATGCCCAATTTCTGGAAAAAACTGTAAAGAGGTAACCCGCGAATAAAACTATTTGCGATTTACGATTAAGTTCTTCGCACTGTCGCTGCAATATTCTGCAAGACGACCATCATTGTCACGAAAAATAAGATAGGCCAATATATTCGGATTCTGTTCTAAAAAAGAAATGGTATTTTCGAGTCCCATGGTCATAAATGCTGTAGCATAAGCATCGGCAGTCATACAATCGTCGGCTATCACTGTTGCGCTCAGGATGTTCTGTTCGGCAGGATAACCCGTTTTCGGATTAATGGTATGCGCATATTTCTTTCCGTCGGCGCCATAATAGAAATTGCGATAGTCGCCAGAAGTAGCGATGGATTTTCCCTGCAAGGCCAACACTATTTGCAGTTCGGAGATTGTTCCAGTGTTGTCATCTACCGGTTTGTTGATGCCTATATTCCATGATTCTCCTGCAGGATTTACGCCTAAAGTGCGCACTTCGCCACCTATTTCGCACATATAATTTTTCACGCCGAAGCGTTCGAGCAGACGGCAAACCACATCCACTGCATAGCCTTTGGCTATAGCAGACATGTTCAGTTTGATGCGTTGGTCATCTTTCAGCACATGCCCTTCGGGCGACATCGAAATCCGCTGATAGCCAACAAACTGCAAAAGACTGTCGACTGCGGCAGAGTCAACTCGCTCGAAGTTTTCGAAACCGAATCCCCAAAGGTTGACAAGCGGCGCGCATGTTATGTCGAACATACCATCGGTATTTTCGGAAATTTGCCGCGCACACACAAAAACCTCCTTGAAAAACGAATCCACCTCAACATCCACATTGTTGTTCACCTTGTCGATGACAGAATTTTTGAGGAACGGGTTGAGCGAACTGTTGAACTTGTCCAATTCGGCAACGATAGTGTCTTTTAAGGATTTGTCGCACTCGTACTTAATGTGATAATAAGTGTGAAAGACTTGTCCTTCATCGAAATGATATTTGCTCTTGCCGGTACATGAAAATGAGAACAACGTCAAAGCGAACAGCAACAGCAGATTTACAGTTTTCTTCATTTCAAGCTTATTTCTTTTGCACAATGCGCGCACCTTTAGCCACATCTTCGGTCACCCATATATTACCGCCAATCACAGCACCCTCGCCAATAGTGATTCGACCAAGAATTGTAGCGTTGGAGTAGATAATCACATTGTCTTCGATGATAGGGTGACGAGGAATGCCCTTGATAGGATTGCCATCTTCATCAAGCGGAAAACTTTTTGCGCCAAGCGTCACGCCCTGATAGAGGCGCACATTGTTGCCGATGACGGCTGTTGCCCCAATCACGACGCCCGTTCCATGGTCGATGGTGAAATAATTGCCGATTTTTGCTCCCGGGTGAATGTCGATACCCGTTTCGGAATGCGCCATTTCGGTAATGATACGGGGGATGAAAGGCACGCCAAGCAACAACAGTTCGTGCGCTATGCGATAGTTTGTCACAGCACGAATGGCAGGATAGCAGAATATGATTTCGCTATGGCTGGTGGCAGCTGGGTCGCCATTGAAAGTGGAATCGACATCCGTCAACAGCTGTTCTCTGATTTTCGGCAATCGTGAAATATATTCAGCAGCAAGGCTTTGCGCCTTGTCAAAAAGGTTTTTCCGGCCTTCTTCGTCATCTTCATTTCTGTTGAACAGCAATCCGGCCAGAATCTGGTCGGTGAGCAGCACATTGAGTTGCTCGACAGCACAAGCAATATGCGAGCGGATAGTCTTGGCATTTTTGATAGACGGCCCGAAATAACCAGGGAAAAGGATGGAACGATTTAGCGAAACAATCTTTTCCAACACCTCTATTGAAGGCATCGGCTGCTCGTCATGATTCTGATGGCAAGCGAATTTGAACGATTCGTAGGTTGAAAGTTGTTCTATTGTTCTCGAAATTTTATGCTGATCTGTTTCCATAACGCTATTATTTTTCATTCTTCATTTTTGGTTTTATTAGCAAATCGTCATACAACTCGCCATTCTCAATGATGCGCAACGCTTCTGCCAGAATATCGTCATCTACATTGACAATTTCATAATATTCCTGCATATCCCATAAATCGCGCGCCACAATCGCCTTGAGTTGTGTGAGCAGAATTTTATTTTTGAATATCTCATTAAGATCTTCGGGCAATTTCACATCGTCGGCCTTGGCATTTTCGACAAGGATGTCGAGCAACTGACGCGGCACTTCATACTTTGCCTTGAATTCGGCGAACGAAGGATATTTTTCGTTCAACTCGTTTCGATAAATATCGAAATAATTTGAGACCGACTTCTGTATCACGCCCTTGTTGGCCATCGAGCGATGATAATCGGTATAACGCAAAGTATCGAGCGGCACGAAAATGTCGGGCATAATGCCGCCGCCGCCATAAACCGTTCTTTTGAAAAGCAAAGTCTCTTTGCGTAATGAGTCGGGGAACACGATGCTGTCTTTATGTTGCAGTTCTCCACGATTATAGCGGTCTATCAAGTCATGTTGATATTTCTCATAACCATCGTCGTATGGTCGTTGGATACATCTTCCTGTAGGCGTATAGTAGCGCGCCACAGTAAGGCGTATCATTGAACCGTCCATCAGGGGCACCGGTCGTTGCACCAGCCCTTTGCCGAAGCTGCGGCGACCCACGACTACGCCACGGTCCCAGTCTTGCACGGCACCCGTCACTATTTCGCTGGCAGAAGCCGAATACTCATCTATGAGTACCGCCAAACGCCCTTCTTCAAAGAATCCCCTAGAGGTTGCCACATCCACCGTACGATGCTGATGCACCCCTTCGGTATAAACTATAGCCTGATCCTTGAGCAAGAACTCGTCGGCCAAATCAATCGCTGTATTCAGATATCCGCCGCCATTGCCTTTGAGGTCGAGAATAAGATACTGCATGCCTTGCGATTTGAGTTTCAGCAGTGCTTCCAGAAACTCTTTATAGGTGTTTGCTGCAAAGCGGTTCAGCTTTATATAACCCGTTTTGTCGGTCAGCATATAGGCGGCATCGAGGCTGTATATAGGAATCTTGTCGCGAATGATACGAAAATCTATCAGTCCCTTTGTTCCACGGCGAACCACTTTCACATTCACCGAAGTGCCTTTTTTGCCACGGAGCCGTTTCATGATGTCGGTGGTGGACATATTCACGCCAGCAATAAGCGAATCGTTGACATACACAATTCTGTCGCCAGGCAGGATGCCGACTTTCTCCGAAGGACCGCCCGCAATGGTCTGTATGACATAAAGCGTATCTTCGAGCATATTGAACTGCACCCCTATCCCCTCAAAATTCCCCTCGAGCGGCTCATTCATTTTGGCCACTTCCTCTTTGGGAATATAACTTGAGTGCGGGTCGAGTTTATGCAGCATTCCTTCGATGGCATCGCCCACCAGTTTATCTTCCTTCACCGTATCGACATACAGCGATGCGATGGCAGTGGCAGCCTCCGTCAGTTTATATATCTGCGGCGTGATGCGCATCTGCTGGGCCGAGAGCGCACTGCTTATCAACAAAAGACAGGGCAAGAAAAATCGTTTCATTTTCATTTCTTTACACTCAAAATACAAAGATAAGAAATGAATTTCAAAAAAACGCTGACGAAACAGCAGAACATACAAAAAGATTATATATTGTTGATTTGAATGTCGCATTTGCGATTTCCAAACGCCGCCTCTACCGTTAGAGGTTACAAATTGGCCCATTCTGTTCAGTGTAGCGAGAACGCTGCGACGAACAGGAGGATTGCCCTACGGGCAGAAATCTTACAAATCTTTACAAATCTAACAACAACGCTTTCCTATGAGTTTGATTGCTGAATTGACAAAGTAAAGTTGTTGTAAAAGAGATTTGTTTGATTTGAATGGATTTGTAAAATTTCTCGCGAAGCGACGCGACTCTCTACAAGTAAATCTCAATTTAGCAAAAAAACACAACTCCCCAAGCAGCTGATTATCAACATCCTGTCATATTCATAACACTATGGTTAAAACCACCAATGGTAAAACAAACATCATAACACTGAGAACACCATACAACACCTTAGTCTTATGCGGTTTCCTTTCAAATTCCTCAAAGTAAAAAAGATATTTCTCTTTACACATTTTTCCTTTTGTCGTCTTCTTGAACAGGAACATATACATTATGAGAAATATGATAGTTATCGTTATAATCCATGGTATAGCGGTATCGGCCTTCTTCCCTAACGTTTCGCATATAATCACATACACATCGAAAAACCATAAAAACATCGAAAAGCCAAGCCACCACATCGCATAATGTGTATTCCAACCGCCCTCGGAATCGTTAAACACTTTCTCATTTAATTCTGATGCTGATTCTGGAGTATAGCCAAATTTAGCTAATCTTCTCTTTATAAAGGATTTGTTACATGACCAACGTTCCAATCTTTTTATTGGCTCAGTTGATTTCTTTAATATCTTAAATAAGCCTCACGCAAATCATAAGCAGTCAATACAGCACTAATTCCAAGCGTACCCCTACCCAGCATACGGCCATACTTAACCACATTGCTTGTGCTCACCCATTGGTTGCCTTGCCAGCCCGTGGCGTAAAACTTGCCGTCGCTGCCGTACGTGTAGCCTTCCAAATCCTTCATGCCTGTGGACATATTAAAAAACATAGAAACCTACCGCCAAAGGCGCAACAAGCATCAAGACACTGATGATACCGTAACAAACTTTTGTCTTGTGCGGTTTCCTTTCAAACTCATCAAAGTAAAATAGA
>SUXD01000009.1 GCA_015061145.1 Bacteroidales bacterium | reverse complement strand
CGTAGTGCAGAAGTATCTGGGCAAAATTTCAGGTCCGCTGCTCGACCGTATCGACATTCATATAGAGATAACGCCGGTGCCGTTCGGCAAATTGTCGGAAATGGGCAAGGCGGAATCGAGCGAGACCATACGCAACCGTGTGATAAAGGCGCGCGAGATACAGGCTGAGCGCTTCAAGGATGTGCCGGGCGTGCATTGCAATGCGCAGATGACATCCCGACTGATGGCGAAATATGCGGTGCTCGACAATGACAGCACGCAATTGCTGAAAACGGCTATGAACAGATTGAATCTATCAGCTCGCGCCTACGACCGCATACTGAAGGTGAGCCGCACCATCGCCGATCTTGAAGGATGTGCTGACATACAGATGCCGCATGTGGCCGAAGCCATCAACTACCGCAACCTCGACCGTGAAGGCTGGGCAGGGTGAGACCGTGGTGACAACACTGTGTTTTTAAAGATGCCAGAGCAGAGGATACGAGACGGGAGAGAATAATCTGCAATGCGAGTTTGCTTTATTCTATATTCTTTCTTCTACCAATTTTTTCAGTACATCAAATACTTCATCTACAGAAGTTTCTTTGGTGGCAGCCGGGTATATGTCTTCAAAAAAATTATGTTTCAGTGCTTTTGAAATTGCAAGAAGTAATTTTACTTCTACATCGTCTCTTTTGTATAAATCATATATATTTTGGCGTGTTTTCCCTATTTCTCTAGCTAATTGTGCACTGTTGATATTCTTCTGTTTTACAAAGTCTTGAACTAATTTCCCAATATGTAAATTATTTTCTTTCATATTTTATTAAATTACAAGAAAATACATTACACTTTTTAATATAAAGAAAAATATATTCTTACAAAAAGAAAGAAATAATTTTACATTCCAAAAAATTGTTTTACTTTTGCAGTGAAAATTTTCACGATTCTTTTGGTTGCTAATCTATGGGGTGACCAAACATAAAATTCCGGATTTTATGAATTTAGTCCATGGAGAAAATAAAAATAAGAAAATGAAAAAAATTGATTTAAAAGGATTGAGCATTAAGATGACACAAGATCAAATGAAAATGGTTTTAGGTGGTGGGTCAGGACAACCGACATTTCCTGACGGAACGCCAGGTAGATATGACTCAATGGGACATGTAGTGAGAATATAATTTCTCGTTTTATATATCAAAGGGTATTGCCCTTTGATATATGTTTTTGTATTGTGATAATTTAAATTCAAAACAAGATGAAAAAAATTAATTTGAGAGGGTTAAGTGTCAAGATGACACAGGACCAAATGAAAATGGTTTTAGGTGGTGGAAGTGGCAGTCCTAGTCATGACTCAATACCTGATCCGGGAAGATGTGGATATCCATATGGTAGATTGTAATATCAATAATTGTTATATAATCTGACAGAAAAAGCCCCTCTTTTGTAGTGTCTAAAATATTATAAAGAAGATGAAAAAAATCGATTTAAAAGGATTGAGTATAAAAATGAGCCAAAATCAAATGAAAATGATTTTAGGTGGTGGAAGTTGTGGGGATTTTCCATGTCCTGATGATGTAAATCAAAATCGTCCAAATAGAGGATGGTAACCCACTAAAAAATATAAATCATTTTGGATTTTTATTGAAAATCCAAAAGAAAGATTAAAATCCAACAATTCAAGGAGTATAGTAGTGCTCTATTGTACTCTTTGATTTCTATTGTCTATTTGCTAAATTTGAGAAATTTTTGAATAAAACATAATGAAAAAAATATTATTTATACTGCTTTTTATTGTAGTTAATACGTTTTCGGTAAAAGTTCAGGGAAGAATCTCAAATTTTTATTTGGACAATGGGATGCAGGTTCTGTTACTGGAAGACCATTCTCAACCCGAAATTTACGGAGCAGTAATGGTACACGCTGGTAGCAAAAATGACCCCGAAGACAATACTGGTATGGCTCATTATTTGGAACATTTGATGTTTAAGGGTACAAATAAAATGGGAACTACAGAATGGGAGAATGAAAAAGTTTACCTTGATAGTATCAGTGATTTGTACGACACATTGCACATCACAACAAACGAGGCAAAACGCAATGGATTGCTATTGAAAATCAACTCTCTGAGCAATACTGCCACACAATATGCCATACCCAACGAAGTAGATTTAATTCTGTCGAACATCGGAAGCGAGAATATCAACGCCTTTACAAGTAAAGATGTTACGGTATATTATAACAAATTTCCAGCCAATCAATTAGAAAAATGGCTGACGGTTTATACCGAACGTTTTCGATATCCGGTTTTCCGACTTTTCCAAACGGAACTTGAAGCAATTTACGAAGAATACAACATGTATCAAGATATGCCCGACTATGTATTTTACCAAGATTTTTTAGCAGCCGCTTTCCCAAACCACCCTTACGGGCGAGAAATTGTTGGCTACCCTTATCATCTAAAAAATCCACAAATATCGGCAATGAAGAATTTCTTTTGTAAGTATTATCAGCCAAACAATATGACGTTGATTTTGGTTGGCGATTTTTTGGCAACAGAAGCCAAGTCGTTGTTATATAATACAATAGGGAATTTGCATAACGATTTATGCGACAACACTACAGTGGATGAAACGCAGCAACGAATGGACACTCGCACCAATCTAAGCATTGAAAAATTAAAAGAAAATCGCATAGTAACAACGCAACAAACCACCACAAAGAAAGGATTTCTTTCTTATCAAATATTGAATGCCGACCACAACGATGCTATGCAGTTGGAACTTTTATCGTACATTTTGAGCAACAAATCTAAAACAGGAATGCTGGATAAGTTAAGCAACGAGAAAAAGATTTTAGATGCACAAACCTCTTTTATAGAAAATGTAGAGAGTGGATTATTTGCCATCTCTTACGCTCCAAACTCTGATAATCAAACATTTGAAGAAGCAGAGCAATATCTTCTTACTTCCATCGATAGTTTATGCAAAGGCAACTTTAGCGATGAGATTTTTAATGCCGTAAAAATGGAATACTTGCGCAACTATATTACAGAAAAAGAATCTTTGAGAGGTAATTTTTACATCGCATTGAATTTGGCTACTAAAAACATTCCTATCGACGACTACGCTCAACAAGAGAATTACATACGCAAAATTTCAAAAAATGATCTGATAAACACAGCAAAAAAATACCTACAAGCAAATCATTTGATTTTCAGGTCTGACATCGGGAATAAAACTACCGAAAAACTTTCGAAGCCACAATGGGGAGCTATTTCCTCGCAAAACGCAGTAAAGAAATCTTTGTTCGCAGAAGAAATTGAAAAACTACCAGTTAACCCCATTAAACCAAAAATATTAGATTTTGACAAAAGTGTAAAAACTATCGCTTACAACGACAGTTATACACTTTATTGCGCGCCTAATCCATATAATGATATTTTTTCGTTAGATATCGTATACAACTACGGAAATTTGCAAGATTCCACATTGATTTATGCCATTCAATACCTCAATTTACAAGGAAGCAAGTGCATTTCTTTCGATAAGTTTCAGATGGATTTGCAAACAATCGGAGCCAAAATGGAGGTCTATTCCACCGACGAGGAATTTCATATACATTTGTCTGGTTTTGAAAAAGACCTTGAACACATTGTGCAAATTTGTAAAGACAAACTTTTCAATCCAGCCAATGACGAAACAAAAATACAAAATCTTATTCAAGAAAAAAATTACAACACTAAAAGTAATAAAGGATATGCCAATTATTGGGGATATGCATTGCTCAACTATGTACAATATGGCAATCGTTCTGCATACCTCACAGAACCAAGTATGAAGCAACTAAAAAAATATACGGGCAAGCAACTGCTTGATACCATAAGCAAAGCTCTTACATATGACGGCTATGTTACATACACTGGTAATCATACGCCAAACGAATTGTTAACAATAATAAAAAACAGTTATCTATTCACCGACAATGCACAAAAAGGAGAACGAACACTGCGACCAGTGCAAAACCAGAAAAAAAGTCGCATAATAATAGCTTCAAACAAAGACTTTTCGCAAAGCAATATCTATTTTTACATACAAAGTAAAAAAATAGAAGGAAAAGACAAAGCAATCAGCTCACTTTATAACGAATATATGAGTGGTTCGATGGGAAGCGTAATTTTTCAAGAAGTAAGAGAATTGCGCTCTTTAGGTTATTCTGCGTATAGCTATTTTACTTACGACTACTTAAATCGTCGCCCTTGCTATATGTTGGCTATGTTAGGAACGCAATGCGACAAAACAATAGAAGGATGCGAAGTAATGCAAGAATTAACAACTAAATTTCCGGAACGCCCTTCGAAATTCGAAATTGCAAAAGAAGCGAGCATCAAACACAGAGAATCTACTTATTACACTTTTCGAGACATTCCTTCTATAATAAAGAATTGGAAAGAAGAAGGATATACACAAGACCCACGCCCGCAAGAAATTCAGTGGCTGAAAGAAGCGAATTTAGATGACCTAAAGAATTTTCATACGCAATACATCGCCAACCGACCTTTGATAGTCACTATTGCAGGAGATAAAACACGTTTTGATGTACGAAAACTCAAAAAAATCGGAAAAATCAAGATAGTTAAATACAAGTCTTTTGTAAAAGAGTGAAAAATTGCAATATTACACCTAATTCTATAAAATGAAATTTATTCAAACACTATACATAGACAACGCCAAAGATGCATTTAAAGATACTTTTGGATGGGCTTCGATTGAATATCATTTAATGAGTTGGGCATTAAGTTGCTTATTATTGAAAGACTTGTATGGTGAAGTGGAGTTATATGCAAATTCACGAGCAGCAGACCTTCTGATAAAAAGACTCGGATTGCCTTATTCTAAAGTTCATATTTCACACGACAATCTAAAGCTTCCTCATAATGAACTTTGGGCATTGTCTAAAATTTATACATATTCTTTACAAAAGGAACCTTTTCTTCACATTGACGGAGATGTTTTCCTCTTTAATAAATTTGACGAATCGTTGTTATGCAGTCCGTTAATAGGACAGAATGTAGAGGTGGCAACGGAGTATTATGCTGCGACTCAACAAGAAATTCAGAGGCAATTTAGTTATATTCCCCTTTGTGTGAAGAATGATTTTGAGTTCTCAAAACCAATATATGCAGTAAATGCGGGGATTTTAGGAGGGCAGGATATCGATTTTTTTAAGGAATATACAAAACTTGCATTTGAGTACATTGAAAAGAACAAGCAAAATTTTAAACATATAAACACTAGTATGTTTAATGTTTTTTTTGAGCAACATTTGTTTTATGCGTTAGCTAATGAAAAAAGAATTCCTGTAAAAGTGTATTTCAAGGAAATTTTTAAAGATAACGGATATACTAATATGGGGGATATTCATAGAGTGCCATACGAAATAAATTATCTTCATTTGTTGGGCGATTATAAGCAAGATGAATTTACTTGCATTCAGATGTCTGCAAAGTTAAGAGAACTATACCCAGACTATTATTACAGGATATTGGATTTGTTACATAAAAAAAATGTCGCTACAAGTAAAAATTTTTGTGGATATTGCACTGAAAATAAAAATAGGGAATTAAAAGAGAATGAGAATACGAATTTGTTGCTTCTGAAAAGAATATTGAAAACGCATGAAGAACAGAAAGATTTTGATGATTTTTACAAACAATTGCTTGATTTTCTAAAAGAAGAATTTCCTTTTTCAGATTTAGATAAAAGAGACGTAGAATCTCTTAAATGGAACAGAACAATCTTTGATAACAATGACTTTTACGATAGTGTAATCGTTAAATGTCCAATGACGAAAGTGCTTAATTCTGAATATAACTGGAGTGGCAAGTTTAATAAGGTTTATCGAGCAAGTACCGAATATTATAAGAATTTGGAATTTAAGAAAGGAACATTCTATCATTTGGTTATTCCTGAGTGTTCTAACAACGGTTTTTCATTATATGATATAGACGAGTTGGATAATATAGTTTTGGAAAAATTAGAAAAGCCAGTGCAAATGAGAGTGTTTTTAAGGACGATTTCTCAATGTTTTGAAAATGAGATAATAGAGAACCATTATGAAGATTTTTTAAAGCTGATAAAGAATTGTTTAAAACGTTTAGTGTTGAATAAGGCGATTATGCCAGTATAGTCTTTGTAGAAAAAGATGTTGCAATACAATAAAAAAACACCAATTATGCTCCTTGTGTTTAATCCGCAAGAGGTTACTTCAAGAGTGATATCAGCAATAAGACCACTCTCTCCAGATAAATTGTACGTCGCTTTGCTGAGTAAAGATAGTCGCACAGAAGATGTTGTGCCGCAAATTGATTGGCAATGCAGTATAGATGTGCTTCAGATTAAAAATGATAATGAAAAACTGGCAGAGGCAGCAGGGGTTGCCATAGACTATTTTTTTGAAAAAGAGGAGGAAGGAATCGTTTTGCATGATAATTGTTTGCCATCCGAAAGTTTCTTTGGCTTTTGTTCCGCTATGTTAGACAAATACAGAAAAGATGAGCGTATAGGACAAGTCGGTGGAGTAAATGTCCAAAATGGAGTGTCTTATGGAGATGGAAATTATTATTTTTCTGCATTAACGCAAATAAAAGCTTGGGCGAGTTGGCGGCGAGTGTGGAATCATGTTAAAGAAAGTATTCTAAAATATCCGCTAATTGAGATGTCTGATTTTTTGAGTTCTTCGTATTCATACAAACCTTTCAAACAATTGTGGCTTAAATGTTTTAAAGTTGCAAATTTTTATGCTCCAGACTTTTGGAATATAAATTTTATTTTTCACAACATAGTAAATAATCGGTTATCAATTGTCCCAAATGTAAATATGATAGAAACAATAGGGGTAGATTATCCAATGTTTCCCTTTAAAAATGAGTTGCCTTCAGTAAAATTCAAAACAGGAAATATAAATGAGATTCTTTCTCCTTCTATGATGTATCCAAATGTTTGTGCAGATCATAAAACGCAAGTGTATGAATTTGATACTTCAGAACTTCAAGAAGTTGTAGATGACGGTTTTTTGTTTTTGAAAGGAAAATTGCTTAATTCGAGCAAAGTTGAGAGGAAGATTCCGCAAATCATTCATCAAATATATGTTTGTAAGGATTCTCAAGGGAAAATCCCAGAAGATTTATTGGAACTTTCTAAGACATGGAGAAGTCTTCATCCTAATTGGGAGTATCGTTTTTGGAATAAAGAGTCCATAGATGATTTTTTAAAGGAATATTATCCAGATTTTATTCCTTATTATTATGGATTTCCATATGATGTACAACGATGGGATTCTATCCGTTATCTAATATTGTATCATTTTGGTGGTTTGTATGTTGATATGGATTATGAATGTATCGAACCGATTGATTCATTGTTAAATAATTCTACTTGTTGTATGGGCTTGGAACCATCAGAACATGCGGTAGATAATAAGAAGAATATTATTCTAGGGAATGCTTTGATGGCTTCTGTACCACGCCATCCGTATTTTGATACAATAATAAAAACGATAAAACAGGGCGAGAAGCGGAGGTTTCCTAATAAAGCGTTGCAAGTTATGGAGACAACGGGTCCTTTTATGCTAACTCGTATGTATGAGAATTATCCTAACATGGATGAAATTACTCTATTGCCAGCAGAATTGTTATCTCCTTTATGTATTTACGAGGTGCAAAATTTGTTGCGTGGGAAAATGAATAAAGTAATGGAGAAGAAAATAGAGCGAGCGTTTGCAATCCATTATTTTGGTGGTAGTTGGCATAGCCAAACAAGTGAATAAGATGCAATTTAAATCATTCCCTTTATATATTCAACTTGATGTAATGGACTGCGGTCCGACTTGTCTGCGGATGATAGCCAAATACTATGGCAAACTGTATGGCATAGAGTCGTTGCGCGGAAAATGCTACATTACGCGTGAAGGCGTTTCGCTGCATGGCATATCTGAGGCGGCAGAGAGCATCGGCTTTCGTACAATGGGAGTGATGTGCGACAGCGATACACTGGCAAGCGAATTCCCAGGTCCCTGCATTCTGCATTGGCGGCAGGCTCATTTCGTAGTGCTGTATGATGTAAAGATGGTCAAGAAAGAACCCCGCTTTTATGTGGCGGATCCTATGGGTGGCAAGTTTGTGCTAAATAGAAAAGAATTTGAGGCGGCGTTTGTCAGTACGCATCGTGGTGGCAAGGAGCAGGGTGTGTGTCTGATACTGGAGCCGACTCCCGCTTTTTACGAGAATGAAGATGAAAAAAACGACCGAAAATCGATAGCGTTTCTTCTCCAATATGTTAAGCCGTATAAAAAATTGCTAGTTCAACTTGTGGTAGGCATGTTGTTCGGCTCTTTGCTGGCGTTATTGCTCCCTTTTCTCACGCAGAGTATTGTGGATGTGGGTATCAATACCAACAATATCCATTTCATCTACCTTGTACTCATCGCCCAATTGTTCTTGTTTGTGGGTCAGATGAGCATAGAGTTTATTCGTTCGTGGATATTGTTGCATATAAGCAGTCGTGTGAATATTTCTCTTATTTCGGATTTCCTGATGAAATTGATGAAACTTCCCATTGGTTTCTTCGATACAAAGATGATGGGCGATTTGCTTCAACGTATTCAAGACCACAGCAAGATACAGGATTTCCTTACGTCGTCCACGCTATCTACCTTGTTTTCGTTTATCAATATCATGGTCTTCGGCGCAGTGTTAGCTTTCTATAACTTGAAGATATTCAGTGTTTTCTTTGTAGGAAGTGCATTGTATGTGGCATGGGTGATGATTTTCTTGAAAAAGCGTAAGGATTTGAACTACAAGCAGTTTTTGCAATTGTCGCAAAACCAATCTACGCTGGTGCAACTTATCAATGGCATGCAGGAGATAAAACTGAACGGTTGTGAACGGCAGAAGCGTTGGGAGTGGGAACAAATACAGGTGAAACTTTTTAAGGTGAATGTTAAGAATTTGTCTTTGGCACAGTATCAGTCGGCAGGTGCTTCTTTCATCAACGAAGGAAAGAACATATTGGTTACATTCTTAGCCGCTTCGTCGGTAGTGAACGGTGATATTACACTTGGCATGATGTCGGCAGTTCAATATATCATCGGTCAATTAAATTCACCGATTGATAATATTGTGTCGTTCATACATTCTTATCAAGATGCGAAAATATCATTGGAACGGTTGGGTGAAATCCAAGAAAAGGAAGATGAAGAACAGCACCCAGAGGAGTTGCTACATGAACTGCCACAAGATAAGAGCATTGAAATAAGAAATGTTTCATTTCAATATTCGGGTCCGCATTCCAGCAAAGTGTTGGAAAACTTTAATATGTTGATACCCGAAGGGAAAACCACCGCAATAGTTGGTGGCAGTGGTAGCGGTAAGACCACATTGATAAAACTGATGCTCGGATTTTATTCTCCGATAGAGGGTGATATTTTGGTAGGGGGTGCCAATCTGAAGAATTATGGCAACCGATTCTGGCGACAGAACTGCGGAGTGGTGATGCAAGAGGGCTTTATTTTTTCCGATACGATAGCGAACAATATAGCCGTTGGCGTTGAAACTATAGACAAAGAACGGCTGCGTTATGCGGTGGAAACTGCTAATATAGAATCGTTTATCGAAAGTCTGCCGTTGAAATATAATACGAAAATCGGCAGCGAAGGGAATGGACTTAGTCAAGGTCAGAAACAGCGTATATTGATAGCGCGTGCGGTTTATAAGAATCCGGAATATCTGTTTTTCGATGAAGCGACAAATGCTCTTGATGCGAATAACGAAAAAGAAATTATGGGTAAATTGAACGCTTTCACTCAAGGGCGTACTGTGGTTGTCGTTGCCCATCGTCTCAGTACGGTACGCAATGCCGACAATATAGTGGTGCTGGAAAAAGGAAAGATTGTGGAGCAGGGTACGCATGAAGAACTTACGGCAAAACAGGGGGCATATTATCGCTTAGTGAAAAACCAGTTAGAGTTGGGAAATTGAAATGGAAGAAGATAAAAAGGAAATAGAACTACGCAGTGCAGAGTATCAAGAAGTACTTGGGCAGCCTCCTTCGTGGCTTGTGCGTTCGGGAACAATACTCATCGCTTTTGTTTTGTTGCTGCTGCTTTTGTTGTCGTTTGTGTTCAAATATCCCGACATTATAGTATCTCGTATAGTGATTACAACAATAAATCCCCCTGCACCGCTCAAAGCTCAAGTGTCGGGGAAAATTACGGATGTTTTTGTTAAAGAGAAGCAGAAAGTCATGCCCGAAGAAGTGATAGCTGTACTTGAAAATACGGCAAACTATACGGATTATACATATCTTTGCAACATTTTAGACACCTTGAAATCGCCGTATGAATTTGCTTGCAGAAAGGATTTAAACCTTGGCGAATGCCAGACTTCCTACGCCGATTTTTTACAGACTGTGCAATTGTTGAAAAATAAGCGTGAAATTCGTCTTTATCAGCAACAAATGGCTATTGTCAGACAAGAGATGGCTGACAGAGAGGCATATATGGCCCAATTGCGTAAACAATTGGAAATATTGAAACAGAATGCTGATTTTGCAAAAATCCAAAGAGAACGGAATGCTATGCTTTTTGAAAAAAAAGCGATTTCAAAATATGAGTATGAGCAATCAGAACAAAATTTTTTGTCTCAGGGGCTTTTGTTTGAGGAGATGAATTCCCAGATAATATCAGTTCAACTTCAGATTAATAAATTGCAACAAGAAATCTTGGATTTACGGAAACAAGAGGATGAAGATTACCGAAAAGCAGAACTGTCCATAGACGTGGCATATAAAACATTCTTGAGTCAATTGGATTTGTGGAAAAAGAAGTATCTGTTGGTGTCGCCTATACAAGGAAGGGTGACATTCTCCAGATATTGGAGCAAGAATCAGGCGGTTCAAGTTAATGAAGTGGTTGCTACCATCATTCCTCAGTCATCAACAGATATAATCGGTAAACTCTATATTCCGTCAGATGGAATGGGAAAAGTGAAAGAGGGACAGCGTGTCAACATTAAAGTTGATAATTTCCCATATATGGAATACGGTTTTTTAGAAGGTACGGTAAAAAGCATATCCTTGGTGCCAATCACCGAGGGTGATGAATTTGCAGGGAAGTCAGTTTATTGTGCCGAGGTAGCAATACCTACAATGGAATCAAATTATCGGAAAGTATTTCCTTTAACGCAAGAAATGTCAGGTGTTGGTGAAATCATCACCGAAGATCTGCGTCTTATCGAACGATTGCTTTATCCTATCAAATCAATCTGGAAGGAACATTTCTAAACACTGCATTGCTCAACTGTTGTGAAGGCTGGGCGGGGTGATTTACTGACCGATTGTCAGGTATGAATAGATGGAGAACAGCACAGGAGTGGCCAAGAAGAATGCGAACAGATGTCGGATGTATTTTGCTTTGCAAAGGCTGAAATAATATCCAGAACACAGACTCATGCAAAGGATGAAGATGGGATAATAAGTGAAAAAGTTCTTCATCTGATAAATTCCAAGCACGCATAGTGTAATTGTAAGCACAAAGATGAAAAACAGCGTTCGGCGGTTTCGAGTCTCTTCGCGCAGATTCGTCATGTAGAAAAAGGCGATGGATACAAAAATTACGATGAAGAAGAAAACAGAATAGAATATTCGAGAGAAGCTCCAGCTTTGCATCACATTGTAGCTCAGCATTGTTGCGTAGTTGGTGTAAATCAAGAATTCTTCGCCGTATCCCAGACCTACGATAATAGGTACAACGATGACGAGCGGAGTGATAAACCCGATAAGTGCCGCAAACAGATGCCGTATATTGAAACTTCCTGAAAAAAAGACGAACAATAGGAAAACAGCGCTCAGAAACAGCAGGTGGATATGAAACAGACTGCCGGCCGACAGGATGAAAAACGTGTCGAACAGGCATTTGAGAATGTTGCCGTGCCTGAAAATCACAAAAAAACTGTTCATCGCCAGCAGCAGAAAAAGTGCGCCTATCAGTCCGGCATTCAGTCTGACATCGTATTCTGAAAAGGTGATGAAGAACATGAATATGAATGTAGGCACAATAGTAGGGCGATGAATAAACCTGTAATTTTCGTTCACCTTGATAATGAGCAGTGCGATTGTCACCGCTAATGCTGTATATATGGCAGAAACAAGTACAGGCGATTTTGCTGCCAGATAGTCGTTTATTAAAGCCGATAGAAAAGTGTCAGTTCCCGAAACGATGACTTTTCGTTGCAGGAATGTAGAAAAAAACATAATAGTAGCCAGTGCCGATATACCGATGAAAGTATATTGGTTTGGGGCGATGAGCTTTTTCAAGAAATATTTGTCCACGGCGATGTTTTTTTAGAATGAAAGCCCGTCCGTACGGACGGGCTTCTGATGTTGTCATTTCAAGTCGCGACCGATGTCCGAGCGGAAATACATTTTGTCGAATTTGATGCGTTTGGCATTCTCGAACGATTGTGCCAAGGCTTCTTCTTTGTCTTTTCCGTACGAACTTACAGCAATCACACGGCCTCCGTTCGTTACCAGTTTGCCGTTTTTAATGGCTGTTCCTGCATGGAAAACGATGCTGTCTTTCACATCTTCGGTGCCGAAAATTTCGATGCCTTTTTCGTAGTCTCCAGGGTATCCGCCCGATACGAGCATGACAGTTACGGCAGCGCGTTCGTCAAATTCAATGGTCTTTTCGTTGAGGTTCCCGTTGGCTACGCCTTCAAACAAATCCACAATGTCTGATTTGATGCGCAGCATGACGACTTCAGTCTCGGGGTCGCCCATGCGTGCATTGTATTCTATCACGTATGGTTCGCCGCCTACGTTTATCAGACCGAAGAAAATGAAGCCTTTGTAGTCGATATTGTCTTGCGCCAGTCCGTCGATGGTGGGTTTGATGATTCTGGTCTCGATTTTGTTCATAAACTCTTTGGTGACGAACGGAACGGGCGAAACAGCTCCCATGCCGCCGGTGTTCAGCCCGGTGTCGCCTTCGCCGATGCGCTTATAGTCTTTCGCTTCGGGCAGAATCTTGTAGTTCTTGCCGTCGGAGATGACAAAAACGGAGCATTCTATTCCTGAGAGGAACTCTTCGATAACCACTGTGCTGCTGGCAGAGCCGAATTTCCCGTCGAGCATGTTTTTCAGTTCGTTTTCGGCTTCGGGCAGATTGTCAATGATGAGCACGCCTTTTCCTGCGGCCAGACCATCGGCTTTCAGCACATAAGGCGCTTTCAAGGTTTTGAGGAAAGCGATGCCTTCGTTGAGCGTTGCCGAGGTGAAACTCTTGTAGGCTGCGGTGGGTATGTTGTGGCGCATCATGAATTGTTTGGAAAAATCCTTGCTCCCTTCGAGACGCGCGCCGCTCTTTGATGCGCCGATGACAGGGATGTTTTTCAAAGCGCTGTCGGCACGGAAGAAATCCACAACTCCTTTCACCAGCGGGTCTTCCGGACCAACCACTACCATGTCGATTTTGTTGTCGATAACGGCTTTTTTTAGTCCTTCGAAATCATCGGCTTTTATCGGCAGGTTCTCGCCGTACGCCGTGGTCCCGGCATTTCCGGGTGCGATATACAGTTTTTCGACTTTCTTGCTTTGTGCTATTTTCCATGCTATGGCGCATTCGCGACCACCTGAACCTAAAAGTAAGATTTTCATATTATTATAATTGTTAATTATTAATTGTTTTTATAATGTTCCGAATTCATATCCTTGTTCTTTGAGCCATTCTATGGCGCGTGGCATGGCGTAACGCATGTTTTTCTCAGCCTTCAGCGAATCGTGAAAAACGATAATCGAGCCGTTGCGCACATATTTTTTCACATTGTTGAGTATGCGTTCGGGCGATAGCTTGGCGTTGTAGTCGCGTGTGATTAAGTCCCACATCACTACTCGGAATCCCATATTGCGCAATCGGTGATACTGTTTTCTGGTAATGTGTCCATGAGGCGGTCGCAGCAGTTTGCTTTGAATGAGCTGGTCGGCCTTGATTACATTGTCGATGTAGAAATCAGCGTCTTTGAAAAAGCCTGGCAAATGGTTGTAGGTATGATTGCCCACCTGATGCCCTTCGTTTTTCAGCATTTCGAACACTTCGGGGTGTTTCCGCACATTGTCGCCTACGCAGAAAAAAGTGGCTTTCACGCCGTTTTCACGTAACACGTCAAGCACCCATGGCGTCACTTCGGGGATAGGTCCGTCGTCGAAAGTGAGGTACACCATTTTCTCATTTTTGTTCTTTCGCCACAGCGCGTGTGGATAGAACATGCGCAGATAGAAACTCGGTTGCTCGATGAACATGCTGTTACTTATTCAAGTTTACATACTTTGGATAATAATTCTCAAAAGCTGGCAGATAAGTTTCTTCCATGTTCTCTCTCTTGTAGTCGCGCGCTAGGAATGTGATATTTTGCAGAATACCCATGTTTTCTTGAATTTGCATTCTTGCAGCGGCTTTTTTGTTGCTGTCGAGGGCGAAATACCATTCCAGATTACGCAACGTTTTCTGTCCCAACTCTTGCAGCAGGTTGTCGGCAGTTTCGTTGTCTCCCGCTTTGTAGTAAACTTCGGCTACGGCGGTGATGATGTAGTCCGAGGGCACAGTTGTTGTCGGCATTACCTCCATGGCGTGATCGAGCACTTCTTTGGCACGCTTCTTATCGCCTTTTGCTACCAGAGCATCGGCCAGTTGCACGAAGAATCGGCGCATGTTTCCGCACATGCGGAGGTTGTTCTCGTCGAGATATACGTTAGGGTCGCTCACATTTCCCCAGCGGAATTTGTGCATCATGTTGTCGTACATTTTCTCGATGTTTACACCCAGCGAGTCGGCAATAGGCGTGATGCGTCTTGCCAGTCCTTCGTTGCGCATATAGGGCTTCAGCCCGAGGTTGCACTCGTTGCCTACCGTTACGGCGTAGTATATCGGTCGTTCCCAGTTGTTGTTGTTCAGCATCTCGAGAATCATGTATTCGTTTTTCATGATTCTGGAGCCCAAAGTAATAGGAATGACGGAATCGATTTTTGCAGCTTCGGCAGCATCTACGGTGCCCGTCTTCAGCACTTGTTCTTTGTCTACAGGCAAGTACAGGTATTGGGTAGGCATGAAAGGTCCATTCTCACCGGATTTGCCTTCGTAGAATTTCATGGCGGTGTTGAGGTCGATGACTTTATCGGCAAACCGTTCGTATCCGCTGACGGGCGATTGTGCAGTGTTCACCTGTGCGTAGTCGCGCACGCCTTCGGCATAGACGCTTCGCTGTGCTTTGATGGGCAGCGGCATCGACTCGTAATATTGCCGTTTCATTTGGTCGATATACCAGTCGGTTTGCAGATAGCTGAGGTTGCACACGCGTACATCGGTGCGCACGCCTTCTACTTCTTGCATATACCACAAGGGGAATGTGTCGTTGTCGCCGTAAGTGAAAATGATGGCGTTAGGTTCGCACGACATCAGGTAGTCGTAGCCGAAATCGGCGCATGTGCGGCGGTTCGAGCGGTCGTGGTCGTCCCAGTTCTCGGCAGCCATCAGTGCCGGCACGCCCAAGCAGAGCAGTGAGGCGGCAATGGCTTTCGCCGTGTTCAGCTTCTTGTTTGCAAGAAGCGTGTCGAGCAGTCTGTAAATGCCCAGCACGCCCAAGCCAATCCAGATGCAGAAGGCATAGAACGAACCGGCGTAAGCGTAGTCGCGTTCGCGCGGTTGCAGCGGTGTCTGATTTAGGTACACCACAATGGCGATGCCGGTCAGTACAAAGAGCAGGGTGGTGACGGTGAAACTTTCTGTACCTTTTTTGCCTTTCTTCAGTTGATACCAGATACCTATCAATCCAAGCAGCAGCGGCAGCATATAGTATTTGTTGCGTCCTTTGTTGTTGGCGTAGTCTTCGGGCAGGGTGGTCTGGTCGCCATACATGGCGCTGTCGATAAAATCGAATCCGGTAATCCAGTTGCCGTCCATTATTCCACCGTTGCCTTGTATGTCGTTCTGCCGTCCGCTGAAGTTCCACATAAAGTAGCGCCAGTACATGTAGTTCAACTGGTAGTTGAAGAAAAATCGGAGGTTTTCACCAAAGGTTGGCACCGTAACTGTGATGTTTCTTCCGCAGCGGTCGTGTTGAACAGTGTGTCCTTTTATGTCAGCCCAGTTTTTGTATTCCGAAATATGCGAAGGTTGTGCGCTCCACATTCGAGGGAACAGTGTGCAGAATTTGCTGTCGTATTTGTAGTGTTTCTGTACAGACGGTACATAGTGCGCTTTGCCGTTTTCAACGGTATCTTTTCGCCAAACGGTGGTCTCGTCGGCTACGGGCACGCAGTAATTGCCCTCGGTTTCCAGTTTAAGTTCTGCGCTATAGTATTGTCCGTAGAAAAGAGGACTTTCGCCATATTGCTCGCGTCCGAGGTAGCTGCGCAGTGCGAATACATTGTTCGGCCCGTTCTGGTCCATCGATGGGTTAGCGAGCGAACGGATGATGGTGACGGTGTAGCATGAGTAGCCCACAAAAAGCATAGCGAGGCATACTGCAGTAAGATGAAGTATGCGCTGCGAGTAGTCTTTGCGCAAAAACAACCAGTAGATGAGTGCGCAGATGACGAAAAACGGAATCAGCCAGCTGTTGCCGATGAACGGAACGCCCAAAATGACGATGGCGCAGAAAACTGACAGTTTCATGCGTTGTGCGCTTTCTCCTGAGTATGTTTCGTAGATGGCCCATCCGAGTATGCCGGTTGTCAGCACAAAATAGACGAGTGCGCCTGAGTTATAGCCGAATCCGAATCCGTTGACAAAAAGCAGTTCAAACCATCCGGCTACTTCGATGGACCCAGGTATGAATCCGTACATGATAGCTCCGAGCAGCAATACAGATACGAGCAGCGCTCCGGCGACACCTTTCCATGTGGTTTCGTATTTCTTGAAATAGAACACCATGACAATGGCAGGAATGGCCAGCAAGTTGAGCAGGTGCACGCCGATGGAGAGTCCCATCATATAGGCGATGAATACCAGCCAACGGTCGGAATGTTCGCCGGCGAAGTTCTCTTCCCATTTGAGGATGGCCCAGAATACGACAGCTGTGAACAATGACGAAAAGGCGTAAACTTCGCCTTCGACAGCAGAGAACCAGAATGTATCGGAGAACGTATAGGCCAATGCTCCAACTGCTCCAGCGCCCATCACGGCTATTGTTTGAGCGAGTGTGAGCGTTTTGTCTTCATTTTGCACAAGTTTCTTTGCCATGTGCGTGATGGAGAGGAAAAGAAACAGGATGGTAAGTGCGCTGAAGGTGGCAGACAGGGCGTTTACCATCATGGCCACTTTGGTGACATCCGAAGCGAACAGCGAGGCGAATTTGCCTGCGAGCATAAAGAATGGTGCTCCGGGCGGATGTCCCACATCCAGTTTGTGTGCACAAGAAATGAATTCACCGCAATCCCAAAAACTTGCGGTAGGCTCGATGGTCAGCAGGTAGGTGACCCATGCAATGGCAAAGACCACGAGCGCCGAAATGTTGTTGATCAGTTTGTATTTTTTCATTTTTAATGAAGTTTCGTCATAAAACTTACAAAAATAGCAAAAAAAATAACACGGATGGTAAAAAAATATTCATAACTGTCCATCGTGTGTATGCTTGAACAAGTGTTTTGCTGCTTATGCTTTTTTTTTCGGCTGGAAATAAAGCATAATGGTATGTGGAGGTGTCTTTTGTCGCCCGTATTCTCACCATCGTTGCCGCAGGTAGACCGCTTATTAAGTATTTTTCATTTACCTACCATTTTAGTAGGTAAATGAAAAAAATGTTTTATCTTTGCATCGTTTTTCATTGAAAGAAATTTTAAAAAAGGAGGAGTATGTATAGAATACCAGACACATTGATTGCAGATATTGAGTACAACAAGTCAATCATCGAGAAGTATAAAGCAGGCGAAATAACTGGCGGTCAGTTCAAGTCGAATCGTGTACCGATGGGTATTTACGAGCAACGTCAGGATGGACATTATATGTTGCGCATCCGCTGTGTTGGCGGTCTCATTACGCCAGGTCAGTTGCGCAGAGTGGCTGAGGTCGGAGCGCAAGTCCGATGCTCGCACATTCACATCACCACGCGTCAGGAGTTGCAAATTCACGATGTAGATATAGACGATGCAACAAAGGCTTTGCTGTCGTTGCAGGAGGTGGGCTTGTCCACACAAGGAGGCGGTGGTAATACTATACGTAATATGCTTGTAAACGAGCAGGGCGGCATCAGCAGCCGACAGGCGTTCGACCCGTACCCCTATGCAGTAGGTCTTACAACTCGTCTGATAGCAGAGAAAGACTCATGGACAATGCCTCGCAAGTTGAAAATAGCTTTCGACATCAACGAAGAAGATGCTAACTTCTCGTTAGTAGCAGACTTGGGGCTGATTCCTCTTGTCAAAGGCGGGAAGCGTGGCTTCAAGGTTTTGTTGGGAGGCAGTGTGGCCTCCAATCCCCACAAGGGATGGCAGGTGTTCAGTTTTCTGCCCGAAAAGGATTTGTTCCGTGCTGCCAAAGCAGCCAAGAATTTCTTCAATCTGAATGGCAACAGAAAAAACAGGTACAAGGCGCGTATACGTCATATATTCTATAAGAACGGCGAAGAAGAAACAGTAAGGTTATACTTGGACGAGTATGGTAAACTTGTTGGCGACGCTTCGCTTGATTTTGAGCCTGCAGTGTTGCCGTTCGAATACAAGACCCCTTCATTTGCTCCGGCAGTGGACGAGAGCGCGTCGTTTGCGGCATGGAAACGCCGATATGTGCAAAAACAGAGTGCAGGGAACGGATTTTGCGCTGTCATTCCTTTCTTGCACGGTAATGCGTCGCCTGAAATATTTGCTGAGATAGCGGATTTTCTGGAACCATTCGGCAATGATGTGATTCGTTTCACGCCTCGCCAGAATATGCAGTTGCGCAATATTCCTGAGGAATATCTGCCCAATGTCTATCAGTTCTTCCGTGCGTTGGGGCTGGCACTCGATGCGCCGGTCATTCTTAATAATCTGACTTCCTGTACCGGAGCCGATACTTGTCGTCTGGGCATTTGTCTGCCTAAAGGACTGGTAAGTGGTATTCGCCGCCAACTGGAGAAGAGCGGGCTGGATTTTGACCAGTTGCCCGACATTAAGATTAACATCAACGGTTGCTCTAACTCCTGTGCGCAGAGCGCTTGGAGCGACTTGGGTTTCAGCGGGCGCATCGGGCGTGTCGGCGACCATCCTTACCCCGCCTATACGGTATGGGCACGCACGCATGGGAAAACAGAATTGGCAGAGGCTTTAGGGTATCTGGCGGCAAAGGATATTCCGCAGTTCGTCGTCGACTATTTAGGACACTATTTGCAGGTGAAAGACAAGTACGATGGCTATGATGCCTTTGTCCGGTCAGAAGGGGCGGATGTCATCAAGCAAAAAATCTCAAAATATAAGGATGTGCCAACGTTTGACGAGGACAAGAATTACTACTTTGATTGGGGTGCAGATGCTGTTTTTTCACTGAACAGTCATGGGCAAGCAGAGTGCTCGGCCGGTTTGTTCGACATTATCGAACTGGATCAGGCTACTATCAAAGAGAAATATGCGGCTTTGCAACAGCGTGGAGCCGACATCGAGAAACTGTTGCACGACATAGTGTTCTCTGCTTCTCGTATGCTGCTTGTTACACGAGGAGCCGATCCAAGAACCGACGATGAAGTGTATAATGACTTTGAGAAATTGTTTATTGATGCGGGTATCGTTTCTGACGATTTCAAGGTCATTGTTGAGAAAGCCCGCCATGCCGAGCCGTTGGCTGCATATAGGGAGCAGGTCGTAGCATTGGCCGACAAAGTCAACGAACTTTATGCCGGTATGGATGATTCGCTGCAGTTCAAGACAGCGGCTACTGCCAACCCTCAAAAAACGGAACTGACCAAGGATGAGAATAAGGGGGGCGGTGCTGATGTAAAAAAAGATTTCAGAGGTGTAGCATGCCCGATGAACTTTGTGAAGACAAAAATAGCGTTGGCTGCAATGCAGTCGGGGCAGTTGCTCGAAATATTCCTTGACGATGGGCAACCAATTAACAATGTGCCAGGTTCGGTGCGCGAAGAGGGTCACGAAGTTCTTTCGGTGGATAAGGTTGAAGATTATTGGAAGGTCTTGATAAAAAAGAAATAAATGGATTTTCTGCCTATAGGCATACGTATTAGCAACGCACGGATACTGATTGTTGGAGGCGGTAGAGTGGCGACACACAAAGCGTTGATACTGAATCGTTTCACGAATCGGGTGACTGTGGTCGCGCCCGACATTAGCGCCGATATTCGAAATTTGCCTTTCCAGTGTATTGAGCGATGTTTCCAACCATCTGATTTGGAAGGTGTGACCTTGTTGTACATTTGTACAAATAATCGTCAGCTGAACAGAAGTATAAGAGAGGCAGCCGAACGTGAAGGGGTTTTGGTCAATGTGTGCGACAGTCCGTCGGAATGCGATTTTGTGTCGCCGGCGGTGTTTGGAAGCGGCAGCCTGACAATTTCGGTGGCTTCGGATGCGAAAGATGTGAAACGCAGCATTCGTGTACGCAATAATATAAAGGAGGCGATAGAAAATGGTAGTTTACGAATCGATTGAAAGACAAGATTTGCCGCTTGCGGCAGTTGAGGCCGATTTCTGTTCGGGAATGTTTTCAGAGACAAATGAACCGTCTGTCTTTCTGAAAACCTGCAACCGTATGGAATTGTATTATGGCGATGGCGAGGTGTCTGATGAAGTGGCGAATCATCTGTTTCGTGTGGCATCGGGGCTGGAATCGGTGCTTATTGGCGAGCGTGCCGTGCAAGGACAGGTCCGCGATGCTTACTTGTCGGCGTGCAAGCGGTACAGACTGTCTGCCGGTCTTCATAAATTGTTCGAGTACGCTTTGCAGACGGGCAAGCGTGTGCGTACCGAAACCGAGATTTCGAAAGGAGCCGTTTCTCACTCTCTTGCGGCAATAGAATTAATAAGCGAATCGAAAGTGGATTTGAGCAAAGCGCACATAACCATTATTGGTGTAAACAAGTTGACAGACGATATATTGAAATTTCTGAGAAACAAAGGGGCGAAAACGGTGTTTCTTGCCAATCGGAGCGAGGAAAAGGCGCGTGAGATAGCCGGACGGCATGGTGCCGAGGTATGCCGGCTTTCGGAGAAATGCATCTTTTTGCCGCAAACAGATATTCTTATAACAGCCACATCGGCACCGCATACTATAATTGATGTAGAAGATGTGCGTCCCGATCAGCGGCTGATGGTGATTGACCTTGCTTTCCCCCGAGATGTGAATCCGTTGGTGGGCGAATTGCCCTATGTCACGCTTTACAATATTCGCGATGTGGAGCGTCGGGTGCAGCGAAATATTTTTGTGAGAAAAAGTGAAGTGGCCAAGGCAGAACATATCATTGAAGAAGGGATAGCAGGTCTTCAGGCAGTCTTAAAACGGCGAAGATTTTATGTTGGAATTTAGAGTGATAGCACGGAATAGCCGTCTTTCTCGACTGCAAGTTGAGGAAGTGGCGGCAAAGTTCCCTGAAGTGAGTTTCAGGGTCGAACTTCTTGCGTCGTATGGCGACAGGCATCAGCATATATCATTGCTCAATGGCGAGGCGCCAGCCGATATGTTCACACGCGAACTGGATGAAGCGCTGATCGAGGGACGCGCCGATCTAGCTATCCATTCAGCCAAGGACTTGCCTTATCCGATGGATGCGCGGCTCGAAGTCGTTGCATTGTTCCCGCCTTTTGACCAAAGTGACTCTTTGGTCAGTCGCAGTCATCTGACGCTTGCACAGTTGCTTGCAGGCAGTACCGTTGGCACGAGTTCGCCCATGCGCCGTCGTGAATTGCAGGCTCTGCGTCCCGACTTGAAGGTTGTCGGCATTCGTGGTTGCATTGAGGAAAGAGTCCGTCAAGTGCGCGAGGGCGAGTTTGATGCCGCTATTGTGGCTACATGTGCCTTGAAACGGTTGGGTATGGTGGACGAAATCAGTGAGGTGCTGCCTTTCGAAACGCATCCGTTGCAAGGATATCTGGCCGTGACAGCACGTCGCGGGCGCAATGATTTGAAAGAACTTTTGAAGCGTGACGATGTGTTGCATCGTCAAGGACATGTTGTCTTAGCGGGTTTCGGCCCAGGCGACCCCGAATTGCTCACAGTCAAGGCTGTCAAGGCACTTCGGCAGGCAGATATCATCTTCTACGACGACCTGATTGGCAAACAGTATCTTGATACGCTGACTGCCGAGAAAATCTATGTAGGCAAGCGCAACGGGCTTCATCACACTGAGCAAGACAGTATCAACCGGCTTTTGCTCGATGCGGCTCGCAAAGGGAAAGAGGTCGTAAGACTGAAAGGTGGCGACCCTATGATTTTTGCGCATGGCGGCGAAGAAATAGAATTCTTGCAAAGCAATCTGGTAGATGTGAAAGTCATTCCTGGTATCACCACAGCTTCAGCCTTGGCCGCTTCAACAAAAGTCAGCCTGACGCATCGGGATATCAGTTCTGGCGTGTCGTTTGTGAATGGTCATGCTGCGTACCCCATTGTCCCCAATACAGAAACTGTTGTCTATTATATGGGGGGAAAAAGCATTGGCAGGATAGGACAGTCGTTGCATGCGGAAGGATGGCCTACTGCTACCCCCGTCTTGCTTGTCCACAATGTTTCTTTGCCAGATGAACAGACTTTCGAAACCACTGTCGGCCAGTTGGCAGAGGGAAATGCGACAGATTATCCGACTCCCGTTATCGCCCTTGTAGGCGATGTTGCACGCCTTCGCCGTCAAACAGCATCCACTGTTCGTCGGACACTTTATACAGGGCTGTCTTGTCCTGAACCTGATTATATTCATACGCCACTGATAGAAATTCGCCCTGTGGAATTTGAACTGCCCGATACGAATGGTTTCGACTATCTGCTATTCACTAGCAGACATGCGGTCAGATGCTGGTTCCAGAAGGGAAAGGCGGCGGTTGCGGCACAAGTGGTGTCTATTGGTCCGGCAACGACGGAAGAACTGAAATTGTTTGGCGTAACAGATGTGTTTCAGACGGAAAAGGACGATTCTTATGGTGTATTGGACTATTTCAGCCGTCAGCCATCGGGAAGAAAAGTCCTTTTCCCATGATCCAATCTCGGACTTGACATTATTCCTGACGGTTTGTGCAAGATGGGATTTCAGGTGACTGTTGTGACGGTTTATCAGAATGTGTTACCGCAGAAAGTACGGCGGGTAAATTTGCAGAACATACAGCGTGTGGTGTTCACTTCGCCATCGACGATAAACAATTTCGTCAGAATATACGGAGGGTTGCCGAAGCATATAGAGTATGTGACACGGGGCGCTGTCACTAAACAATATTTGATGAAAGTATTAAAAAGTCATCGTGAGAAATGAAAAGATTTAGAACATATAGAACCGATCAGGCTACACGTGACCGATATGCTGATGTAAGTCTCGAAGCAAAGGACTTCATCTATCCATATTTCGTGGTTGAAGGAGAGAATATCGTAGAACCAATTCCCGCTATGCCGGGTATAAACCGATACAGCATCGACAGACTTGTTGGTGATGTGCAGGAGGTTAAAGCGTTGGGCATCGGCAAGGTACTGCTTTTCGGCGTGATAAGCGACGAAGAGAAGGATGAACGTGGTACGGCAGCCTATGCCGAAGACAATCTCATATCGAGAGCTGTGCGCGCTATTAAACAGGTATTCCCCGAAATCATGGTGTTCACCGATGTATGTTTGTGTGAGTACACTAGCCATGGTCATTGCGGATTGATATGCGGTCATGATGTGGACAATGACTCCACGCTGCCGTTGCTGGCCGAGATGGCATGCCGTCATGCCGAGGCTGGCGCAGATTTTGTGGCTCCATCTGCTATGATGGACGGGCAGGTGGAGGCCATAAAGAAGAAACTGTACGCTAATGGTCTTGCCTCCAAAACTAAAGTGCTTGCCTATTCCGCTAAATATGCGTCGGCTTTTTACGGCCCATTCCGTGATGCGGCGGCCTCGGCCCCTTCTTTCGGTGACAGGAGGACTTATCAGATGGATTATCGTACCTTCAATCAAGGGCTTGATGAGATTGAGGCTGACATTGATGAAGGTGCGGATTGGACGATGGTGAAGCCTGCGCTGCCTTATCTCGATATAGTGGCGCGTGCCGCGCAGCGTTTCCCCGAAGTGCCGCTGGTGGCCTATCAGGTCAGCGGAGAATATTCGATGCTGAAAGCTGCCGCACAATGCGGATACCTTGACGAACGCCGTACTGTTTACGAAAGTTTGATTGCAATGAAAAGGGCTGGCGCACAATATATTATTACTTATTACGCCAAAGAATATCTTATAAAATGGAACATATAAACATTCATGCGCGAAGGTACTCGATTGAAGCCTTTGAAAAAGCGCAGCAGATCATTCCAGGAGGTGTCAATAGTCCTGTCCGTGCACTGAAAAGTATAGGAACTACTCCGCTTTTTGTCGATAGATCCGATGGCGCGAGGATATACGACATTGACGGAAACTCGTACATCGATTTGTGTATGTCGTGGGGTGTGTTTATGCTCGGACACAACAGGGATGAGGTGAACAGAAGGGTGATAGCGGCTGTAGAGAAGGGCAGCAGTTATGGAATTCCTACGCTTTCGGAAACAGAACTGGCAGAAATGGTGCGTGCTGCATTCCCGTCAATGCAGCGGTTGCGCTTTGTCAATAGCGGTACCGAAGCTACGATGTCGGCAATACGGGTAGCAAGGGGCTTTACAGGAAGAGACTTGCTTGTGAAGTTCGAAGGGTGTTATCATGGTCATGCTGACCATTTGCTGGTCTGTGCAGGGTCGGCGGTGGCTAATATTTCGACAGCGTCGTCGGCCGGTGTGCCACTTGATTTCACAAAGCATACTGTGTGCCTGCCTTACAACGATTTGGAGGCGCTGGAGCGTTTCTTCCGTGCTGAGGGCGAGCATGTGGCGGCTTTGATAATAGAACCGGTGGCGTGCAATATGGGTGTGGTGGTGCCCGACAGTGACTTTCTGTCAGCGGTTAGACGGCTGACATCCGAATACGGCGCATTGCTCATTTTTGACGAGGTGATAACGGGGTTCCGCCTTTCGTACGGCGGAGCGCAACAGCGTTTCGGCATTGAACCCGATTTGACGACTGTCGGCAAGATTGTTGGAGGAGGATATCCTGCTGCTGCTTTTGGAGGAAGGGAGGACATCATGTCTGTGCTTGCTCCAGTCGGACCGGTCTATCAGGCGGGAACATTGTCGGGCAATCCTGTGGCAATGGCAGCTGGCATCGCTACTCTGCGACAACTGGCTGTCAGCGGTTTTTACGAGCGTTTAGAGGCGCGTTGCGATGCTTTCTTCAGCCGATTGGAACAGATTGTTGCCGGACACGATGTGCAGTTGAACAGATGTGGCTCTATGTATACGCTGTTTTTCAATCCGCAGCCGGTTCGCAATTTCGCTGATGCGCAAAACAGCTCGAAAAAGCGTTTTGCATGTTATTTTCAGCGCATGCTTGAAAGAGGGGTGTATGTATCTCCGTCGCAATTCGAGGGAAATTTCATTTCTGCGTGTCATGATGACGATATGTTGGAGTATGTGTTGAGGGCTGTTAGCGAAAGCATCGAGTAGATGCGCAGTTAAACACCCCTCTCCACATGATTTTTTCCCAAAATTATAGAATTGCTTTCGCCGCCATTTCGGCGCAGTTTTCTCCATCTATGGCAGAGGAGGTGATGCCGCCGGCATAGCCTGCGCCCTCGCCACATGGGAAAAGGCCGCTTATTTGCGTATGCTGCAAAGTGTCTGCGTTGCGTGGAATGCGGATGGGCGACGATGAGCGCGACTCAACACCTACCACCAGTGCTTCGTTGGTGACGAATCCGTGCATCTTCTTGTCGAATTGGCGGAACCCGTCGCGCAGCCTGTCTGCAATCATTTCGGGTAACCAGAAATGTACGGGCGACGATACCAGTCCCGGCAAGTAGGAGCATTCTTGCAGTCCAGCCGAGAGTCGTCCGTTCACAAAATCAGCTAATCGTTGTGCGGGAGCCTTCACGCCGCCTGCGCCGTTCAGAAACGAGAGGTGTTCGGTGTGCTGTTGGAATTTCAGGCCTGCAAGTACGCCATATTGCGAAAATTCGCCAAGGTCTTCAGGACGAATCTCCACTACGATGCCCGAATTGGCGTATGGTGAGCAGCGTTGAGAGTTCGACATGCCGTTCACCACTATCTCGTCGGCTCCGGTAGAGGCGGGTACAATCATGCCGCCCGGGCACATGCAGAACGAGTAAACGCCCCTGCCGTTCGACTGCGCTACCAAACTATATGCGGCAGCTGGCAGATATTCGCCTCTTTCCTTTCGTTTGTATTGAATGCTGTCAATCAGCGCTTGCGGATGTTCTACGCGTACGCCCATGGCGAATCCTTTACACTCGAGTGCGATGTTGTTGCGGTGAAGCATCTCGTATATGTCGCGTGCAGAATGTCCAGTAGCGAGTATCACGGCGTCGGCGCGCCATTCTCCGTTTGCGGTTTTCGCGCCTTTTATGCAGTTGTTTTCAACGATGAGTTCCTCAACGCGTTCGCCAAAGTGTATCTCGCCGCCGCAGTCAAGTATGGTTTGTCGTATATTCTTGATTATCAGTGGCAGTTTGTCGCTTCCGATGTGCGGATGCGCTTCGTATAGGATGGTGTCGCTGGCGCCGTGCTGGTGGAATATCTGGAAGATTCTTTGAAAGTTTCCGCGTTTCTTCGAGCGGCTGAAAAGTTTTCCGTCGCTGAAAGTTCCTGCGCCGCCCTCGCCGAAACAGTAATTGGAATCGGTGTTCAATCCGTTGTTGCGGCAGAGTTGCGCAATGTCCACCTTGCGGCTGCTCACATCTTTCCCGCGTTCTAGAATTACGGGCTTCAGTCCGAGCTCGATGAGTCGTAAGGCGGCGAACAGACCTGCCGGACCTGCGCCGACAATCAGAACAGGCTTTTTGGCCGACACATTGTCGTAACGGAATTCGCATTGCTCGTCGTGTGGCATTTCGCCGTCACAAAACGCTTCCACCGTGAGGTTCACTTTGATGGGCGGCTTGCGTGCGTCGATAGATTTCTTTTCGATGCGGATGCCGGATATGCGGTTGGCAGATATGCCGATTACTTTTGCTACGGCAGCTGTAAGCAAGTCGTTTTTGCACGACACTTCGGGCGATACGATTATCTGAATTTTCTGTGACACGGAATGCTTTTTTGTTTGATTTCTTTGCAAAACTATAAAAAAAACGAAGAAAACGAAAGACGAAATAATGTTTATGCTTCGACTTTTTTCCAGAAACTATACTTTTTATTATCTTTGTGCAAAATAGCAAGAAAAATGGATTTTAAATTAGATACTGATCGTTGCAAACTGACTGCGCAAGGGTGTGCCAATACGGGCGCGCACAAATTGAGCGTATTCGACTGGTTCTCCGATCTTCCCGAAACTAAAAATGACACGGAATTTGTCGAGGTTCAGTTTAAAAATACACGCAAGGGTTATTACAGCAACCCTACAAACATAGATTTGAAAAAAGGTGATATAGTAGCGGTGGAAGCTACTCCCGGACACGATATCGGCGAAGTTACGCTGGTCGGTCGTCTGGTACTGTGCCAGATGCGGAAAAACAATTTCGATTTGCGCAAGCAGGAAGTGAAACGCGTTTACCGCATCGCCCGTCAGAGCGATATTGAAAAATGGGAGGAGTCGAAGGCGCGCGAACACGAAACCATGATACGGTCGCGCCAGATAGCCGAAGGTCTGAAACTGAACATGAAAATCGGTGATGTGGAATTTCAAGGCGATGGCAATAAAGCGATATTCTATTACATAGCCGACGAGCGTGTGGATTTCCGCCAATTGATAAAAGATTTGGCAGAGGCTTTTCATGTACGCATTGAGATGAAACAGATAGGAGCGCGGCAAGAGGCAGGACGCATTGGTGGTATAGGCCCTTGCGGACGACAGTTGTGCTGCTCTACGTGGATGACATCATTCAATTCGGTGTCGACCAGCGCAGCGCGTTATCAGGACCTTTCGCTCAATCCGCAGAAACTGGCGGGGCAGTGTACAAAACTCAAATGCTGCATGAATTACGAGCTGGATACCTATATCGATGCGACAAAAGATTTTCCGCACAAAGATGTGCGTCTCGAGACGAAAGATGCTACTTATTTCCATTTCAAGACCGATGTGTTCAAACGCCAAATGACTTATTCTACTGATGCGCATATTGCCGCTAACCTGGTGGTGCTCTCGGTTGACAAAGTGAAAGAGGTGATAGCTATGAACAAGCGCGGCGAGAAACCAGAACGGTTGGAAGATGCGCAAGGCGGTCAGGGTGCAGAGGAACGTCCTGTTGATTTCCATAATGTAGTGGGACAAGACAGCGTGACGCGTTTCGACAAGAAGAAAAAACATAAGAAAAACAGGCCGGGCAATGCGCAGCAGACGGCGCAACAACCTGCGGCTGAAGAAAATACAGAGCGCTCGGCGCAACAGCCGACCCAAGAAGAAGGCGGCAGACCTCGCGAAGGACGCGGAAACCGTCATCGCCATCGTCGGCGCCCGTCTAACGACAATAAAAACAATACACCCAATGAAACGAATTGATATTCTCTTTGCTTTCTTGTTCGTGCTTTTGGCTGCTGCCGGCTGTACGAAGAAAACGGTTTTTTCGGAATATAAAACGATAGACAAGAACGGATGGAAGAAAGATTCAGTCGCTGTGTTTGATGTGGCGGTGAGTGATACTATTGGCGTTTACGATGTGATAGTGAATATCCGAAACAAAAATGAATATCCGTACCAGAATTTGTATCTGTTCATCACTTCCACTTCGCCTTCTGACGCCAAAGCATGCGATACGCTCAATTGCATTCTGGCCGATAACCAAGGGCATTGGTATGGCAGCGGTATCGGCTCGATGAGCACTTTGCCGATATTATACATGTCAAAAATTAAATTCCCGGAGCAGGGCAATTACCATTTTGAGATAAAACAAGGAATGCGAGAATCGGTTTTGCAGGGTGTGAGCGATATTGGTCTTCATGTAAAACTCGCGGAGGATGAGCAAAAATAAATTGTCGAAATTTGCGGATATGGAACAGTATCCGCATGTGTTTCAATGCCCGTATTCGCAGTTGAGCCAAGAAGGTTTCGAGATGCGCGGCAAGTGGGCGTCTGATTTCTTTCGCAACAGCAATCCTGTCGTTCTTGAACTAGGATGCGGTCGTGGCGAATACACTGTGGGACTTGCCGAGAAATTCCCTAATATGAACTTCATCGGTGTGGACATCAAAGGTTCGCGTATGTGGGCTGGTGCTACCGAATCGCTGCAAAAAGGAATGAAGAATGTCGCTTTTTTGCGAACCAACATTGAAATAATAGACCGCTTTTTTGCGCCTGGCGAAGTGAGCGAAATATGGTTAACGTTTTCCGATCCGCAAATGAAAAAAGCGACAAAACGGCTTACTTCCACTTACTTCATGGAGCGTTATCGCCGTTTCCTTGTCGATGGCGGCATTGTGCATCTCAAGACCGACAGCAATTTTATGTTTACATATACTAAATATATGGTGGAGCATAATGCGTTGCCAGTGGAGTTCGTCACCGACGATTTGTATCACTCGGGCTTGGTGGACGATATTCTTGGCATTCAGACTTATTATGAAAAGCAGTGGCTCAGCCGTGGCTTGAATATCAAATATCTGAAATTCAGACTGCCCCAATCGGGCAGTCTATCCGAACCAGATGTAGAAATAGAATTGGACAATTACCGCAGTTATAACCGTGAGAAACGCAGTGAACTCGATTTCGGGAAATGATTTGTGGCATTTAATACAATAAAAAATGAATATTTATCCTAAATTGATATTGGATGCGCTTGCTCATGTGCGCTATCCAGGAACGGGACAAGACATTGTGTCGGCGGGCATGGTTGACGACAACATCAGAATAGATGGCAATAAAGTGACTTTTTCGTTGATTTTCAGCAAGCAAAACGACCCTTTCGCCAAATCGGTGGTGAAGGCAGCCGAGCAGGCCATTCTGATGTATGTTGGCGCCGAAGTGGATATCAAAGGCAACATCACCGCTGTGTTCAACGAGCAGCCGCAGGAAGCGAAAGAGAATCCGTTGCCCGGAGTGAAGAATATTATAGCCGTTTCGTCAGGTAAGGGGGGCGTAGGAAAATCTACCGTTGCGTCAAATCTTGCTGTGGCGTTGTCGAGGCTTGGCTATAAAGTGGGATTGCTTGATGCGGATATTCATGGCCCATCTGTCCCCAAAATGTTCGGTATGGAAGATGCGCGGCCTTTGTTGGAAGAGGTCGGCGGTCGCGAACTGATAGCGCCCGAAGAGAAATATGGCGTCAAAATTTTGTCTATCGGTTTCTTTATCGACCCCAAGAGCGCGCTTGTATGGCGCGGTGGCATGGCAAGCAATGCATTGAAACAACTGATTACTGATGCCAACTGGGGCGAATTGGATTATTTGGTGCTCGATCTCCCTCCAGGTACGGGCGACATTCACCTTACGTTGGTGCAGACGGTAGCCATAACGGGTGTAATAGTGGTCAGTACACCGCAAGAGGTGGCCTTAGCCGATGCTCGCAAGGGGGTGGATATGTTCATGAATGAAAAAGTGAATGTGCCGGTGCTGGGCTTGGTGGAAAATATGGCTTGGTTCACGCCGAAAGAATTGCCGCAAAACAAATATTACATATTTGGCAAAGAAGGTTGCAAGCGTCTGGCTGAAGAACTGCAGGTGCCTTTGTTGGGACAGATTCCTATTGTGCAGAGCATTTGTGAATGCGGCGACGCCGGTGAACCGATTGCGGTGCGCGAAGACAGCATTGTGTCAGAGGCATTTCTGGCATTGGCAGGCGAGGTAGCGCGACAAACGGAACTTCGTAACGCTAATGTTGCCCCTACTCAAAAGGTGGAGACAAAACGCTGATGTATGGCAGAACATAACGATTTTGGAAATTTAGGAGAAAAAATGGCGCGTGAATATCTTCAGAAAAAAGGGTATGTCATTCGCCATACGAATTGGTTTTATCAGAAAGATGAACTCGATATTGTGGCCGAATATAATGGAGAGTTGATTGTTGTTGAGGTGAAATCGCGCAACACCGCCGTTTTTGGCGATGCGCACGACAGTATCACGCCGCGAAAGATTCGCAACATAGTCAATGCGACACAGGGGTATATCGAGCAGTTCGACTTGATGATGGAGACTCGTTTTGATGTCATCACTATCACAATGACTAAAAGCGGTTATCAGATTGAACATATTGAAAATGCCTTTATGGCACCGGTAAATTAAGTATGAATAATTTTCGATTGAAAGGCATATTTTCGGGCACTTCTTTATTTATGAGAATTTTCTCTTTCCTCTTTCTGCTGGCTTTTGGCCTTACATTGTCGGTGCCTGTTGTCATTGTGGCAGGATATGTGTTTGGAAAAGATTCGTATGCGTTTTTGCAGTTTTCTCAAGCATCAACTTCGTTGTTTGTCTTTGTGTTTCCTGTTGCAGCGTACCTTTGGCTCTTTTTCCCGCAGCAGGGCGAAGTTTGGTTTTCGCTGAAGCGTAAAGCATCGTGGCAGCAAATCGTGCTGTCGGTGTTGCTGGTGCTGGTGAGCATTCCTTTTCTGAATTGGCTGACAGCATGGAACGAGGGCTTGTCGCTGCCGTCGTCTCTTTCTGAATTGCAGGAGTGGATGCGTTTGTGCGAGGATGAGGCCTCGGCGCTCACCGAGCGTTTCCTATCCGTGAATTCCGTTGGCGGATTGTTGCTCAATCTGCTTTCCGTGGCATTGATTCCTGCGGTTTGTGAAGAATTGTTTTTCCGTGGTTTTCTTCAGAATATTTTTTCTGAAAGAATGTCAGCGCATGCGGCTGTCTGGTTGTCTGCTTTTCTTTTCAGTTTTATTCATTTTCAGTTTTTCGGCTTTTTCCCCCGTTTGCTTTTAGGAGTGGCGTTCGGTTACCTGTATTTTTCCACAGGCTCGTTGTGGATGCCCGTTTTGGCACATTTTGTCAACAATGCGTTGGTGGTGGCGGCAACGGTGCTTTGCAACTGGGGTGCCGTCCCTGCAGGTTTTGATTCGTTTGGAACAGACTCGTTTATTCTGATAATGCTAAGCGCACTGCTGGCCTTGAATATAATCGTCTTTTTGTGGCGTAAGCGTGCTGTTGTTTAGTTGGTGATACTGAGGGCTATTTGCGATTGGGATTTTTTGGAAACCATCCGCGTTCTACTCGTTTTTCCTGTTCAAACAGTTCCTTGATAGACCAAAAGCACGAGAAGGCGAACACGCCACATACAGCAGAAATGACCGTGTTGGCAATCAGCAGCGATGCTGCAACGCCTGCAATGCCCACTAAAAGAAAAATCCACCAGCAGCCAGTGCCCCAATAGTATTCCGCTTTAATGACAATGGGATGAAAAAGTCCGATGGTTAAAAAGGTGCAAATGCCTATTATCAGGCCTTCAAAATAGATGTTCATAGTTTATGCGTAACGCAATCGTTGTTTTACTCGTAAAATAGAAGTTTTCTTCAGGTTGTTAAGCTTGCAGAGCTTGTCGATAGTGGTGTGGTATTTGCGTGCGATGCTAGACAATGTCTCGCCCGAGCGGACAATGTGATACTTCGGTGCGCTGTAGTTTTGCAATTCTTTGAATGACTGTGCTTTGCAAACTACATAAGTGTCGTTGTACGGCACGTGGTATTGAAAATCCACTATGTTTGTTGGGTTGATGGAATTTCCAAGATAGCGGAATTCGAAATGCAGGTGCGGACCTGTTGAGCGTCCTGTGTTGCCGCCCAGTCCGATGACATCGCCAGCCAAAACGGTCTGGTTTGGCACTACTTGTATTTTAGACAAATGGCCGTATAGCGTTTCAAGTCCGTTGTCGTGGCGAATGACTACAAAATATCCGTATCCGTATTTGTCATAGTCTGTCACACGCACCTTGCCGTTGAAAGCGGCGTGAATAGGTTCGCCGATGCTCACCCGTAAATCGATGCCGTGATGGAAACGGCCCCAACGCGGTCCGTAAGGCGATGTCACATCGCCTTCTGTGGGGTTGTAGTATTCTCGGCAGTCAACAACCAAAGAGTCTGGCACATCTTTTATGGCTGTCTTGTAAGGATTCACCCATTTATTTTGCCATTCTGCATAGTTGGCGTAAATGTTTTCGGCAGGAGCCGGTTCGTCGTCTATGGTGTAAAGGTATTTGTCTTTTTGTATTTCGTAGCCGTAGCTTGGGGCCAGGCTTGCCAAATCTTTGAATTCTTGCGCGCTCAAGCAAGCGGCGGCAATCATGGTAAATGCAGTTAGTATGTGTTTTTTCATGTTCTTTTCTGACTTAAGGATTCCAAAGTTATAATAAAGAATTTCAATTTGCAAATATTTTGAAAAATAATCTGTAAAAAAGTAAAAATATGTAAAAGTTTCTGTGGCGACTTTTGTGGTTGAAATATAGAATTAATATTTTATTAATTAGCAGATTATAAGTTATTTATATTTATTTACGATGTAGTTTATATAGAAATTGTATTAGCGGAAATTTCTTGCGGTTATGCAAAGAGCAAGTTGTGTAAATCTTGATTTTTGCTCGTAGTTTTGCGTGAATGTGATGATTTTTGTATTTTTGTGATTGATGTTAAAAATCTGTCACAAGTAACAACAAAGAAAATGATAGAGATTATTCCGGCGATTGATATTATTGACGCAAAATGCGTGCGTTTGTCACAAGGCGATTACAATCAGAAAAAGGTTTACAACGAGAATCCCGTCGAAGTGGCGAAAATGTTTGAGGACGCAGGTGTGCGCCGTCTTCATTTGGTCGATTTGGATGGTGCCAAGCAGCATCATATCGTCAATTATAAGGTGTTGGAGAATATAGCGACGAAAACCGCTCTCACAATTGACTTTGGCGGCGGCCTCAAATCAGAAGATGACCTTCGCATTGCATTTGAGTGTGGCGCAAAGATGATAACAGGCGGAAGCATTGCGGTGAAAAATCCCGAGGTGTTCAACGCATGGATAGCCAAGTACGGTAGCGAGCGTATCATCTTAGGGGCTGATGCTGCACAAGGAAAAATTGCAGTGACAGGTTGGACTGAAACTACCGAACTGGATGTGGTGGATTTTATAAAACAGTATCTCCAGAAAGGCGTGAACAAGGTTATCAGTACCGACATTGCGAAAGACGGTATGCTGGCAGGCCCTTCTTTTGAATTGTACGCAAAAATAATGAACGAGTGTTCGGGCATACATCTGATAGCCAGTGGCGGAGTCTCTAAAATGGATGATATTCGCAGGCTGGACGAGATGAATGTGCCAGGCGTGATAGTGGGCAAGGCTCTTTATGAAGGAAAAATTCAAATAAATGAAATTTATTCGTACCTTTGCAAACAATAATTCTCAAGGATAAACAAATTTTAAGGATATGAAAATCGATTTTGAAAAAATGGGCGGTCTGGTACCTGCTATCATACAAGATGCGCAGACTTCCAAGGTGCTGATGTTGGGCTATATGAACGAAGAAGCCTATAATAAGACAATGGAAACGAAACTCGTTACCTTTTTCAGCCGCAGCAAACAGCGTCTTTGGACAAAAGGCGAGGAAAGCGGCAATTTTCTGAAACTCGTTTCAATAGCTTCCGATTGTGATAATGACGCCCTGCTTGTGAAAGCGAATCCTGTAGGACCGGTATGCCACACAGGTGCCGATACTTGCTGGAACGAAACGAATGAAGCGAACATCCAGTTCCTTTCTTATTTGCAAGATTTTATAGAAAAACGTTATAAAGAAATGCCGGAAGGCTCTTACACCACTTCGCTTTTCAAAAAAGGTCTGAACCGTATGGCGCAGAAAGTGGGCGAAGAAGCGGTGGAAACCGTTATTGAAGCCACCAATGGTACCGATGACCGTCTGATTTATGAAGCATCTGACATGATTTATCACTTGATCGTGCTGCTTACTTCCAAAGGACTTCGTATCGATGATTTGGCGAAAGAATTGAAGACAAGACATAAATGCTAAAATAAAAAATATGAAAACGGATTTCCGTTATTGAGAAATCTTGCTTATATTTGTTCACTTTAAATCAATAAAAATTACATGAAAACAGTATTTAACATTTTAATGGTTGTGGCAGTAGTGCTGTTGGGCTACCTGTGTGTAAAAACCATTACAACGCCTATCAAGTTCGACGAGCAGCGTGCGGCACGCGAAGAAGTGATCATCAATCGTTTGTGCGATATCCGCAAGGTGCAGGTGGAGTACAAGAAACAGTATAATCAATATACAGGAAGCCTCGATTCGTTGGTGGCATTCCTCAAAAACGGAAAAATCGCAACAATCTATAAGGAGGGCGAGCTTACCGACCAGCAGTTGGAAGAAGGTTTGACTGAGAAAAAAGCAGTTGAGATGGGGCTTATCCGTCGTGATACTTCTTATGTGAATGTGGCTAAATCGCTGTTCGACGAGAATTTCAACGTTGACTCTATCGTATATGTGCCGTTTGGCAATGGCGCAAAATTCGAAATGGCTGCTGCCGTACTGACTTCACAGTCGGGTGTGAGCGTGCCTGTTTTCGAAGCAAAGACTCCTTACAATGTTTATTTGCAAGGAATGGATAGACAAGAGCTCATCAACTTGAATGACGTGGCTCGCAAACTCGACCGCTATGCAGGACTGAAAGTGGGCGATGTGAACGAGGCCAACAATAATGCTGGCAACTGGGAGTGATTTATGCAGAATATCACCAACCAAAACATGCCCAATAAAATATTATCCATTCGTATATCTACGGATGGATTTTATTTTTCGACACAGTCATACACTGTGCGCAAGGAGTTTTTGCACGAGCGTTCGTACGCTCGCCTGAAAATGGAATTCGAAAATTTCTTGCGCCATCAGACTGATTTTGATGTTTTGGAAGTGGCCTTCGAAAGCTCAAAGTTCTCGTTTTTCCCAAATGCATATGCGAATGCCGAACACGATTTCAGAAAACTCTTTGATGTGGCCGACAACGAATGTGTAATGCGGCAATATGTAGAGGGAACGGATATGTTTATGCTTTATACGGCTGATGCCGATTTGTGCGAATATTTCCGAACAAAGTCGGAGCGTGTCTCTTTTTGCCATACGCTCACACCTTTGTTGCTTCAACTGCCAGAGGATGGCGCAGCCAGACGGCTTTATCTGGATGTCTATTCGCGCCGTGTGTATGCGTTGGTGGCCGAAAACAGCGGCCTGCTGTTTGCCAATTCGTTCCTTTGCGACTCTGATGAACAATTCCTTTATGCGATTGCGGATATATTTACGCAGTTTTCGTTGAATCAACAGGAAACAGCGGTGTTTTATACCGATTTTGACAGGGCAAAGGCTAAAAAGGCGTTGTTGCAGAAGTATATAAAAAATGTGGTGGAAAGAGGGTAGTCAATGTTTGAGGTGAAGATTAAGAAGCTGTTATTAATTGAATTATGCGTATAGTAAGTGGCAAATACAAAGGTCGTCGTTTCGATCCGCCGCACAACATAACGGCGCGTCCTACTACAGATTTTGCAAAGGAAAGTTTGTTCAATGTATTGAATAATATGCTTGATTTTGAACAACTTACGGCGCTAGATCTTTTCTCGGGAACGGGTTCCATCAGTCTGGAACTAGCTTCGCGCGGTTGTCCGCAAATTTATTCGATAGAGCAGAGTGAGCGACACTTGGCCTTCATTCGTAAAACGATGAAAGAACTGGGCGTATCAGAAATTACGCCGCTTAAGGCAGATGTGTTCCGCTATGTCGAATCCACCGATCTGAAATTCGATTTTATCTTTGCCGATCCGCCTTACGCTTTGCCAGAACTGAAAGATTTGCCCGATTTGATATTCGGAAAGGCGCTCCTTTCCGACGACGGACTGTTTGTGCTGGAGCACCCAAAAAACTACGATTTCTCGCAACACCCGCATTTTGTGCAGCACCGCCATTACGGGAATGTGAATTTTTCGTTTTTTAAATAAAGGTAAGTTAGCAGTTTATTGTTTTTTTCTTAACACTATTTGAGAGTTGTAAAGTTTGCGGCATTCTTTCATTAATTGAAGTAAATCGTTGTATTTTTCTTTTGTGTAAGAACCTGAATATAGAGAAAAGTGTTGAACAACGATTATTTGCTGTTCAGTTATTTTAATGTTCATTTTACAGATTCCAAATTCAGATTTGTATTCAAAATCTGGAGGTATAGATTCTATTGTATATCCACTGGGGATATTGAATGTAATGGTGTCGCAATCATTATATCCAATTTCAATATAAATAGGAGTTAAACGCTCAGTTTCAGGCAATTTTACAACATTGTTATTGAAACGATTGATGGGGATAAATAATCTGTTTGATGAACAAGATGCGTATTTCTGAATTTTGGCATGATATTGAATTTCTGTCGATGGATTTTTTCCTTTGTTTGATTTGACAGAGGCTTCAGTTATCTCTGTTAATGGTATATGGATACTTTGGGAAATTTCTTTAATACGCTCGTCTTTCCCCAATTTTTCAAATTTCATGCCGAACCATTCATTTAATGTCATCTTATAGATGGTTTGAACAGATATAGAAGCATCTCCATTTTCTTTTATGTTCATTTGGATATTTCTTGTAGATACATTTAAAGAATCTGCATATGATGGTATTCTAATGAGTTTGCTATATGGCCCATTTATAATTACGGCATCATGCCCGGCTAAGCCTTGATGGGTATATCCCAAAGGGATATCAGGGTTTGTACATTCAATCCAAAAAGTGTCTTTTTCTAAAGGTACGCACAATATGACATGATTAAATTGGGTAGCATAAAAGTTTTTATTTATTTCTTTCGAATGAGTATTTACAAGGATTTCATAAGAAGGTATGCCTATTTCTTTTAGCATGGCCTTTAAATAATTAGTCAATCCCTTACAATCTCCGAATCCAGTTTTGTATGTATCTTCAGCAGGTATGGTTTGGAAACCTAGTAGTCCGCTCTCGATTCCAACATAACGGGTAGATTTTCCTAAATACTCATAAAGTGTGCTTAATTGTTCTATTGGAGTTTTATTGTCACACATAGCGTGGACTTTTTCCTTTAAATCTGCTGGCAATATGTCTTTGTCTTGACACAATTGATATATCCATTCTCCGAAATCCGTCCAGGATTTTTGAGAACCGCTTGTTTGAAAATAAGTAAAACTAACGGGTGCTATTTCTATATGTGGGAATATAGATTTGTATTCAGGAGAGAAATCTCTTTCGGCTTTTATGGGAGGTATGTTTTCTGCAATCCAAGTATAGGTGACTTGTCCGTCATTTCTTGTAATTGTAGCTTTTGAGGGGAATTTCTCCTGCTTTATTTGCATTTCATAATCTTCAGGCGCAGTGACTTTATATTGAGACTTAATCACACCTTGTTCATAATCTGACTGTAAAAAGAAAGTTGGGAACCTGTTGAATCCAACCTTGGATGAAATTTCATACTCGTAACTTACAGTATATGGATAATGAGTCATTTGTACGTCATACATATATATTCTCAGGTCAGTTTTGAGCATACTTTGTCCGGAATAAGTATAAATACTTAAATCGGGTTTCTTGATTTCGTTACGCATATGTCCATTAAAATCATATATTGTGCCTCGGAATTTGTCTAAATTACAGTTCTCGTCTATATACAATAAAATGTCTCCATTTTCTTCACCATTTTTATTTAAAATCGTTATTGTGAACTTTACACATTTTGTGAATTTTGTTTTAGATAGAACATTAATATTTATGGAGTTCTCGTGTATGATGCTATTCGCATTTTTTCTAATTGTGTCAGGTATCCCGAATAAAAAATTGTTAGCATACGCATTTGTGTATGCTAACAATATGGTTAGTAAAAAAAATATTTTTTTCATCGTTTCAATACAATAGAAGATTCAGAAATCTTTTTGAAAAGGTCAAAGATTTGTTTTAAGTCATGATATTCTTTCGGGAAGAAAGTGGCTCTGGCTAGATCAAATGACAAGTATATTTGTAGATAGCCATTTGTAACAGCAGTTTTGTATTGACAAGTAATGCTATTGTCACATGCTTTAAATGTCACATCTTGTGGAAGTTCTTCTATTGAATATCCATCAGGTAATTTGACATTTCCTTTGATTCGAATAGTATATGGGAAATCAAATTCTATTGGCATCGTTCTTTCTGAAGAAGTGAATATGGTTGATTCAATAGGAATAACACTTGCATTTAAGTACATAAAATCATTGGTCATATTAGGTGTGAACGTAATATTCATTTTCCATGTTCCATCAGTACCATTGTCAATGTTCTCAAATTTATTGATTGTAATTCCGTGTTTCTCATATATGTCCTTCATGGCATTTTCGTCTGTGTTGTTGTCCAAAAAGTCAAGATACAATTGTTGTCGTAATGACAATGCAATGTCGCCGTTGATTTCACCGTTGGGGTTTATGGTGCATGAAAAATTAATATTTTGCACATTTCCTCTGCTCAAAAAGGATAGATTTTTTGTAATGTTTGTTTTGTAAAAATGAGCATTGTCTGCTTGTAAATCAGGAGATAACAAATTTAAATCCTCATTTTTATTTGTGGCGTCAAGATATGTGTAGTCTCCATTTTCACAAATCACTGCGATAATAAAAGTAGAAATTTTATATATATTGGGAGTTGTCATTTTCCCTTGAGAACGAGGAGACATGATGACTGGAATCGTTTTGTATCCAAGGTCGTTTAAAACTGAATTTAATACAAAATTTACTTCGGCGCTACTTCCTTGTCCTTCTTTTGCTGCTTTAGCGGCATTGGAGGATAATATGGAATATACGCCATTCCATGCCATTTTAGTTTGGGTTAATTTTAAGGCTGACCTTAATTTTTCGAGATTATTTCCGTTTTCTCTTTTTAAAGCCATTACTTCCTCTTTGAATGGATAAGAAACTCTTAGATCCCCGTCGAACCCATTTTGGGATAGTACCTCGTCCACTTCTTTCCAACTGTGATTGAAGGTTTTGTAGTATCTGCCTGGGATTGTGAAAGATGATAATTCGAATTTGATTCGTGTTTCGTGATCGCTAATGCAATATACGTAAGGTTCTTTTTTTAAGGAAGGTATGTTTGACGCTTCGCAAATATAGTTGTTGGTTTGATATTGAAGAGTTTGTATTGATGCGGCTTGAGAGTTCCCGCCGCTTAAAGATGTTGTTACAGTTCTTGATGTTTGTTGAGGCCCTCCTATTGTAACAAAGCCTCTCGTTTGTACAAGATTTACATTGTATTCTCCGGTTTGTTTGATTTTGAAAATATAAAATTCGGGAATTTGATATTCTATTCTTGATTTTATTACGGGTATAATGTGCTGAATCTTCATGTCTGGGATGTTCTCTATGAAGTCAGATGTTATAGTGTATTTGTATTCTATTATTGTTCCTTCATAAACTTCGGGTATGGTAAATTTGGTTAATTGCAGATGCTCATTTATTTGTTCGTTTTCTATATGTTGTTTTGTTAATTCGCTTTTTGTGATTTTCCCGTCTTTCAGATTATATGATGTCGCGGAAATGTTCGAAAGTGTTTCTTTTTGTTTCTCATAAATTCGTGTTGGAATTGTTATATTTGAAAAATGAGTGCCGTCTTTTTTTAATATTTTGACTTTTGCTTTGTAATAATAGGAATATTGATCTTTTAATAAATCATATTTCAACATACCTTCTTCATATAGAATGACAGCTTCGGCAGTTGTGTCAGCTTCGTAAACATTTAAAGATAAATCTTCTTTTGAAACTTTTCCAAACTTTACCCCATACTCTTGCGCATTCATTGTCGCAATGGATATGGAAATGATGAATCCTAAAATAATTTTTCTCATGAATTATTCTGTTTTAAATATAATGTGTTAATTTTTCTCGTTTTTTTACCATTTGTTATGAGGAAAAATGGTAAAAAACAGCGCAAAGGTAACCAATATATTTTAAAAATATGCCATGTTTATAACTTTCGTAAGGTTTTGATTTACTGATTTCAATAAAAAAATTATCTTTGTTTGTAAAAATATTTATCAACTGCCGTTATTTGTCAGTTTGGTAGAGTAATTTTGTAAAAGAAAAAGAAAACAATAAGAATCTGAAAATTATGTCAAAGGAACAAGAACAGAAATTAGCGCCATCGGCCGAAAAACTGAAAGCATTGCAGCTGGCGATGGAAAAAATCGAGAAAGACCATGGCAAGGGAACTATCATGCGCATGGGCGAAAATCATGTGGAGAATGTAGCGGTTATCCCTACTGGTTCCATCAGCTTGAATCTGGCATTGGGCGTAGGCGGTTATCCCAAGGGAAGGGTGATAGAAATTTTTGGTCCGGAGTCGTCTGGTAAGACAACATTGGCCATCCATGCTATAGCCAATGTGCAGAAAGCTGGCGGCATTGCGGCCATCATCGATGCAGAGCATGCTTTCGACCGCTTTTATGCCGAGAAACTTGGTGTGGATGTGGAGAATCTGCTCATTTCTCAACCCGATAACGGTGAACAGGCTTTGGAAGTGGCTGATCAGCTTATTCGCTCCTCGGCTGTCGATTTGGTGGTGATTGACTCTGTGGCCGCTCTTACGCCGAAAGCCGAATTGGAAGGCGATATGGGCGATTCGAAGATGGGCTTGCAGGCACGATTGATGTCGCAGGCGTTGCGTAAACTCACAGCAAACATCAACAAGACAAACACTTGCTGCATATTCATCAACCAATTGCGCGAAAAAATCGGCGTGATGTTTGGAAACCCGGAAACAACAACTGGTGGTAACGCGCTGAAGTTTTATGCTTCTGTCCGTCTGGACATCCGTCGTGTGAGTCAGATTAAAGACGGCGACGAGGCTATCGGAAACCAGACTCGTGTGAAAGTGGTGAAAAACAAAGTGGCGCCTCCTTTCCGCAAAGCGGAGTTTGACATTATGTTTGGCGAAGGAATTTCTCGCACAGGTGAAATTATCGACATGGGTGTCGAACTTGGCATTGTGAAAAAGAGCGGTTCGTGGTTCAGCTATGGCGAGACACGCTTGGCGCAGGGCCGTGAGGCAGCCAAGGATGTGATTCGCGACAACCAGGAACTGGCAGATGAAATAGAGGAGAAGATTATGGCTGCAATGAAAGAAAAGCAGGCGTAAGCGACCTTGTAAAACAAAAAAATGTCGGATATGTAAATATCCGACATTTTTTTTGCTGTGGCAATTATTTTTATTTGCTCAGTGCGTTCAGTATGCTGCTCAAACCGCTGACAACGCTGGTTGCGTTTTGTACGGTGGAGTTGTTTTTCACGTTGCTCAATCCGCTGATGTTGGATACGGAAGAGATGATGTTGTCAACATTGGAGTTGTTGATGATTCCAGTGCCGGCAACTACGGCGCCTTTTGCGAAATCTTTGTAAACTGCGCTAGTTTTGGCCTGCGATTTGATGGTAGTGCAGGAGTTTGCCAAAGTTGCGATATTAAGCAGGTTGGTGGTGTTGGTCATGTCCAGTTTTCCGGTTGATTTGTAGCTGGAAAACAACGATTTGAATGATGTTCCGAATGACTGTCCTGCTGTGTAAGCAGCTGAATTTGTTGCTGTAGTCGATGATGTACTTGTTGTAGTACAAGAAAACATAATTGCTGCCAAGATGAATGCAGCGGCGAATTTCAATGATTTCATAACTATGTGTTTTTAAAATTACAATTAAGCAAATATACCAAAAGAATTGGAATAAGTTGTTTTTAGGATGCAAAAATCTTGTTTTTTAGTTGAAAACCACTGTTTTGTTCTGATAAACAAGCACTTTGCGTTCCACATGCTTTTCGACGGCGCGCGACAATACGATTTTTTCCAAGTCTTGACCTTTGTGAATGAATGATTGCACGGTGTCTTTGTGGTTCACACGTGCCACATCCTGTTCGATGATAGGACCAGCGTCGAGTTCGGTTGTTACGTAATGACCGGTTGCGCCAATGATTTTCACACCACGTGCATACGCTGCATGGTAAGGTTTTGCGCCAATAAAGGCGGGCAAAAACGAGTGGTGTATATTGATGATTTTGTTCGGGTATTCAGCAATCATCTTTTCGGAGATGACTTGCATGTAGCGTGCCAATACAATGAAAGTGACGCCTTTTTCTTTCATCAGCGCCATCTCTTTGGCTTCCTGTTCTTCTTTGTTTTCCTTGGTAATGTTGAATACGTGATATTCGATGCCGAATTTGTCAGCCACCCATCGGAGGTCTTCGTGATTGCTTATGATCAGCGGTATGTCCACGTCAAGTTCGCCCGAAGTGTATCGAGCCAAAATGTCGAACAGGCAGTGCGACATTTTCGAAACGAACAGCGCCATGCGTGGCTTCTGGTCGCCGAAATAGAGCGAGAACTCCATTTGGTATCTCTCGGCGAAAAGGGTGTTGAAGTATTCTTTTATCTTGTCTCTCGGTATGAGGAAATTGGTCAGGTCAAATTCTGTTCGCATGAAGAAAACATTCTGTTCGTAATCCACATGCTGGTCGAGGTACACAATGTTACCCTTGTTCTGGTTGATAAATTCTGTGACAGCAGCCAATATGCCTTGCTGGTCGGGGCAGTGCATCAGCAGTATGGCCGTATTTCGTTGAATGTTCATGAGTTAAGTGTTTAAAAATAAAAAAGCTGATAATCGAAAAGATTAACAGCTGTTTGTTGTACCCAGAGCCGGGATCGAACCGGCATGGAAGTGAATCCACTGGTGTTTGAGACCAGCGCGTCTACCAATTCCGCCATCTGGGCATTGCGTCCGCAAAGGTATGCAAAATTTCCCGTTATGCAAACAAAAATCGAATAAATTTTGCAAAAGTCCTTTTTTACAGCTTATTCAAGCAAAAGAGAGGCTGCCGAAGCAGCTCTCTTTTGAGTGTTTTTAGCGAACTCGTTCTTTGTAGGTGCCTTCTACGGTGTCAATTTTAATTTTGTCGCCAGTGTTGATGAACAACGGCACGCGAACTTCGGCGCCAGTCTCTACTGTCGCAGGTTTCAAAGTGTTTGTTGCAGTATCGCCTTTCAATCCTGGTTCGGTGTAGGTCACTTCCAGAATGACATTCAAAGGCATTTCTGCATAAAGTACTGTTTCGGTTGATGCGTCGGATACAACCTCTACGATGTCACCTTCTTTCATGAAAGCTGCGCCAGTAACCAATTCTTTAGAAATAGGAATTTGTTCGAATGTTTCCTGATTCATGAAGATGTCGTTTTCGCCTTCGGTGTAGAGGAATTGGTATGGACGACGCTCTACGCGTACATCTTCCAATTTCTCGCCGATGTTGAAGCGGCGTTCCAAAACACGGCCGTCAACGACATTTTTCAGTTTTGTACGCATGAAGGTGTTTCCTTTTCCGGGTTTTACATGGAGGAAATCGATACAGAAATAAAGGTTTCCGTCCATACGGATACAAGTTCCGATTTTGATGTCTTGTGCGTTAATCATATCGCTTTAGTGTTTATAAAAATTCAAAATTGCACGGCAAAGATAGTATTTTATTTTTGAAAAATTTCTATTCTGCCCCTATCATTATTCTTCGTTAAGTTTTAAGTTGAATGTTTTTTGTTTTTTGTTGAATTTCTTAGCTCCTTTAATAGTGGTGTTTTCAAAGGTTGCCGAGCCGTCGTTGTGTGTGGCTATGGCGTACGATTTCGGCATTTTCTTTTTGAATTTGTAGCCTTTGCCCACCTTGCGGATGTTGATGTTTTTGAACGAGATACGGTTCACGTCGCCGCCCCAAAGTTGCACAGCATCCGTCTGCGAGTCGATGATGTCGATGTTCTCGAATTGTATATTTGTGAGCGGATAGCGTGCTCCTCCGTGAATGTCGATGGCTCCGAGGCGGTCGTGGAAGAGGTCCTCGGTCGTGCCGCATTTATAGACGGTGCAGTTCCATACGCGCATAGGCTTCACGCTGTCGAGGGCGCACCCGGGGAAATCGGCGGTGAAACGTATGCCGGCGCTCATCAGCATTTCGCGCACTTCGCAGTTGTATATTTCGTGTCCGCTACCGCCGAACATGCCAATTCCTCCGGCTCTCCATCCAAGTTCGACGGTTGAGTTGCGGAATATATTGTGCGTGTTGCATTGGTTTGTCTTGTGTGTCTGCGACCATGATGCAATGCCGTCGTCACCGCAGTTTCGGATATTTCCGTTCTCAAAGATGGAGTTCGAAGTGCCTTCGGCAAAGTTCACTCCGTCTGCATAGTGGTTGCGCAAGCGGACATTGGAAACGGTCAGCCGTTGTGTAGGAGCTTTGATAGGCGGATAGTAACCAGCAATCCAGATACCGCATTCAAAATGTTCCGACCAGATGTCGCTGATGTGTGAGTCTTCGCCGAAATTTCCCCAAATGGCTTTGTAGTCACGGTAGTCGCCGTTCCGTTCTTGGCGTAGTGTATTGATGCCGTTGATGTAGAACCCGGAGAGTTGTATGCGGCTGGCATTGGCGCAGATGCCGCCTTTCATAATGCCGTTGTTGGTGAAGTAGAGGTTGGTGTACCACATGCCGGCGCCTTGCAGTACGATGCCGTCTTCGAACAGGCAGAGAAGGCTGTCGAGCGCATAGTCGCCCATCGGCACATATACCGAGCGATGGTTCTTTACGGCATAGTCGATGGCGGCTCTGAAGGCGGGCATGTCGTCATGAATTCCGTCGCCCACTGCTCCGAAGTCGCGTACCGAAACGGAGTATTTGGATTGCGGTCTTACAGGTGGGATTTCTTCAATCTCGATAAAGTCGATGCCGCAGTCCAGTCCGTCGTTTGTGCTTTTGCGAATGGTAATTTTGTCGCCTTTGCTCAAGTATTTCGGCAGTCGGAAATGCACTTCGTCGAATCGCATCATCGGCATGTCGGTGATGTCGATTTGCGGCATTGATTCGTTCATGATGAAATACTGCCATGCCCAGCGTGAGTCGATGTTCACAGTCGTTACTTTCTGGTCGTTGATGAAGATGTCGAGTGCGCTTTTGCGTCCGGTGCTTTCGCCGCTTTCGTTGTCAGGCAAAGTGAAACGGATGGTCATTCCGTTGATGCGCACGCGGTCGTTTTCCCAGCTGATGTAGTCATCTGTGGTGTGAAGGGCGATGTACTCTTGGTTGGTGGCTTCGGAGGCTGTTTTGTGATAATTGAAGTCTTTGATTTTCTCAACAGTCGCCTTCCCTCCTTTTTTTGCGTCTTTAGAGTCGAGGCGGGTATAGTTCATGTTCGCGCCTCTAGGAGCGGGTTCTTGAGCGTTAGCTGCTCCTATGAGCAGCATTGCTGTGATTAGATAAAAGATTTTTTTCATTGTTGTGTTTATATTTTTTATGTGTTAAAAATCGTAACTGTTGAATTTTCCATCCAGCCAATTATATCGGTCATTTAAGAAATTCTTCAGGTGCTCTATTTGCATCTCGTAAGTTGTGTTTCCTGGCACTACGAATCCTGGTTCTTGCATGTTTGGCCATAGTTTGTTGTTCTCCTTTATAGACAGGTCGTATTTTTCTACCAGAGGGTCAATCATATCTATCACTTCGCGGAAAACCATTTTGTGTGCCTGCCAGTATTGTACGGTGTATTTCCACCATGTATTGTAGCCTGTGTCATGCAGTCGTGTGATGCGCGGCCAATAGCGCACATGCCATCCGCTTGTGTTTTGACAGTCTGTGCAGTGGTTGGCATTCCCTGCGCCGATGTCGAAATCCCATACTGGTCCCATGTATATCTTGTCGTCATCGCGGTCTTTGTAAAAGAATATGCTGCTGTAACCGCTGGCGTCGCAGTTCTTGAACAATTCATTTGTTAAGAACCATTGCGTTGTGCTTTCGAAGTCAAAATACTTCAGTCCGTTGGTGTTTCCTTTCCAGATGAGGCTGTCAGCGTTTTTCACAAAACTGCTGATGTAATCAAGTTGTTTGGCAGTTGGCGATTTTGGCGATTTTAAAGTGATAGGCATGCCGAAAGATTCCCATCGGATAGTTCCGGGATCGTCTTCATTAGAAGGGTAGTCGGCTTCCAGCAGGTAGCCGCCGGTGATGTCGGAGTCAGCGCTTGTACTTTTCAGTTTCGGAATATTGACGCGCGTATCTCCGATTTCCACTTGGTCGGTGAGCAGGTAACATCCTTTGTGTTTGCCGTTTACATATACTTCCACAAAACGATGGGCGGGCGCGAATGGCATGCCCAATCTTTCTGCCATTTCGTAAGCAAGCCAGTTGCGGAGCAATGTTTTGTCGGCATAATTGGCTATCAGGCACCATTCTTCGTAGGCGTGCATGCCGAGCAGCGGCACCTCGTCGTTGAACTTGATTTTAAATGATGGTTTAGGATAGCCGAGAGTGGAATTTCCGCGCAAACGGACTTTCCCGTTGTATTTCTGACGGGTGACATTCTCTATTGTGGCATTGGGGTTTACGGCAAAAGTGGCGGTAACGTACGTTTCTTTCGAATCGATAGGCGCTCCGCCGGTGTATATGAAAATTTGTGGTATTTTGGTGAATGTCTGTAAAACTACGGTGTAGTCTTTGCTTAGTTTCCTGTTGCTCGAATATACGGTATATGTCAGCGGTTTTGAGAAATCCTGAACGCTTTCGTCGCTAATTTGCGGTGTGCCGTTCAACTCCATCTCTCCGCTGGCAACGAAAGTCGGCGCCAGGTTTGTGACGTCAATGTTTGGCTTGCAGTACCCGATAATGGAATCTTCCGTTATGGTGAACTTGATGTCGCCGATGCTGAATGATGACACAAACAACGCAGATTCGTCTATTTCAATGATGACGGTATATTTCTTCTCCCAGCCTTTCTGAGGGTATGATATGGTATAGACGACTGGTGAAGAAAAATCATTTTCTGTCACACCGCTGATTTGCGGTATGTTGTTCACGAACACATCTCCGTTGCTGGAAAATTCAGCGATGAGGTTGCTGAGGTCCATGTTGGTGCTGGCATGCCCTAGAATAGTGTCATTTTCGTAAGAGAAACTCACGCCTTCGATAGAAAAATTATCCAGACAAAGTTCGGATTCGTCATTGATGTATTTCTCGTCTTCATCGGTACATGAAGGTGCGAAGGCAAAAATCATAAGCAAGAAGATTGTCAGGCATGCAATGCTTTTGTACATAAAGAGTCGAATTTTGGATTAAGTAACAAATATAATGAAATATTATTAAAATCCGAATTAAGAGGCTGTTTAAATTTTATGGATTCATTTTTCTGTATTTGAAACTCTTTTCGTAAAGAAAAAAAACAGGAACCGTTTTAGGCGGTTCCTGTTGGAGTCATTGCTTTTTTTTCTTCATGTTTATGTTTATGTTGGCACCGGCTTTCAGCCATCGTCGCGGCTGCTCTACGCCGCCAAAATCGTAGTAGCGTTGATTCAGCAGATTGCTGCATTCAGCATATAAGCAGAAATTCTTGTCTTTCCAATACAGTTTTGGCGTCAGCATGAAAATGGCGGAATAGTTTTGTATGTTGTTGTCTCGGTCGATGTAGCTGCCGTTTCGTTTTTGTAATAAGAATGACCAGCAAGTGCCTAACTTTTTATATATATGAATATCGGTGCGCAAGGTAAGTTTATGCTTCAGGTAGTCTAATGCATATTTCGACAGAAAATTGTCATTCCCTTTTTCCATAGTACGAAATGCGTATGAAACGACGATGTTTCTGATAACATTCCCGTTCTTGAGATACGACAGCGTGACATCTCCGCCCAGCGCGTCAACTTTGGTGTGATTCATGCTGTGCCATTTTTCTTCTTCTGGCGACTTTATCCAGTCTATAATGTCTTTCCCCCTGCGATAGTATATGTTGGCATTGATACCCAATGTTTTTTTCTTGTAATTGAATCCGATGTTGCAGGTTGTGCTTTTTTCTGGCTTCAGCTGATGGTTCGCAATTTGGGTGGCGCTTTCGTAATAGAGGTCAGTGAAAGTTGGCAGGCGGAATGTGTGGCTGAAAGAACAGAGCAGCATACAATTTTTTATTCTGTAGCTGGTGTTTGCGCTGCAAGAGAAATGATTGTTGAACAGATTGTTGTAATTCCCCGAAACTGCCGCAGCAACCGAGAATCTGTCGAGCACAAAGCTTTGTTCTATGAAATAGTTTAAATTCACTCTGTTTTTTGATTTTGTGAAAAATGTAGTGTCGTTCGTCCACGGTACAAGTTTGGGGGTGTCAAGAGGGTCGCCAAGTACATTGCTGAATATATGTTCGTTGCGCAGTTCTGCTCCAATGGCAGTTTTCCCTTTGGGCCAATAATAGGTGGATTTGGCGCCAGCTCCGCCGATATCTGTGACATGGTAATTGTGTTGCGTGTACCATTCGGGGAAAACTGTTTCCCCTTCTCTGAATAGTTCAAATCGGTCGAAATGCCTTCGGTATAGCGCATGCGCTTCTATCTTTATGTTGCCGATAAATTTCTCCCACGACAATGAACTGATGAGTGTCCTGGTGCATTCAAACTGGTCGGGATATTTGAGTGAATAGAATGAGTTTGAACCGAATTCTTTTAGTTGTGTGCCGACTTGGAAATCCCATTTCTCGCTCGCTGACTTCAAGTATTTGGTGTTCAGAAAGATGTTGCCGTATTGATAGTCGGTGTTGGCGATATGTCCGTTGCTTTTGTTGTAACTGCCGTTGATAGTGCAATTCCATTTTCCTTTTCCGGTATTCAGTGCGATGTACGGGTTGACATATCCGTGTTCTCCTCCAGTAATGCCAGCTTGCAGCGAGTGTTCTCTTTTTTGTCTTGTGATGATGTTGATGGCGCCGCCAAAGGCTTGTCCGAATGTGCTAGATGCTGTGTTTTGCAGAATCTCAATGCTGTCGATAAGCGCAAGGTCTATGGGAATGTCGAGGTTGGCGTGCCCAGTTTGGGTGTCTGTGAAATTGATGCCGTTCAGCAGGACGATGGTCTGGTCGAATGTGCTGCCGTTAATTGATAAATCGGCTTGTACGCCGTTGCTGCCGCGTGTTCTGATGTCGGTTTGCGGAAGTTGGTCAAGCAGGTCGTTTAAGCTTTGTATAGGCAGATTCTTTATTTCTTCTGCTGATAAAGTTGACGCGACATGCAGCGCATTGCTTTGATTTTGTGTCTGTACTGCTGAGACGACAACCTCATTGAGCGGAATTACGGCAATTTCTTCATTTGAAGGCTCATCTGCCGAAATGCTGAAAGGTGCGCAAACCAGCATGGCGGTAGTGGCGAATGATTGAACTGCTTTTGATTTCTTCAATTGCTTGTCGGCAATGTAATTGGCCAAGTGTCCGATGCTCACTTCTTTGTGAAGTGATTGAAATGTGGCGAATTTGCCACGGCAGAACCGTCGGAACCGAAAAGTCCTGCTTTTTTTTGTTGTTTTGTTCATAATGAAATTATTTTATAATACACACAAAGATAAATATTTTATTGCACAATTATTCAAATGTGTGCAACATTAACGCGTGAGCGTATAAAAAAAACGCCTCATTTGAGGCGTTTTTTTCTGCTGTATGTCTGTTGAAATTAGTTTTTCAGACTAGCTTTGATAAATTCTCTGTTCAAGCGAGCTATGTTGCTGATAGATACTTTTTTAGGACATTCTGCTTCGCATGCACGTGTGTTTGTGCAGTTTCCGAAACCAAGTTCGTCCATTTTTGCTACCATTGCTTTCACACGCTTCACTGCTTCAACGCGTCCTTGTGGGAGCAAAGCGAACTGTGAAACTTTTGCAGAGACAAATAGCATTGCCGAACCGTTTTTGCAAGCTGCAACGCAAGCGCCGCAACCAATGCAAGTTGCAGAATCCATAGCCTCGTCAGCGTCAACTTTAGAGATAGGAATTGCGTTGGCGTCTTGTGCTCCACCGCAGTTGAAAGAGACATAGCCTCCGGCCTGCTGAATCTGGTCGAATGCGTTACGGTTCACCATCAAGTCCTTGATTACAGGAAATGCAGCAGAACGCCAAGGCTCTACAGTAATGGTTTCGCCGTCTTTAAAACGACGCATATAAAGTTGGCAGGTTGTAGCTCCTGTTGCTGGACCATGCGGATGTCCGTTGATATAGAGCGAACACATGCCGCAGATGCCTTCGCGGCAGTCGTGGTCAAAAACAATAGGTTCCTGTCCTTTTTCAATAAGCGTTTCGTTCAAGATGTCCAAGGTTTCCAAGAATGAAGTGTCGGGAGTGGTCTCCACATTCTCGTAAGTTACAAAACCGCCTTGTTCTTTGGGTCCAGCCTGACGCCAAACTTTAAGATTGACTTTCATTATATTATCCATTTGTATTCCCTTTCTTAAATTTATGATTTATAATTACGAGTTTGAACTTTGATAGCTTCGTATTCAAGCGGCTCTTTTATCAGTTCAGGTTCATTTTCGTCGCTTCCTTGATAGTTCCAGCAGCCAACATAGAAATAGTTCTCGTCGTCGCGTTTTGCTTCGCCTTCTTCGGTCTGGTATTCTTCACGGAAGTGTCCACCGCAGCTTTCGTTACGGTTGAGCGCATCGCGTGCAATCAATTCTCCCATTACGATGAAGTCTTTCAAATGGAACGCTTTGTCCAATTCGATGTTCATTCCTTCTTTTTTGCCAGGGACAAACAGATTTGTCTCAAATTCTTTGCGCAGTTCTTTCAGTTTTTCCAAAGCAGTTTCCAAACCTTCTTTTGTACGACCCATGCCGACATATTCCCACATGATGTGGCCAAGTTCTTTGTGGATGGAGTCAACCGAGCGTTTTCCGCCGATTTTCAGCAATGCGTCTTCTTCGGCTTCGCATTTTGCTTGAGCGTCAGTAAACTCTTTGCTGTTCGGGTCGAAGCGCGGTACGGAAATCTGGTCGCTCAGGTAATTTTGGATAGTGTATGGCAGAACGAAATATCCGTCAGCCAAACCTTGCATCAACGCTGAAGCTCCCAAACGGTTTGCGCCGTGGTCAGAGAAGTTGCACTCGCCAATAGCGAACAAACCTTTTACCGAAGTCTGCAGTTCGTAGTCAACCCAAATACCGCCCATTGTATAGTGGATAGCAGGGAAAATCATCATTGGGTTGTAATATTTAACGCCGTTTATCTCTTTGGCAAGTTCGCCTGGGTTTACATCGGTGATTTCTTCGTACATGTCGAACAAGTTACCGTAGCGTTGACGAACAACATCAATGCCAAGACGATTGATAGCTTCGGAGAAGTCGAGGAATACGGCCAAACCAGTGTTGTTTACGCCAAAACCTTTGTCGCACCGCTCTTTTGCTGCACGGCTGGCAACATCACGCGGAACAAGGTTTCCGAAAGCTGGGTAGCGGCGTTCCAAGTAGTAGTCGCGGTCTTCTTCAGGAATATCCGAACCTTTTATTTGACCTTTCTGAAGTTTCTTTGCGTCTTCAATGTTTTTAGGCACCCAGATGCGTCCGTCGTTACGCAACGATTCTGACATCAATGTAAGTTTTGATTGTTTGTCGCCGTGAACGGGGATACAGGTCGGGTGAATCTGTACGTATGATGGGTTTGCAAAGTATGCGCCTTTGCGGTAAGCAGCGATGGCAGCAGAGCAGTTGCATCCCATAGCGTTGGTCGAGAGGAAATAGGCGTTTCCGTAACCTCCGGTGGCGATAACTACTGCGTGTGCAGCAAAGCGTTCAAATTTTCCTGTTACAAGGTTTTTGGCGATAATACCACGTGCGCGTCCGTCCACCATTACGATGTCGTGCATTTCGTAGCGGTTATAGCTTTTTACTTTGCCGGCTTTTATCTGACGGTTCAATGATGAGTATGCGCCGAGCAGCAACTGTTGTCCAGTCTGACCTTTGGCGTAGAAAGTACGGCTCACCTGTGCGCCGCCAAAAGAACGGTTGGCAAGCAAACCTCCGTATTCGCGTGCGAAAGGAACACCTTGTGCCACACATTGGTCGATGATGTTGTTTGACACTTCAGCCAAACGATAAACATTAGCTTCGCGAGCACGATAGTCGCCACCTTTTACGGTATCGTAGAACAAGCGATAAACGGAGTCGCCGTCGTTCTGATAGTTCTTAGCGGCGTTGATACCGCCTTGAGCTGCGATAGAGTGTGCGCGGCGAGGAGAGTCTTGTATGCAGAAGTTAAGCACATTGAAACCCATTTCGCCAAGCGTAGAGGCTGCCGATGCGCCTGCAAGTCCTGTACCTACTACAATAATGTCGAGTTTTCGTTTGTTGGCAGGGTTCACCAATTTCTGGTGAGCCTTGTAATTGGTCCATTTCTCAGCCACCGGACCCTGTGGAATTTTTGAATCTATTGTTGCCATATTGAGTAAATTTTCTTGAAAATTAATTATTCATGTCGGTTAGCAAGCAGCTGCACAGCATGCGGCATTGCAAAGAGGGAACAGACCAAAGGCGTAGCCCAGCACCACCAGCATGAAACCTGCGATAACGACTGTCGCGATGATGACAGAAATGCAGTGCCAGCGGTCGATCCATACTTTGTTGTTCCAACCGATGGTTTGCATAGCGCTCCAAACACCGTGAGAGAGGTGGAACCACAATGCAGCGAGCCATACGATGTAAAGGCATACATTCAGCCAAGCATATTCCCAACCATTAAAATAATATTGTATCCATGCTGCTCCGTCAGCCACGCCTGCAACATTGTTGACTTCGGTTCCTGCAATTTCGGCGTATTGCATGTGAGCCCAAAATTGCGAGAGGTGCAACAGCAGACCGACGCAAACAATCAACCCCAAAACAAGCATGTTTTGCGATGCCCATTCTACAGTTTTAGGTTTTTTGCTGATTTCGTAAGCGTTGTTTCCACGCGCCTTCCTGTTCTGGAATGTAAGGATGAAAGCGTAAACAAAGTGAACTACTACGCCGAGTGCCAGTACCATGGTTCCAGCCAATGCATACCAGTTAGCGCCCAAAAATTCACAAATCGCATCGTATGCTTCGCCAGAGAAGGCAGCAACGAGATTCATTGACATGTGAAACAACAAAAATAACACAAGGAAAGCACCAGATAAACTCATTATCAGTTTCTTTCCGATAGAGGAATTAAATAACCACATAAATTTAAATTATAATTAATATTAATAAAATTCAGTTTTGCAAAGTTAGTATATTTTCGCAATATATGAAAATGGGCGCGTAAGTTGCTTAGTTGCCCATTTCCGAAAGGAATTTGATGCGTACCAAACGAATTTCCTCTTCGGTGTAGTCTTCGTTGCAAAATTCCTTGTAAGCCTCCTCGATGTCGTCGGTTTCGGCTTCCTTGAAATATTCGAACACATCCTGAATCCTTTCTTCTTCCATAATTTCGCGCAAGAAGTAGTCGATGTTTATCTTCGTACCCGAGTTTACGATCGATTCGATTTCTGTCAGCAGTTCGTCAAACTCCATGCCTTTTGATTCGGCGATGTCGTCCAACGCAATCTGGCGGTCGATAGCTTGTATGATGGATGTTTTCTGCTTCGATTTGTTGGCTACGGTACGCACGCGCAAGTCTTCTGGGCGCTCAATTTCGTTTTCCTCCACATGACGTTTGATGAGGTTGGCGAATTCCTGTCCGTATCTTTTGGCTTTTCCTGCTCCTACGCCAGGTATGTTCTGCAGTTCCTCTATGGTGATGGGGTATGTTGTCGCCATCGCTTCGAGAGAGGGGTCTTGGAAAATCACATAAGGCGGGAGTTCCAGTGTCTTGGCCATTTTCTTCCGCAGATTCTTCAGCATAGAGAATAATGCTGGATCGACGGCGCAGCTGGCTCCGCCTTTTACCGGCACCTCTTCTTCTTTCTCGTCAAAGTCGTTGTCTTCGATGATGGTGAAAGAAACAGGTTTTTTCAGATAGGCATGTCCTTTTTTTGTCACTTTCAGCAATCCGTAGTTCTCAATGTCTTTGTCGATGTATCCGGATATCATGGCTTGCCGGATGACGGAATGCAATGTTTTTTCGTCTTCTTCGGGCGCCGTGCCGAATATCTCCAGATCTTCATGTTCGTTTTCTTTCACTTGACCGGTCTCTTTTCCGATAAGTACATTCACGACATGATCGGCTTTGAATTTTTCTTTGAGCGTTATGATGGCCTCTAATACCATACATAACATATCTTGTGCTTCCATTTGCTTTTTAGGATTTAAACAGTTATCGCAGTTGCCGCAATTATCTTGGTTGTATTCTTCTCCGAAGTAATGCAGGAGAGATTTTCTTCGGCATATTGCCGATTCGGCGTATGCGGCGGTCTCTGCCAGAAGTTGTTTCCCTATTTCCTGTTCGGCGATAGGTTTCCCCTGTATAAACTTCTCAAGTTTCTGTATGTCTTTATTCGAGTAGAATGTGATGCATTCGCCTTCGCCTCCGTCTCGCCCCGCTCTTCCTGTTTCTTGATAGTAGCCTTCCAGACTTTTAGGAATATCGTAGTGTATGACGAAGCGCACATCAGGTTTGTCTATGCCCATGCCGAAGGCAATGGTTGCCACGATGACATCCACTTCTTCCATCAGGAATTTGTCTTGGTTCTCGGAACGCGTGGCGGAGTCCATTCCCGCATGATAAGGCAGCGCCTTTATGTCATTCACCAATAGTGTTTCGGCCAATTCCTCCACTTTTTTCCGGCTGAGGCAGTAAATGATGCCGGATTTTCCTTTTTGCCCGTGAACATATTTGATAATGTCTTTATCGATATTTGCGGTTTTCGGACGCACTTCATAATAGAGGTTCGGACGGTTGAACGACGATTTGAATACCGTGGCATTGCTGATGCCAAGGCTTTTTTGTATGTCGTGTTGAACTTTTTGGGTGGCAGTAGCCGTCAGCGCTATGATGGGGGCTGGCTGTATCTCGTTGATGATGGGCCGTATCCTTCGGTATTCGGGTCTGAAGTCATGTCCCCATTCCGAGATGCAATGAGCCTCATCGATGGCGTAGAACGAGATTTTCACTTTTTTCAGAAACTCAACATTCTCCTCTTTTGTCATCGATTCGGGAGCGATGTACAGCAGTTTCGTCTTGCCGCTTAGCATGTCGTTCTGTACGGTTTCGATGGCCGCTTTCGTGAGCGAGGAGTTCAAAAAGTGCGCCACACCGTCTTCAGCACTGAACGAGCGCATGGCGTCCACTTGGTTTTTCATGAGTGCGATGAGCGGTGATATGACAATGGCGACACCTTCTTTCAGCAATGCCGGGAGCTGGTAGCATAATGATTTGCCGCCTCCTGTTGGCATCAGCACGAAAGTGTCTTTCCCCTCCAAAATATTATTGATGATGGCTTCTTGATTTCCTTTGAAGCCGTCAAAACCAAAATATTTTTTCAGTTGATCGTGTAACTCTTTCTGACTCATTTATTTGTGTCTCTGCAATGAATAGTGTTTTCACGAAGTCGTTTCTCACAGAAACTCGTTCGTAATGCAATAACAAATATAATTATTTTTCGTATGAAAAAGAATTTTCATGAAAAATATTTTTTCTTATACGTTTTTTTGTGTGTGCAAGTGCCAGAAAAACGCAAGCGTAACTCCTCATTTAAGGGGAGTTACGCTTGCGCGGCATTTTTTTCTTTTTATTCGTTTTTCAGTCTGTTCAGGTTCGCTTTGCCTATTTTTTCTTGGGCGTAGGCGAGTGTGATGTTCAGATGGTCCACTTTCTCCGACGGTGTGGAGAACATGGCGTCCATCATGATGGTTTCAACGATGGAGCGAAGTCCGCGTGCGCCTAATTTGTATTCGATGGATTTGTCCACAATGAAATCAAGTGTTTCGTCGTCGAAGGTCAGTTCTACATTGTCCATCTGGAAAAGTTTCACGTATTGCCGTATGATGGAGTTCTTCGGCTCGGTAAGTATCTTGCGCAATGCGTCGCGGTCTAGAGGCTTCAGGTAGGTGAGGATAGGCAGTCGGCCGATGATTTCAGGGATGAGCCCGAATGATTTCAGATCTTGAGGACTGACATACTGCAGCATGTTGTTCTTGTCTACCTCTGCCGATTTTTGCGCTGCGGTGTATCCCACGGTGCGTGTGTTGAGCCTTGCGGCAATTTTCTTCTCAATGCCGTCGAATGCGCCTCCGCAGATGAACAAGATGTTCTGTGTGTTCACCGCTATCATTTTCTGGTCGGGGTGTTTCCGACCGCCTTGTGGCGGCACCAGCACAACGGAGCCTTCCAATAATTTCAGCAGTCCTTGTTGTACGCCTTCGCCGCTTACGTCGCGTGTGATAGAGGGATTGTCGCCTTTTCTGGCTATTTTGTCAATCTCGTCGATGAATACGATGCCTCTTTCAGCGGCTTCCACATTATAGTCGGCCACTTGCAGCAAACGTGTGAGAATGCTTTCAATGTCTTCGCCTACGTATCCGGCTTCGGTGAGCACGGTGGCGTCGACAATGGTGAATGGCACATTGATTTTTTTCGCGATGGTTTTGGCTAACAAAGTTTTGCCGGTACCTGTCGAACCTACCAGTATGATGTTCGATTTCTCAATTTCCACTTCATCGTCCTGCTTTTTCTGCAAGATGCGTTTGTAGTGGTTGTAGACGGCCACAGAGAGAAACTTCTTCGCTTCGTCTTGCCCGATGACATACTTGTCGAGAAAATCCTTTATCTCGGCAGGTTTGGGCAGACTGTTGGCGTCAACATCGAATCCGCTTTTGTGCTTGATGTTTTCGTTGACAATCTCTTGAGCAGCGCCGACGCAGTCGGAACAGATGAATCCGTTGATGCCGCTGATGAGCAGTGGCACATCTTTCTCGCTTCTGCCGCAGAAACTGCAGGTATTCAGTTTGCCCATATATTATTTTTTCTCTGCTGTTTTTGTTAATACTTGGTCTATCATGCCGTATTCTTTAGCTTCTTGGGCGGTCATCCAGTAGTCACGGTCGCTGTCGGCATATATTTTGTCATAATCGTTGCCCGAATGTTCGGCGATGATGGTGTAGAGTTCTTTTTTGAGTTTCTGTATTTCGCGAGCGGTGATTTCGATGTCGGAGGCTTGTCCTTGCGCGCCGCCCATCGGCTGATGAATCATCACGCGCGAGTGTTTCAGCGCCGAGCGTTTCCCTTTTTCGCCAGCCACAAGCAGTACGGCGCCCATCGAAGCTGCCATGCCGGTGCAAATGGTGGCTACCTTGCTGCCGATGAACTGCATGGTGTCGTAGATGCCCAGTCCTGCATATACGCTTCCTCCTGGAGTGTTCAGGTAGATGGAGATGTCTTTGCCTGGGTCAGAAGAGTCGAGGTAGAGCAGCTGCGCTTGAATGACATTGGCTGTATAGTCGTCGATTTGTGTGCCGAGGAAAATGATACGGTCCATCATCAGTCGCGAGAACACATCCATTTGCGTCACATTCAGCTGTCGTTCTTCCAATATGCTTGGCGAGATGTAGTTGCTTGTGATGTCAATGTATTTATCGAGGGCGAGCCCGTTCATGCGCAAATGTTTTGTCGCATAGTTCTTAAAGTCGTTGTTGTTCATGGTGTGTTGTGTTAAATGTTTGCATAAAGAAAGGTACGAAGTTAAGAAACGCTCCGTACCTTTCAAAATATATTTGTATTTTTTTTATTTTTCGAACAATTTGTTGAATTCTTCTATTGTTACGGATTTGTTTTCAACAGCGACTTTGTTCTTTACAGCCTCGATTACTTTCTCTTCCGAAACTCTTTCGAAAATATTGCGTGCTGTATCTTTGTTTTTCAGCATGTCTTTTGAGTAGTTTTCGAGGATGTCTTCTGGAGTGTTCATCATTCCGTATTGTGCGAATTGCATTTTTGCTACTTTCTTCGCATAGTTCTCGATGTCGGCCTGTTCGATTTTCACTTCGTTTTCTTTAGCAATCTTGTCTTTTGCCAATTGCCATTTCAGGTCGCTCAACATTTGGTCGAAATTCTTGTCGAGTTCTTCAGCGGTCATTTTCTCGTTTGTTTCGAGTACCCAGCGTTTCAAGAAATCAACAGGGAATGTGAGTTTGTCCATTTTTTTGGCGATGAGTGCTTTCACGTCGTCGGCGAATTTGAACTGTGACTCAACGGCCAGGTTTTCTTTCAAGCCATCGGTTATTTTTGCTTTGAATTCTTCTTCGCTTTTCACGGCGTCTTTGCCGAATGCTTTGTCGAAAAGCTCTTGGTTGATTTCGGCCTCTTTGTAGCGTGTGATGCCTTCGATGGTGATTTTCACATCAGACGAGAATCCGTTTACATCTTCTTTCTTGATTCTGAGCAGTGAAGCGAGTTCAGCTTCGTTGCCGTCGTATGCTTTGCTCGGGTTGAAGACGATGCTGTCGCCTTTTTTTGCGCCGATGAATTGTTTCTTGATTTTTTCGTCTTTCATGTATGCGGCGGTAAGCACGGCATTCTCTACTTTCACGCCGTCTTCTTTCTCTTTTTTGCCGCTCATTTCTACGATGTTGCCTTTCACCATATCGTCGGCCTCAACAACGTCAACTTGTTCGTAAGTGCCGAAGCGTCCGGTGTATGATTTGATTTGTCCCTCAATCATTTTTTCGTCGGGGGTAATTTCGTAGAATTTCATTTTGTCTTTTGCCGTGAGACTGATGTTGAATTCGGGAGCGAGTGCCACATCGAATTTGAAAGTGTAGTCGTTCTCGTCCGAAAAATCGTTCTCGGGTTGGTCTTTCGAAGGCAGTGGTTCGCCCAGCACTTCCATTTTGTTGTCTTTTATATAATTGTAAAGACCGTCGGAAACAGCTTTGTTCACTTCGTCAACCAAAATGGCTTTTCCGTACATTTTTTTCAGCAAGCCAGTGGGCACCATTCCCGGACGGAATCCAGGTACATTTGCCTTTTTACGGTAGTCTTTCAGTGTTTGCGCCATTTTGTCCTGATAGTCGCTTTTGGCGATGTTGATGGTCAGCACAACGTTAACTTCGTCGATGTTTTGTCTTTCGATATTCATATTTTTGTTTTTAATAAATTGTTTTTCAATGGAATAGCCAATTTGTCACATTGCTACAAAATGAGTTGCAAAGTTAAAAAATATTTTTTTGAAAAACGAAACAAAAGGCAAGAATGAAAAGAAATCATGCAGAGTTTTTGGAAAAAAGAGTGGCGAGTATCCCTCTTTCAGAAAGAAAATGGCTGGACGGTTATTGCGTTTAGCTTTTTTTTTCTAACTTTCGGAACTTAAATCTTAAATACTGATTGAAATGAAAAAATTTTTACTTCTCCCTTTGCTTTGGGCAGGGGCTTTGCTCTCGTCGTATGCGGCATTGAATTTCCCTACGCCGGTGGCTTATGTTAATTTTGCGAACAGTACGAGCCAGTCGGCTTCGTATGTCGCCAATGACAATCCGTACGATGAACCCTACACCGAGGCGGCTGTTATGGGTGGTTCGGCCTGTCGTAAAATTCCTTCCGGGAAATTCATGTACGTGAAGTTCGACCGCAATGCGGTGCCTTCTTCGCAACGGCAAGTGATGATTAAAATCACTTATTACGGCAACAATTCCAATGCGCTTTGGTTCAATTACAACGGCACGTCCAGCGATTACGCGGGCGCCGATTTCACTAAAGTGAATGCTGACGGTTGGGTGACAACCATCGTTGCGCTGACCGATGCGAATTTCCGCGGAACAATGAACTCTGGCGGTGATATCCGATTGGGATATAGCGGAAGCGACAACTACATTAAGGAGATAGCCTTGGCGTTTGGCACTTTCGACCCCGATAACGAACCGATTCCTGCCAAGCGGAACTTGCCTTCCAACCAGTTCAAGGGACGCTCATTCGGCGGTTATCAGATTTGGCACGAAGCCGGTCCGAACGATTCTGACTGGGTGCACTGGACATACGGACATAAGCCGGGTCCCGGATTTCACATGTACAATGGTGTAGATGTGTCGAGTTTCCCTGATATCTCGGAGTATGATGATAATTATATGTATGCAACGAACTTTGGCAATTTGGGCAATGGACAGCCAACCAAACTTTACAACTCCAAAGATGCTTATATCATCAACAAACAGATGCAGTGGATGCAAACGGCCGGTTTCGACGGCGTGGCTGTGCAACGTTTTGTGGGTGGCATAGGCAAGTCTGTCACCGAATCGGATAAATCGCACTTGACGAATGTCAAGAATGCTTGCGAAGCTACAGGGCGTTTGTTCTATATTTGCTACGATCTGAACGGTTCAGATGCTACCATAGTGCAACGAATCAAGATGGACTGGGTGTATGAAATAGAGCAGATTCGCGCGTTGACTTCTTCGGATAATTACGCTACAGTGGATGGCAAACCGGTTGTGGAACTATGGGGCATCGGTTACGACATGGCTACTCCCGAGCAGAACAACGGTATCATAGATTTTCTGCATTCCAGAGGATGTTATGTGATAGGCGGTACGCCTAATGGCTGGAGCAGCGGCGGCGCTTATGCCACTGCATACAAGAAACTTGATTGCGTTTCGCCTTGGACTGTCGGTGTTTATGGCGGCGATATTGCCAGTGCAAGAAATTACAAGAATACAATGCTGAACGACAAAGCCTATTGCGATGCTAATGGCATGGATTATCTTCCTGTGGTGTTTGCGGGCAGTGCCAACTGGCTTACTGATGACCTTCGCTTGTTGCAGAATTTCCGTCGTGGCGGCGAACTGCTTTGGGCGCAAATCACCAACGCCTACGAAATGGGCTTGAACTCCGTTTATTTCGCTATGGTGGATGAGTTCGAGGAAAGTACCAACTTGATAAAGGGTGCGGTCGATTATTTCGACATCCCAGTAGATCAGTATTTCGAGACATTCTCACGCGACGGTATCTGGGTTTCGAGCGACTTTTATCTGCGTTTGGCTTCGTATGCCGCACAAGTGCTTCGCGGCGAGAAGACGTTCACTGCTGGGGTGCCTGTGCCTTATTCCGAAGGACCGGTGTATTTCCGTAACAGTTTCGAAAGCAAACTTTCTACCATCAACAAGAATGGTTCAGGAAAAGGACAAGGGCAGCAACCCGACTATAGCATCGATTTGCCTGTTGACCCTTGTTTCTACAATAACAGTGTGCTGAAAAACAACAACATGTCTAACGCCAACTGCGCAATAGTGAAAAATGCGCAACGCCGTAGCGGCGATTATAGCGTGTTGTTCGAGGGTAATGCCAGCGCTGGCGCCGATTATGCCTACAAAACCAACGAAACGAAGATTGTGGTGAAAGACAACATGAAAGTCAGCTACTACAAATACGCTTCCAACGAAAATGGCAAAAACGCATTTGTGGATCTGCTTTTCTCCGACAATACCCGTTTGAGCGATATGAATGGTTCGCCGGTAGTGACGGTATCGACACAAACAGGCGCAATGGAGCTTGTGGAATTTTCGCTGGGCACCTCTTGTACGGGAAAGACTATCTCGGGCATACTGATGGCCTACAAAGGAAATGCCGGAAATTTCTCGGCGTATTTCGACGATGTGATAATAGAGGACGGTGAACCTGCACCGGTGACTGGCAAACCTGATATGATAGTGACGGATTTCTTCTGGACACCAGCCAATCCTAAAGAGGGCGACCATGTGACTTTCTATGCCACTGTCAAAAATCAGGGCGATGCTGCTACTCCTAATAATGTGAAGCATGGATTGAGTTTTCATGTGACAGGCGTTGACGGCGCTACATGGAGCGATACGCATTATGCGTCTATCCCTGCAGGCGCTTCGGTTGACCTTACAATAAACGGCGGCACACCGAATGCTTATTGGACATGCGGACCGAATGCCACCTACACTGTGATGGCTTGGGTGAACGACAACGGCGGAACTTTCGAAGAGAGCGACATGAACAATAACCAGATGACAAAAACAATTTATGCGAACGGCACTGTCGGGATTGGTGACCTGCCGGAAGACGGCACAACGTCGAAAGTGCAGAAGATTATCCGCAATGGTCGAGTGATAATTCTGAAAGATGGCGTCGAATATAATATATTGGGCCAAAAGATAGTTGACGATTGATTAATTGGCGATTGACAATACGGCAAGGCGCAGGAGTGAAGCTTCTGCGCCTTTTTTTATTTTCAGTATGTTTGTTTTTATTGCCAAGTATTTTGAAAACTGTCACGTATTAGATTTGCACTTATTTTTTCAATTTTTGTAGAATTGTTTTATCTCAAATAGTTCTCCTTTTGTAAATTCTTTCATATTAGAAATTGCCTGTCCTTTCTGTATTTTTTCGAGGCTACGATAGGCTTTTGCTCCATCTGATTCACTGATTCCTAAAAACTTATTTATCGCTTTTGTATTGTTTTTGTCCTTCACATCAAACATAAATGAAATTTCACACATCGATGAAAAATCAAATGCAGACTGATTAAATTCCTCAACACCTTGTGAAAGCAAAACTACAGAAACTCCTTTCGAACGTATTTCACGTAGTATTTTTTCCAAAATATCGTGATATTTCTTTTCCTTGAAAATAACGTGTGCTTCATCTATTAAAAGAACATAACGCATTGCTCTACAACCATTCTCTACCCCCGTGTTCTCCATATTCATAAATACATTGTAAATGTAATTTATTATTAAGAATAAAGATGTAAATCTCACAGATACAGACAAATCACCCGACAAAGACAAATATATATTTTGATTTATGAAATTGTTGGCATTTTTTTCTTCCGAAAAAACATTGTAACGACTTAAATCATCTATTATTTCAGTAAGAGAGTCTCTTTTGTCGCCAACGACTTCAAGTAGTTTTTCGTTTATTTCTTTGAAATTTGGATATTCTCCAGGTTTTTTTTCTTCAAAACATTCCTTAATTGCTGTTCGAAGATTTCCTTTCTGTTTTTGTCCTAGATTTGAATACTTGCATATAATGTCGGTGAACTTATCAATGCCCATCGATTTGTTTGTGTCATTAAAACAATCGACAAACGATAATGGGTTTATAGGGAAGGGTGTATTGGGTACATCAATGAATGTTGTTCTGGTTTTTTCAAAGAAAGTAGCCATTTGTTTTATATCATCGTCCTTTAATCCTTTAAAATCCAAATAAATGAAATTTACTAGATGGTTTGACAGATTGCTTATTTCGCGCAATAAATAAAGCGCAAATTGAGTTTTCCCTGTTCCAGAATTTCCTGCAATAGCAATATGATTATTATTGTACAACTCGGTATTGTTAAAACCTAATACTATTTCTTCGTTTGTACCCAATTTATTACCCAACGAAATCTTTATAGGCTCTCCAAATACTGTTTTATCAATATTTTGACTATTGTTTTTAACGGAACCATATTCAGAATGACTTTCCAAATGAGCAATTCCCGTATCCAAATTGTCAATTAAAAAATCAATGATAGTATAGTTGTTGCTGCCTTCAAAAAGTTTGTCCATTAATTCAAGACCATGGTCAATATGCAGTTTTACATATTTTGGTATATTCTCGTCTGTTTTATAGATGCCGTAATGCTGACAAATCAAAGCAATGTATAAATCCCTGTACTTGGGGTCGAAAAGAATATGGTCTTTATACTCTTTTCCTTTTGAATCATAACAGTTAAATTCCGAAGAAGAAAATTTTTTGCCACTTTCCAATGAATAAGCCAATGCAATTCTTGCGATTACGTTTTCGCTTGTTCCTGTTGGTAGTTTTGCCGTTAGTTTGCGAACGACATCCTTATTCTGTTCTGATGTTTTAATATTAATCTGCTGCATAGCGCTCATTGTATTCTTTGATTAAACAATCTGGTTCAATTTCAACAAATTTTGACTCGTATATGCCAACATTGTCGATAATATAAGTCTTGCTTACATTTGGTTTTAACAAATTATATTCTGCTTCTGTTAATTCTTTGTGAATCAACGGGAATATTATGACTTGGTTAGATACTTTGGGATAAAATTCTTTGATAACATTTTCAGCATGTTCTCTATCAAACTTTTGCATTGGACTATCAATGAAAACAGGGAAATCAATGTCGGATTCATCAACTAATGATTTGAGCAAAGCAGAGGCATACATTTGGCTTTCTCCTTTCGACAAACCACTTTTATCTATTTTTTGACCATTATTGTCTAATAGGTTTATGTCCACGTCGTTGCCTTCCTGGTTTATGTCAACAACAACTTTTTTAATGAACCCCTTCTTGTGCATAAGAGCATTCAACTCACTCAAAATGTTCTCTGACAGTTTTTCCTTGGTTTCATTCCTATATTTATTTATGAAATCTTTAAGATTAGCAACGAGTTCTTGCGTTTTTTTATCCTTTTCAGAGTAGCTTCTTGAATCATCCAATTTTTTTCGCAAATCTTCTTGTCGTTTTTTAGCTGCGGTAATTTCTTCTTTTATTGTTCTTATTTGCTCCTCTAATCTACCTATTTCGTTGTCTATCATCGAAACCCTATTGTCAAGCTTTGACTTCTTTAGTCTTAAATCGGCAGTATATTCATCATCAGCATCCTTCTCTGCCTTTTTGATGTCTCTGCGAATTTTGTCAATACCATTTCTTGCGCGATTGTAAGCGTCAGTTATTTTATTGAACTCTGCACTGAAACTACCTTTTAAATTACCGATAAGTGCACTTGTTTCATTAATTTGAGTGTCGGTGAATTCGTGTAACACTTTGAAATCTGTCGGTACATCTACTGCACTTGAGAAAAAATATTTACGTATCAGTTTTTTTATTTGCAACTCATAAAAATCACGTGCATCGGTTGGTATAACACTTTTAATGTTTTTCTTCTCAATTTCAATATCATTCAAGATTGATTTTGTTTTTGATTCCACATCATCTTGCTTGAACTTGTTATCATTGAAGTTTTTTTCATCTTTTATCTGTTCATACACATCGTTCAAAACTTCTCCCGATAAACCAAAAGGAATTAAATCGTAAAGCTCTTTCAATTGCGATTGCAAATCGGCAATTTTGTGTTCTTGTTCTTCCTCTTTCTCTTTAAGATTTGCAAGTTGTTCTGGCGTTATAACACAACCATCTTGAATTAGACGAATTTGTATTTCGTCAGATTCTTTTTTCTTTTCAACCTTTTCATTGTGCAGTTCTGTGATACGTTCACTATTAGTGTCGATCTCAATTTCTTTGTTTTTTATGTCAGTTTCGATTTGATTAAATGCCTGTTGGTCTTCTTTTGATGCTGATTTTTTACGATAATCATCTTGCAGACTTTCCAATTGGTCTTTTAAATCCTCATATTTTTTGATTCCCAAAACTTCAGTATAAGCCTTGCTCAATATTTTGCGTTGCTCGGGTGAGTTGTTCTCTGCAATTGAAACAATCTTTTCGGCATCAAAAAAGAAGAACTTGGCTACTTCAATAGGTAATATGAAATCTCTGATAAATATTTCTTCGCCATCCTGTTTCCCATCGGTCGTTAGTTCTCTAATCAGTTCGTTTTGATAACCATCAATCAGCACTTCAACGCGGTCTTGACTTGTAATATCATCGTAAGTTCTTGTTATTCGGACCTCATTACACGTTATTTCTGGTATTTTCACATCTAGGAACACCACTGACACCGAAAATTTAGTTTCGTTTTCTTGTTTGGCTTGATTGTTCAAAGTTTTCGCTATGTATTTTGTATAACCGCCACTTTCTTCAATAACTTTCTTGTACATTTCGTCGACGTGTTCCATCTGCTTGCCATACAAGCACCAAACCAATGACATCAAAAACGTTGTTTTGCCAAATCCGTTTTTACCGCTCACTACAACGATATTTTTGTCGTTTGACGGCAAAAGGTTAATCGTATTTATACCTTTGTAAATACGGAAGTTGTTGAGTGTTATATCTTTAATCTGCATTGTTCTCTTTGTTTATGTAGTTTTCGATGCGTGTTTCAATGTCGGTTTTTAACCCACGTTTACGATTCAATAACGATTTGCTTTTTTGTAGAGTCAGCAACTCTTGTATCAAATCGTAATTGTTGGGACTGTCTTTGCAGACTTCTTTCAGCAAATCGACCTCTTTTTTGAGTTTCTCGTTGTTCTCTTTCATATCGAAATCAGTTTTATAAATTCTTTGATAGATTTCTGACACTTTATAGTCAAAAATGAAATCTCTATACCATATTGTTTGTATTGCAATAAGTTCCTGATTGGTAATCAATTGTGCATTAGGATGATTTTGTTGTATTTCCTTCTGCGTTTCCATCAGTTTTTCCAACATCAATGCCCTATAAACTGGGGTATAACTGCCCATATCGTTTACGGCTTTTGTTCCGTTACGTCTTGTTGTCATTCGGTTATTGATGTTATTGCGTTCGGCAACAATCCAATCTCTATATGCCAATAATGGTTTTAGCCATTCAAAACCATTATTAATTAGGGCTGCCATAGATTTATCCTCTTTTACAACCGTACATAACCAACATCCAAAACGGCTTTGTCCACACGAAGTATGTTTTGTGTCAGTAACTACAACAGGGCATTCATAATCATCAGCAGAAGCATTAGCGTATATTTGAAACAATTGTTTGTTGTCTGCTCCCCAGGGAGATGGCATCGAATTAATTATATACCATACTTCCTCTAACATTAAATATCGTATTGGAGCATACATCCACGTATTAGGTTGTATCGGATGTTTAGTGAGACGTTTACCTTTTATTGAGTGGCTTTTCATCGTTCTCGCGCGATTAGCACTTTCTGCATAACGTGTGCCTATTAAAATAATAGCTTCACCGAAAGCATCAACTTGTTCTGTAATAAATCGTGCGGTTGGTTTTATCTTTAGACGCTCAGTACACCACCGAAAGGCGTTATTAGGTGCAGGATAACCCTTCCCAATCATATTCACCCATAATGAATCTTCTAACCGAGGAATTGTTCTAACTACTCTAATTGGCATATCTTGTTCAACGGCGGCTTGTTCTATTTTATTCAGCACGTCATTGACATACTCAACAATGATTGGGTTTTCTATCATTGTATCGTTACTTACAACATAGACATCGCGCCCCACAAATCCGTGAAAGTGCTTGGCTTTTTCCAGTGCTTTCCATACTAATTGGAGCATTACGGTAGAATCTTTTCCTCCACTAAATCCTATTATCCACGGACGTTTGGAATTGTCCGCGAACATGTATTGGTCAATTATTTCGTCAATTATGTTGTTAATAAAATCCATGTACTAAAAGACAAAAAAAAAGCGTGAAACTTGTTTGTTGTCGTTCCACGTACTAAGGCTCTTGCATTGCCCAACTTTGTAAGAACGAGCAACGCAGAAGCCCACGCTGTATGTCATGAGATATAACATACATCATGAAACATCTACTGTTGCTTTGTCTTGACAAAGTTTTTTTGAATTTGCAAGATTCTAGTACATCAAGAACAAAACGTTAAGTAAACGTTAATTATGTCATTTTTTATACAGTTCAGAACTGCTAACTAATTTGATACAAAAATAGAAAAAAAACATAAAAAAAAATTTTTTATATATGTTTTTTATATACAATGTGGATGTTGTGTAAATGAATATTTATGCAATAATTTTAAATATTTATGAATATTTATGCAATTTTTTAGAGAAAAATGTATTTGAATTGCAAAAAAGCATTACCTTTGCCAAAAATTTTTTCATAGATACAGAAATGAAAGCATACAAACCCGTTTCGGCCGAGGAGGCTGTGAAAGTGATTAAGAGTGGCGATCATGTTCATCTGAACGCAATAGGAAATGCGCCGCAGGTGCTTATTAAGGCAATGTGTGAGCGTGGTCGGCGCGGCGAATTGCGCAATGTGCATATTCATCATTTCCATACCGAGGGCGAGGCGCCTTATACCGCGCCTGAGTTTGAAGGAATTTTTCAGCATGATGCCTTTTTTGTGGGTGCCAACACTCGTAAAAGCGTACAGGCGGGATATGCCGATTACATTCCCGTTTTTCTGGGCGAAGCGGGACGTCTTTATACCGATGGACGCATTCCTTGCAATGTGTGCATGATTCAGGTTTGTCCGCCCGACGAGAACGGCATGGTGTCGCTTGGTACTTCGGTGGATGCGTGTCTCTCGGCTATGAAAGTGGCCGACTATACCATTGCGGTAGTGAACAAGAATGTGCCGCACTCGCTCGGTGATGCAGAATTCTCGATGGATAAAATAGACATTTTTGTGGAGGACGATACCCCTCTGCTTGAAAAATTCTACGAGGAGCCCAACGAAACGGACATTGCCATCGGACATCATTGCGCTGAACTGATAGAAGACGGCGCTTGTCTGCAATTGGGCATCGGCTCGCTTCCCAATGCCACCTTGGCATGCTTGGGCAATCATAAGGATTTGGGCATCCATACCGAAATGTTTGCCGACGGAGTGCTTCGATTGGTGGAAAAGGGTGTGATAACTGGTGCGAATAAAGCCCTCGACAAAGGTAAGATTGTTTCTACTTTCTTGCTGGGCACCAACAATGTGTATAAATTCGCCGACCGAAATCCGATGGTGATGATGAGAGATGTGGCTTACACCAACGACCCCTTTGTCATAGCACAGCAACCTAAAATGACGGCCATCAATTCCGCAATCGAAATTGACCTCACCGGACAGGTTTGTGCAGATTCTATCGGCACAAAGCAATTCTCGGGAGCAGGCGGTCAGATTGACTTTATCTATGGCGCTTCGCGCTCTAAAGGAGGCAAGGCCATTATTGCGATGCCGACGCGTACCAAAAAAGGAATCAGCAAAATAGTTCCGACACTTACCCTCGGCGCAAGTGTGGTTACAACCCGTTTCCATGTGCATTGGTTTGTTACCGAATTTGGCGCAGTGAACCTCTACGGACGCACTATGCAAGAGCGCGCCAAACTCATTACAAGCATAGCGCACCCTGATGATCGTGAAGCATTGGATAAGGCGGCTTTCGAACGTTTCGGGTCTCATTTTCATTTCGTGCAGAAATAAATATATCGTAGGCATGATAAATGCCGGCAATAAAATAATTTGTAGAGATGTCATATAAAATTCAAACGGCGTCTCTACTTTTTTTAAAAACTATGAGAAAAACATTATTGTCGCTTTGTGCGATTTCATTGACGGCTTGTACTGTAAGTACAGAAAAACAGCTCGAATCGGCAGTTTGCGAACCGACAGCTGCCGTTTATCTGTCTGCAAAAGACAGCGCATTGCATCTTGCGAAGGTAGCGGAAAGTATGCATTTGTCGCCAGCCGAGCAGCCCGCCGAACCTGAGTGCTTTGTTTATGTGGATACGATGCACCGCTTTCAGACATTGGTGGGCATAGGGGGTGCAATAACGGATGCCGTAGCCCAGAATTTTGCCGCTTTGCCAGAAGACGAACAGCAGCATCTTCTCAGTGCTTATTACGATGCGGAAAAGGGAATTGGCTATTCGCTGATGCGCACCACCATGAACAGTTGCGATTTCGGAACGGAAAACTATGACTATATTCAAGAGGGCGACACTTCGTTGCTTTCTTTCGACATTTCGCATGATGAGAAATATCGTTTGCCGCTGATTAAAAAAATTATGGACGAGAAGGGCGTAATGCCGCTTTATGTCAGCACATGGACGCCGCCGTTGTGGATGAAGAGCAACCGGGAATATTTTCATGGAGGAAAACTTTTGCCCGAGTATGCTGGCGTTTGGGCTGCGTATTTTGTAAAATATATACAGGCGCTGGAGGAGAGAAATATCCCCGTATGGGGACTTTCGGTGCAGAACGAGCCGATGGCGGTGCAGACATGGGAATCTTGCATCTTTACAGCAGAGGAAGAACGGGATTTTGTAAAAAATCACCTCGGACCGGCACTATGGAAAAATGGCATGAAAGATAAAAAACTGATAGTGTGGGACCACAACCGTGATTTGCTATTTCATCGTGCCAGCACCATTCTCAACGACCCCGAGGCCGCCAAATATGTGTGGGGCGTAGGGTATCATTGGTACGAAACATGGACCGGCGCTCCGATGAATTTCAACGCGGTGAGCATGACAAAACAGGCTTTTCCTGACAAAGAGCTTATTTTTACGGAAGGGTGTGCCGAGGCTTTTGATGCGTCTAAAATTGCCAGTTGGGAGTTGAGCGAGAAATATGCCTACAGTATGATTAACGACTTTAATGCCGGTGCTGCGGCATGGACAGACTGGAATATTCTCCTTGACGGCAAAGGCGGTCCGAATCATGTGAATAACTTCTGTTTTGCGCCAGTGCATGTGGTTGCCGATTCGCTTTATTTCACTTCGGCATATTATGCTATCGGACATTTCTCAAAATTCATTCGTCCAGGAGCGCAAAGGGTGGCCTGCTGTGCCAGTCGCGCCAATTTCTATGCTACAGCATTTAAGAATACCGATGGCAGTCTTGTTGTTGTAGTTCAAAATCCTCAGGATAGTTCTATCGATTTGAAGTTGATTGTTCAAACTTCAGAGTTGAAATTCGCTATGCCTCCACACTGTATTGCCTCGTTTGTGGTAGAATAATGAAATAATTTTCAATTTCTTTTTGCTTTTTCGTTTCTAATTTGAAAATTTGAGGATTTGAACATAGAGCTTGTCGAAACGTCGAGGTGTGGCTTCGACTATGCTCAGCCATCAATTTCGCTGCGTCTGTACGGCGTGGCAATGCGGCGCAAAAAAAAGACGGTGCATGCACCGTCTTTACATCTCGCATCTCGCATCTCGCTTCTTGCTTCTTGCTTCTTATTTCTGTCTTCTATTATTTCACGATAATTCTTTCTGTTTTATTGCCGTTCTTGGTCCACACCGTTACCATGTACACGCCGTTGGCGTATCCGTTCATGTCGATGATTTCCATGCGTCCGCTGGCATCTGTTTTAGTGCTTCGTCCTGCAGCGTCGGCAATGCGCACTTTGCGCAAGTCAGCCCCAGCCGACTTGATGATGATTCTTTTGTCGTTGCAGGTGATGGTGATGTCGTCTGCCGTGTTCTCGTCGATGTCCGTTGTGGGCTGCAGCGTGTCGTCATACTCCAGGTTCAGGAAGAAGCGGTCTTTGTTTTCGCCGGCTTCAATGTCGAACTCAAGCGCCGCCTGTGT
>SUXD01000008.1 GCA_015061145.1 Bacteroidales bacterium | reverse complement strand
TTACCCATTGTCCACAGCACGTACGCTTTCAGCAGCTCGGGGTTGGTTATGCTTTGTAGGATGCAGACTATAGATGACGACACGCTGCCGAGCATGATGCCTATAATGAGCAGGGCATTGGCGTTGCGTGTGTGTTGCGCCACGGCAAGTATGATGCCGAGCACCAGCAACGCGCCCATTGTGGCGGCTGCTATTTGTCCTGCGTTCAGCAAGAAAACGGGCAACGGGAAAGCCGAAACTGCCATGACAAACACCGAAACGCCCAAAGATGCGCCTGACGAAACGCCTAATACGTCGGGACCTGCCAGTGGGTTGCGGAAAAATGTTTGCAGTAAAAGTCCTGAAATGCCGAGTGCGATGCCGGCCGAAAGGGCGGTGAGCGCTTTCGGAAGGCGGAAGTCGATCAACAGTACGCTATATATGTCGTATGCGGAAGAGTTGTCCCACAAGTGCGCGATGATGTTCGGCGAAAAGAAGGTGTTGCCCACGAGAAGGTCAATTCCGAAAAGGGCAAGGAGCAATAATGACAATATGCTGAATTTCTTTTTCATGCGGTTATTCCAACTTGTTCATAAAATAAAGTGAATCGTATTGCTGTCGGGCTATGCGCGACAGGTCTTCGAGCACAATGTCGGGGCGCACTACGCCAGTTTCCCAAAAGTCGTTGCCGCCAGTAAGGGTGTTTCGTTTTTTGTAATTGAACACAGCGCCGTTTTTTACAGATTTCAGCAACGTGTAGCGTGTGTCGAGTACGGCCAGTTCGTCCAGTGTGTTGGCGGGGCAGCCAATCCATACATCGGCATTGTGAAATTGCTCGAAAATGGCTTCCATACTCAATTTGATGCTTTCAGTCGAAGGGTTGTTCTTATACAAATAGTCGAAACCGGCATCGCAGAAGAAGGCGCCCATGTAACTTTTCCCGCCGGGCACATTCCAAATCTCATGAAAATAGTTGCCTGACAAAATGGTGGTTTTCTGCGGTGTATTGGCGTTTTTTATGCTGTCGTATCTTTCTTTTACAGCATTAAAAATGCTGTCGGCCAAATCTTCTTTGTCCAGTAGCGCCCCGATCATTTTTATCCATTCGGCACGCGCAAGGGGCGAATTTTCCTGCCATTCGTTTACAAAAACAACGGGAATGCCCAACTCTTTCAGTTTCTTAGCACTGAGATTTTCGCCGTTGAAATCGTTCATCATGACAATTTGCGGACGTTGCAGTATCACTTTCTCGGTGTTTAGGCTGAAGGCGTCGCCAATGTCGGCAGTGCGACCCGTGGCAATCCTTTTGCGTATCTCGCTGTTGTAGGCAAGTTCGGGCGAAGCCATGGCCTTGATGCGGTCTGTTTCGTGCAATAGGTCGAAATAACTGATGTGTGTGCACGAGGTGATGGCGATGTTGTCGAGCGGCATCGTCAGTTTTGTGCCATTTTCGGGCACATGGACGTCAGGATTTTTTGTCAGATAATAGTAAAGGGTGTCATTGCTCCAACGGTTGGTTACAGCAATCTGCTTGTATTCGTCATAATAACGAACGGCGAAAAGTGTGGCATATTCGGTTTTTAGGCTGTCTTTGGGCGTTTCTGTCAACGGTTTTTGCGGTGCGTGCTGGCATGCCACGAGCCACCAGACAGATAATATGCTGACGATTGTTTTGGTTTTCACTGCATTTTTTTTCGTAAAGTTAATCAATATTTGTTTTTTCGCTTCAAAAATGCCGATGTTTTGCCGAAAAATGTTACTTTTGTATTTTGTAACCAAAGACACACGGATGCTTGATTCGCAGATTTTTTCGGATTTGACAACTGTTAAGACATTGCTGGAGAAGGGGTTTCTGATAGGCCTTTTCTCGTCGATGCCTGTCGGTCCGATTGCGATAATGTGTATCCAACGTACTTTGAGCAAGGGCAGATGGCACGGATTCTTCACGGGGTTTGGCGCGGCATTCTCCGATTTGATTTATGCCTTGGTGGCGGGGTTTGGACTGGCGTTTGTTTCCGATTTCATCAACCAGAACCAGATGCTCATCCAAATTGTAGGCAGTGTAGTCATTCTGGTGTTCGGCTATTTTATTTTCAAGTCGAACCCGGTGAAACAGCTGACGCCTGCCGGCAACCTCTCGCAGAGTTATTGGCAGGATGCGCTCACCTCTTTTGCGCTTACCATTACCAATCCGATGATGATATTCTTGTTCATCGGTCTTTATGCGCGGTTTCATTTTATCATTTCCGAACATTTTGTGTACAACCTGTTCGGCATTATGGCGATTTTTGCAGGGGCGCTCACTTGGTGGTTTGCGCTGGTGTCTTTCATCAATCTTTTCCGCAAAAAAATCAATGTGCGGAGCCTTAAATTTGTAAATAGGGTGACGGGGTCGGTTATCATTGCGCTGGCCATTGCCGGATTTGTGTTTTCGGTCAGAGGCGGAGCGATAGGGTGAACGCTTGTCTGTATGGTAAACAAAAAAAAGAGCACCGAATTCGGTGCTCTTTTGCTATTGGAATCTTTTGTTTCTTAGATAAGATATTGCGAACTGATAGACTGGTTGGTGTAAACTCGCTCGATGGCATCAGCAAAAATATCAGCGATAGAAAGAATTTTCACTTTGTTGCAGTCTTTGTTGAACGGAATGGAGTCGGTGAAAATCATTTCGGTCAGTTGTGAGTTCTGCACACGCTCGCAAGCCGGACCCGACATTACAGCGTGACTGGCAATGGCGCGTACCGAAGCGGCGCCGTTGTCCATCATCAGGTTGGCGGCTTTGGTGATGGTTCCTGCAGTATCTACCATGTCGTCGAGCATGATGACATTTTTGCCTGCTACATCACCGATGATTTTCATGGATTCCACCACATTGGCTTTTGCGCGTTGTTTGTGGCACAATACGAGGTCAACACCCAGGTATTTTGCATAGCTGCTGGCACGTTTCGAACCGCCTACGTCAGGCGATGCGATAACCAGGTCTTTCAATTTCATCGATTGTATATAAGGCAAGAAAATGGAAGAAGCGTACAGGTGGTCAACCGGAACGTTGAAGAATCCCTGTATCTGGTCGGCATGCAGGTCCATGGTGATGAGGCGGTCGATGCCGGCTACGCTGAGCAGGTCGGCAACCAGTTTCGCGCCGATTGAAACTCTTGGACGGTCTTTTCTGTCCTGACGAGCCCATCCGAAATAAGGGATGACAGCGATAATCTTGCCAGCCGAAGCGCGCTTGGCGGCGTCAATCATCAGCAGCAGTTCCATCAAGTTGTCTGAATTCGGGAAAGTGGATTGTACCAAAAATACGTGTTTTCCGCGAATCGACTCTTCGTAAGACACGCCGAACTCTCCGTCGGAGAATTTTTGAATGTTCATGTTACCGAGTTTGCAGCCCAAACTTGCACAGATTTTCTCGGCCAAATACCTTGAGTTAGTACCCGAAAATACTAAAAAAGGAGATTCTTTATCCATTTTTTTGAAAAATTTAGAATGTTTTGTATTGAATTGCTTGCAAAGTTACAATCTTCTTTTTATATTTACCCTAACAAAATGAAAAAATAAAATTTGTTTTTCTGTTTTTGTCGAAAATGACGCATTTTGCTGCTCTTTGAAGCGCGTTTTGTCATTTTGGGGGATTTTGATGCGTGTTTTTGTAAAAAAATAAAGAATAACAGATAAACGGATTTGTTTTTAACTAATTTTTAAAGAAAATAGCGTTTTTTTTGATTTATTTTTTTGCTTGTTTTTGTATCTTTGCAGCAAATATGAAACGGATATTCTTCATAACGGCATTGCTGCTCCTGCTAAGTGCCTGTGTTACTACACACAAGGTCAATTACTTGCAAGAGCCGGGCAAGGGAATCCCTGCCTATGAGCAAGCTGCGCCACCAGACGACTATCGCTTGCAGGTGGGCGACAAAATCAATGTGTACCTCTATTCCTTGGACAAGGAAGCCAATTCTTTCTTCAACAGATCTTCAAGCAGCAGCACTGGAGGAGAGAGTGTTAGCGAGAGTTCCTCGTATATCATCTATGCCGACAGTTGTGTGCATTATCCTGTGTTGGGCGATGTGAAAGTGGCGGGCAAGACAGCCCGTGAGGCGGCGCTCGTTTTCAAAGAAAAACTCTTCGGCAGCGTGATAAAGGAAGATTTTAATATCCGCATTACTTTGGTGAACGACTATTGTTATGTGGTGGGCGAGACTAATTCGCGCCAAGTGGCGTTGCCCAACCGTCAGACAACCATATTCCAGGTGCTGAGTTCTGAACCGGGCGATTATGCCGACCGCGGACATGTGAAAGTGTTCCGTCAGTTGGGCGGCGGTGCCACGGTGATGAAGGAGTTTGACTTGCGCAGCAAAGATTTGCTCCATTCGGAGTTCTACTATGTGCAGCCCAATGATGTGATTTATGTGCGTTCCTTCAAGGGACAGTTTTTTAAGATAGGTGCTTTCACGACGATGCTTTCGACCATTTTGTCAGTCATCTCGTTTGGCACGTTCATTTATGGTATTTCAACAAGGTTCTAGAAGATGAGAAATGTTTGGAAATACATATTGCCCCTTTTGATGCTGCTGACCACATCGTGCGTCACCAACAGAACTACGCGCTTGTTTCAGCAAGGGGATTTCTTGCCGCAGTACGATTCGGTGCCGTATGTCGATTATCGACTGAAAAAAACGGACAAAATAATGGTGTTGGTAACATCTACCAACAAGGAGGTGACATCGCTTTACTCGATGAGCACTTCTGGTAGTAGTGGCACGAATTCAGGTGTGAGTTGTCAGATTTTTGAGGACGGAACGGTAGATATTCCGTTTGCCGACTCTGTGTATGTGTTAGGCATGACACTGGAAGAGGCAGAGAAGGCGGTAGAGGAACGCTTGCAGCGTGTAGCACCCGATATTTATGTGAAAGTGACGCTGGCCAACAATCAGTTTTATGTGATGGGTCGCTCGGGCAGCGGTGCTTTTGAGTTGCCTAAAGAACGCACCAATATCTATCAGGCGCTGGCCATTGCCGGCTTTTCGCCAGGACTCGGACATATCAAGCATGTGCGCATCATCCGCCCGAATGACACTGGTGTGCCTGATGTGCAGACTTTTGACTTGCGTACAGAGACAATTGTGAATTCGCCATATTACTACATCTATCCTAACGACATTATTTACATTGAAGCGGCTAGGGGCTATTTCTTCAAGATACAGTCTTTCTCCACATTCATTGGACTGATTTCGTCCTCGTTGTCGTTCATGTTGCTGATGTTGGAATATGTGATAAAATAAAAAACCGCTATGGGTATGGAAAATGAGAAAATAAATACAAACGCAGGCTTTTCGGAAGAAGAGGAATCTTCTTTCGACATCATGGAGTGGCTGCTGTATATCCTGAAATATTGGTATCTGATAGTGATTTCGGTTGCCGCGTTTTCGGTTTGGGCATATATGCAGAACCGCAAATGGATGCCGCAATATACGGTGGGCGCCAAGGTGGTGATTGAGAACGACCGTCGCAACAGCGGGGATGCCTCTTCGGTGCTGATGGGATTCAGCGGAAGCGGCGGCTATCGCGGACTGAACAACCAGATGATGCTTTTTGGTTCTTCCGACTTGGTGCGCCGCACCGTGAAGAAACTGCCGCTGACGGTAGAGTATTGGACGCTCGGGAAATTCAAGTCCAGAAACATGTATAAAAACTCGCCGATAGAGATTAAACCGCTTTTTGTGGCCGATAAGACCTACGAAATGGGTTTCTTCCGCTTTACGGATATCGATGGCGTTTCTTATAAAATTGAGCATGAAAACGCCAAAGAGAGTGATTTGGAATTTACCGGTATGTATGGCAAGCCGTTGAGCAATTCCTATTTCTTTATCACTGTGGATAAGACGGGGTTCTTTGTGGATGAGGGTACTTTCTTCATTCGTTTCCGTACCGAGGATGACTTGACCACCGAGTTTCATGACAAGATGAATTTTAATTTTGCCATGAAAGGCGCGTCGGTGCTCGATTTGACTGTTAGCGGTTCGCAAACACCCGAAAGGGATATTGACTTTATCAATGCGCATTGCGATGAATTCCTGCAGGATAACCTCGACCGCAAGAATGAAATTGCTGATAAGACACTCGACTTTATCAATACGCAGTTAGGACTGGTAGAAGATTCGTTGGCAGCAGCCCAAGCGGATTTGGGACGTTTCCGTACGGCGAACGAGATATTGGACGAGCGCTCGTATTCTTCCGAAATAACTGGCCAGATTAAGAGTTTGAAAGAAACGCGTGAGGCATTGACCCTCAAAAAGACTTACATTGATTATCTGAATGATTATCTGCGTGGAAATATCAAGGATGATGAATTGGTGTTACCTGTAGCGTTTGGCATTAATGACGGTTCGCTGACGTCGTTGATTACAGAATATCGCAAGGCTAAAAACGCACGCGACAATGTAGGGCCAGAAAATCCTTTCTATCCTAAATATCAAGAAGAATTAGACCAGACTAAACAATTGATACTGGAAGCGCTGAAAAATATCGATGTCGCTTATCAAATAGAATTGAAGAATTATGAGCGTCTGAATGCTGAATTGCGCCGAAAAATGTTGACCTATACGGAAAACGAGTCGCAGATGAAGTATCTGGAGCGTATTTATAAAATTCAGGACGATTATTATGCGTTACTGCTCAAAAAGAGGGTGGATGCGTTGATTCAGAAGTCTTCTAACTCACCGGATAACATTATCATGGAGCGCGCCCGCATCCTTTCGATGGACAACGGTTCGGTCAAATCGAAGAATTATTCGCAAAAGATGATGATGGGTCTGGCATTTCCTTTGGTTATTCTGGTACTAATCAAATTGTTGCATTTTACGGTGCAGAATCGCTCTGAAGTGAAGAAAATCACCCAATATCCGATTTTGGGTTCGGTGGCCAACGATGTGGGCGGCGGAACAAACCCGTATGTGATACAACAGCATGCCAACTCTGTATTTGCCGAAAGTTTCCGTCTTCTGCGAACGCAGATAGAATTCACTTTAGGGCGGAAAAAAGATGGCGGTGCCGTTATTTTGACTACTTCAGCGCAACCGGGTGACGGAAAATCTTATTTCTGTCTCAATCTGGCGTCTATATATGCCGTGATGGGCAAAAAAGTGTTGCTGATGGGTTGCGATATGCGTAAACCGTCGTTGGCAGAGAAACTGAACGAAAAAGAAAAACGCCATAAAGGTCTTACCAATTACCTGACAGGACAAGTGGAATTTGATGAAATACTGCTTCCGAAAAGCGATGACAAGGAGCAGCGCCGTTTCGATTTGATTCTGTCGGGCTCCATACCGCCGAACCCTGGCGATTTGATGCATTCAGAGAAATTGCGTCAGCTGATAGCCGACATGCGCAAGCAGTATGACTACATTATTATAGATACGGCGCCGCTGGGCTTGGTGAGCGATGCATTGGCTTTGGTCAAAGAGGTGGATGTCACGCTGTTTGTTGTTCGTTACAACCATACTGCGAAGAAGTTCTTGAAAGGCACTACCGAAATGTGCCGTGAGGCGGGCGTTGAGAATGTATATGTAGTGCTGAACGATGAGACCGAGAAACAGTGGAGTTACCGTTACGGTACCTATGGGCGCTATGGCCGTTATAGCCGTTACGGAAAATATGGCAAATATGGCAAGAGCAAAGATGATGGGTATTATTATACCTATTATTATGTAGAAGATGGAACAAAAGCAAGAAAAAGGGATAAATAAACAAAAATGAGAAAAATTGCTGTAATTGGGTTAGGGTATGTTGGCTTACCCCTTGCCATTGAGTTTGGCAAGAAATACCAAGTGATAGGTTTTGATATCAACAAGCGTCGTGTGGAGGAACTTTCGCGTGGCGAAGATTCTACCTTGGAAGCCGACTTAGTTGGCATGAAACAGGCTGTGGAATTGGCCAAGACCTCCACAGACAAAGGACTGGTGTTCTCTTCGAATCCCGAAGACTTGAAAGCGGTGAACATTTACATTGTCACCGTGCCGACACCGATTGACGAGTTTAACAACCCGGATTTGACACCTTTGGTGAAAGCGTCGGCCATGATTGGCAAGACATTGACCAAAGGAGACATCGTGATTTATGAATCGACAGTTTATCCGGGATGTACCGAAGAGGTTTGTGTGCCTGTGTTGGAAGAAAATTCAGGATTGAAATTCAACAGCGACTTCTTCTGCGGTTACTCTCCAGAGCGTATCAATCCGGGCGACAAAGAGAATACCTTGACAAAAATCAAGAAAATCACTTCGGGTTCTACGCCTGCTATTGCTGACGAGGTGGATGCGTTGTACCGCTCTATCATTATGGCTGGTACGCACAAAGCACCCAATATGAAAGTTGCCGAAGCGGGCAAAGCCATTGAGAACGCACAGCGTGACATTAACATCTCGTTTATGAACGAGCTGGCTTTCATCTTCGATCGCATCGGCATCGATACTAACGATGTTATTGAGGCGGCTGGTACCAAATGGAATTTTCTCAAATACCGTCCTGGACTGGTGGGTGGCCATTGCATCAGTGTCGATCCGTATTATCTGGCACATAAGGCCAAAGCGCTCGGCTACAATCCGGAAGTGATTCTTTCCGGGCGACGCGTGAACAACAATGTAGCGCCATTCATCGCCAAGAAAACATTGAAACTGATGATTGGTAAGGACCAGAAGATAAAAGATTCGAATATTCTGATTTTGGGTATCACGTTCAAAGAGAATTGCCCCGACTGTCGTAACACCAAAGTGGTGGACATCTACAAGGAACTGCTCGATTTTGGCGTGAAGGTGGATGTTTACGACCCATGGGCCGATCCTGCGGTGGTGAAGCATGAATATGGTTTGGATTTGATTCCATCGATTGATCCGAAGAAAGAATACAATGCGATTATCGCAGCTGTATCGCACAACCAGTTCAAGGCTTTCGATTTTAAGAAATACAAGGACCAAGGGGCGGTGATATATGATGTGAAAGGTTTTGTGGACCGTGATTTGGTAGATGCCAGATTGTAAAAATAATAGATTTTAAAAGAATAAGATATGAAAATTGCAATAGTCGGAACAGGGTATGTCGGTTTGGTTTCGGGTGTGTGTTTTGCCGAAGTGGGCACCGATGTGACTTGTGTGGATGTGGACGAACGTAAAATCTCGAATCTCCAGCAGGGGATAATTCCTATTTTTGAGCCGGGATTGGAAGATTTGGTGGAGAAGAACGTCAAAGCGGGACGATTGCATTTTTCTACTTCTTTGCCTGATGTCATTGACGATGTACAGATAGTGTTCAGTGCGGTGGGTACGCCGCCCGACGAGGACGGCAGCGCCGACCTTCGCTATGTGCTCGAAGTGGCGCGAACCGTAGGCCGACACATGCATTCGTATGTGTTGCTTGTCACCAAGAGTACCGTGCCGGTGGGCACAGCAGAAAAGGTGAGAGCAGCCATACAGGAAGAACTGGACAAACGTGGCGTGCAAATTCCGTTCGACATCGCTTCTAACCCAGAATTCCTGAAAGAAGGAGCAGCTATCAAGGACTTTATGAGTCCCGACCGTGTGGTGATTGGCGTGGAAAGCGAACGGGCAAAAGAATTGATGACCAAGCTTTATCGTCCGTTCTTGCTCAATAATTTCCGTGTACTGTTTATGGATATTCCGTCAGCTGAGATGACCAAATATGCGGCAAACTCTATGCTGGCAACGCGTATCAGCTTTATGAACGACATCGCCAACTTGTGCGAGATAGTAGGCGCCGATGTGAACATGGTGCGCAAAGGCATCGGTTCCGATTTGCGTATTGGCAACAAATTCCTTTATTCGGGCTGCGGATACGGTGGTTCTTGTTTCCCGAAAGATGTGAAAGCCCTTATCAAAACGGCCCAAGAACATGGATATGAGATGCAGTTGCTGCAAGCGGTGGAAGCGGTAAACGAGAAGCAGAAAACGGTGCTGTTCGACAAGTTGAAGAAAAATCTGGGTGCTGATATGAAAGGTAAAAACATCGCAGTGTGGGGCTTGGCGTTCAAGCCCAATACCGATGATATGCGTGAAGCGCCTTCGCTGGTGTTGATTAAACAGTTGCTGAATGCCGGTTGTGCCGTCAAGGTTTACGATCCGATTGTGAAATCGCTGTTGGATAAGCAGACGGAACAAAACATTACATTCTGCAACGACATTTACGAGACAGCTAACGATGCGGATGCCATTTGTCTGGTGACGGAATGGCAGGAATTCCGATTGCCGGATTGGGCGTTGATTAAGAAGATTGTGAAAAATCCGCTGATTATTGACGGACGCAATATTTACGACAAAAAAGAATTAGCAGAACTGGGATTTGAATATTATGGAATAGGGTGTTAGACAGAAGCGAGAATTTAGAAGCAAGAAGCAAGAAACAAGAAGACTTTGACTTTGACGCAGACTATGACAATAATTCAATAATCCAAATGTTTAAATTCCAATTAAATTGATGCAGACACAATAAAACAAATAAAACAAATAAAACAAATAAAACAAGACTTTTGAAAACCTGGTATGCTATATATGTTCGCTCGAGGAGCGAGAAGAAGACGGCGGAATATCTGTCGTCGGAGGGGCATGAGGTGTACTTGCCGCTGATGAAAACGATGCGTCAGTGGAGCGATAGAAGAAAACTGGTGGAATTGCCGCTGATATCGTGTTATTTGTTTGTGCATATTGCACAAGGCGAACAGAACGATATTCTGAACAGTCCGAATGTGGTGACTTTTGTAAGTAATAAGGGAAAGGCTATGGCGATACCGGATGTACAGATAGAGGCGATGAAACGTGCGGTGAATTGCGATTTGCCGATGGAGGTTTCGACCGAACAGATAAATGAGGGCGACTTGGTGGAAGTGACAGCAGGCGCTCTGAAAGGATGCGAGGGTATTTACCTGAGCGAGAAAGGAAAACACCAATTTGTTATTGCCATTACAGCGATTGGCTATACGCTGAGAATTGACGTGGCAAAAAGTTGTGTGAAGAAAATTGGTTAGTAAGTTACTTTTTTTTTGTATCTTTACTTACCTCTATTTTTAGCCTAAAACTCACCCTGAAAATGGGACTGAGGAGGCGAAGCTGTGAACAATGGACAATTGATAATTGACTCTGACGCTGACGCAGACTTTGATAATAATCCAATTATCCAATTATTTAATTTCCAATTAATTCGACCTTGATTCAGACCCTAACGCTGACTTTCAACTTTTTACTTTCTACTCATACATCATACATCAATACATAATACATGACAATTAAATTGTCAAATCTTCAAATTTTCAAATTAAAAATTATAAATCAGAAATATAATTTAATAAAATGAAGAAAGCATTAATTACAGGTGTTACAGGACAGGATGGCTCCTATTTGGCAGAGTTCTTGTTAGAGAAAGGTTATGAGGTGCACGGCACTATTCGTCGTTCATCGGTGGATTATCGTGAGCGCATAGCGCATCTAGAAGGAGTGAAAAACTTCCACCTGCATTATGCCGATTTGGGCGACTCGATGAGTATGTTGCAGGTTATCAGCAAAGTGCGCCCCGATGAAATATATAATTTGGCGGCACAGAGCCATGTGCAGGTGAGTTTCGATTCGCCTGAGTTCACAGCCGATGTGGATGCTACCGGTGTGTTGCGTGTGCTGGAAGCGGTACGCCTTTGCGGATTGACGGATACTTGTCGTATTTATCAGGCTTCCACATCAGAACTTTACGGAAAAGTAGAAGAGGTTCCGCAAAACGAAAATACGCCATTCCATCCATACAGTCCTTACGCAGTGGCGAAACTGTATGGCTTTTGGATTGTGAAAGAGTATCGCGAGGCTTATAACATGTTCTGCAGCTCTGGTATTCTATTCAACCATGAGAGCGAACGCCGCGGCGAGACATTCGTGACGCGTAAGATTACCTTGGCGGCCGCCCGCATTGCACAAGGAAAGCAAGACAAGCTTTATCTCGGCAACCTGTCGTCGTTGCGCGACTGGGGATATGCCAAAGATTATGTGGAATGCATGTGGCTGATTCTGCAAAACAAAACCCCCGAAGATTTTGTGATAGCCACTGGCGTACAGCATTCGGTGCGTGAGTTCTGCTATTATGCGTTCAAGCACGCTGGCATCGAACTGGAATTCCAAGGCGAAGGAGAGAACGAAAAAGGTATAGACAAGGCTACAGGAAGAGTGCTGGTGGAAGTGTCGAAAGATTTCTACCGTCCTACCGATGTGGTGAACCTCTGGGGCGATCCTACCAAAGCGAAAAACGAATTGGGATGGAACCCTGCCAAAACTTCGTTCGAGCAATTGGTGAAACTGATGGTGGACAGCGACATGAAGAAAGTGGCCGCCGAAGATGCCGCCGACTATGTGAGAACCAACCTCGCTGAGTATCTGGAGAAAGGAATCGTGAAATAAATTTGCGAGCAAATTTGACGCAGACTCAGACTTTGACGCAGACTCAGACTTTGACACAGACTTGGACTAAAATGAGAAACTTTAGAAAATATGATTTTTGGTTAGATTCAAAGAATTTAGCAAAAGAGGTATACATTATTCTTCAAAAGTTTCCGATAGAAGAGAAGTTTGCATTGTGTGACCAGTTGCGAAGGTCTGTAGTGTCTATTTCATCAAATATTACAGAAGGGGCTGCTCGTGAAAGTGAGTTTGATTTTGCTCGTTTTTTAGACATAGCAGGTTCAGCTTGTGAAGTGGAAACACAAATAGAAATTGCTTTTGATTTGGGCTATATGTCACAAGAGCAGAAAGATTTAGTAATAGGTCAATTGCAGTCAATAGAACGAAGATTGGTAGCATTTAAGGATAAACTTCTAGAAAAGAAGAAAAAGTCAATGTCATAGTTTGTGTCAGAGTTAATTAAAATGGAAAAAGATAGCAAAGTGTTTGTCGCCGGCCACCGCGGGATGGTGGGGTCGGCTATAGTGCGCGAATTGGAGCGACAAGGTTATAATAATATTATTGTTCGCACGCACAAAGAACTGGATTTGTGCAATCAGCAAGCAGTGAATGATTTCTTTGCGGCAGAGCGACCAGAATACGTTTTTCTGGCTGCGGCCAAGGTGGGAGGCATTGTTGCTAACCAAAGTGCTTTGGCTGATTTTATGTATGATAACATGATGCTCGAGATGAATGTGATTCATGCGGCATGGAAAAATGGTTGCAAAAAACTGGAGTTTCTGGGTTCGTCGTGCATCTATCCGCGTATGGCGCCACAACCGATGAAAGAGAGTTGCTTGCTGACTTCTGAATTGGAGAAAACGAACGAGGCGTATGCGTTGGCTAAAATCTCAGGCTTGAAATACTGCGAATTTCTGAATAAACAATATGGTACGGATTATATCAGTGTGATGCCGACCAACCTGTACGGACCGAACGACAACTACCATCCAACGCACAGCCATGTGTTGCCAGCGTTGATTCGCCGTTTCCACGAGGCGAAAGAGGAGGGTGCTCCTTCTGTTACTTGCTGGGGCGACGGCAGTCCGTTGCGTGAGTTCTTGTATGTGGACGATTTGGCTAACCTGTGTGTGTTCTTGATGAACAACTACAGCGGCGATGAAACCGTAAATGCTGGTACTGGTAAGGAGTTAACCATTAAAGAATTAGCCGAATTGACAGCAAAAGTGGTAGGATATAACGGAAAGATTGAATGGGATTCTTCTAAACCCAATGGCACGCCACGCAAACTGCTGGATGTGAGCAAAGCGACAGCTTTGGGCTGGACCTACAAAACCGAACTTGAAGATGGCATACGCTTGGCATACGACGACTTTTTGCATAATCACATGCGGGCGGAAAGATGAAATTAATAGATAATTGACGCAGAATCAGACAATTATCCAATTATTTAATTTCCAATTAAATTGACGCTAACAAATAATTAACAATTAATAATAGACTCTGACTCAGACGTTGACACTGACGCAATTTTCAAATTTTCAAATCATCAAATTATCAAATCAGAAACAACGTTCATCGAACGCAGTGAGATAAATCAGAAACTTAGAATACATGGCAGAAAAAGAACAAGAATGGACAACCGTCATCAAACCGAAGAATAAATTATTCCAGGTTAATTTAAAGGAAATATGGCAGTATCGGGATTTGTTGACACTTTTTGTGAAACGAGACATAAAAGTTCAGTACAAGCAGACTATACTTGGTCCGCTATGGTGGCTGATTCAACCGGCATTTACCGTGATAATGTATATGGTGGTGTTTGGTGGCATTGCAGGTATACCAACCGATGGTGTGCCACAACCGTTATTCTATTTGGCGGGTATTTGTATGTGGCAGTATTTTGCAGACTGTTTGAATAAGACATCCAATACTTTTGTGTCGAATGCGGGAGTTTTTGGAAAAGTGTATTTCCCTCGTTTGATTTCACCATTGTCTAATGTTATTAGCAATTTTGTCCGCTTGGGAATACAATTGTTTTTGTTTTTGTTGGTTTATGCCTATTATTTGATAAGCGGTGTTTCCGTTTCTCCCAATGTTTATTTGTTGTTATTCCCTATATTGGTTGTTATGCTGGCTGGCATTAGCCTTGGATTTGGAATTCTTTTTTCTTCAATGACGACAAAATACCGTGATTTGCAGATACTATTGACATTCTTCGTACAATTGTGGATGTATGCGACTCCAGTAGTTTATCCTTTGAGCCAAGTAAAAGGAAAGATGATGATGGGTGTGGATGTGTATAATGTGATGTGTCTGAATCCGTTGACGGCTATTGTGGAAACATTTAAATACTCTGCGCTTGGAGCAGGAGAGTTTATAGGTTGGGGATGGCTGGCTTATAGTTTCTGCTTTATGATACTGTTGTTGCTATTAGGTATAGTGATTTTCAACCGTGTTCAGAAATCATTTATGGATACGGTGTGAGAAACAGAAACAAGAAAAAAGAAGCGAGAAGCAAGATGACTTTGACTCAGACTCAGACTTTGACTTTGACATTTAAGAAATACATCATACATAAATACATTATACATAATGCGGTACATCATACATGTCAATTAACTTTAAGCTTTTAACTTTAAACTTTAAACTATATTATGCCTACAGCAATAGAATTTAATAATATCAGCAAGCAATACCGATTGGGATTGGTAAGTACGAGGACATTGAGCCATGATTTGAACAGATGGTGGACTATAAATGTGTTGCGTAAAGAAGACCCCTATTTGAAAATAGGAGAGACAAACGACCGTTCTCATAAAGGGAACAGCGAGTATGTTTGGGCCTTGAAAAACATCGACTTTAAAGTGGAGCAGGGTGATGTGGTAGGCATTATAGGCAAGAATGGCGCAGGAAAAAGTACTTTGCTGAAGTTGCTCTCACGAGTTACAGGACCTACGACAGGTACTATCCGTGCGCGTGGGCGAATCGGCTCACTATTGGAAGTCGGCACAGGTTTCCATCCAGAAATGACAGGACGCGAGAATATATATGTGAATGGCGCAATCTTGGGAATGACCAAACATGAAATTGACCGAAAGCTGGATGAGATAGTTGATTTTAGTGGTTGCGAACGCTATATTGACACTCCAGTGAAACGGTATTCCTCAGGTATGATGGTGCGTCTTGGTTTTGCGGTGGCTGCCCATCTTGATCCCGAAATTTTGGTGGTGGATGAAGTGTTGGCAGTGGGTGATTTGGAGTTTCAAGATAAAGCTATAGGTAAAATGCAGGATGTGTCCAGAGGAGAAGGACGAACAGTGTTATTTGTAAGTCACAATATTTCTGCAATTAAGAGATTGTGTAAAAATGGAGTTATTTTGAAAAATGGTATGGTTGATTATATTGGAACGGCATCAGATTGTGTTTCAAGATATGTTTCAGATGGTTTCTCCGATATCGAACCGCATAGAGTTATTACTTCATCTGACCATATTCATAATGAAGAAGGTAGTTTGAATCACAACATTGAATTTTTAGAAGTATCATTATTAAACGATAATCCATCATGTTTAGCAACAGATGAATCTATTTCATTTGATATAAAGTGCAGGTGCAATAACCGCAATTCTAATCAGTTTCAATGCAATGTCATATTTACTAATACAGAAGGAATAAGAGTCGCTTTATATACTACAGATTTGATAATGGTACCCGATACCAAAGATGAGTTTGTTTTTAATATAACAATATTAAAACCTGCTTTGCCTAGAGGATTGTACAAAGTTCGTTTTGAAGCCGAAATAATAGATTATAGTAAGGGCGTTTATAAGTTTGACCATTTGAAGGATGTATTATCCTTTGAAATTAGATATATTCATAAAGAAAAGAAAGATGAATACTTGTTGTGGGATTCTTCTTGGGGGCTGAGGTTGCATAACAACACAGAAATGATAACCAAGGTATTATAATTTTATGAAAATCTTTATAGCGCACGAAGATCCTTGGAATGCAGGGAATCCATATATATATACATTGATGGAGAGTATCCAAGAGAAACATTCTGATGTTTCTTTCGGATGGGGTTGGAATCAGTTTTGGGAAGATGGTATATTTGAGTATGATGCGGTGCATTTTCAATGGCCTCAGGCATATATGTCGCAGGCACCGAAGGATTCAGCGTATGAAATGTTAAAAAACAGAATTGATGCGCTGAAACAGCATAATGTCAAGATTTTATCCACTTGCCATGATTTGGAACCACATTACAATCAATGTTCTGATTATGGGAAATGTATGACTTTGGTGTATGAAAACAGTGATGCAATTTTTCATTTAGGAGAATATAGTAAGCTAATCTTTACACAAAGATATCCTGATTGCAAACATTTACTATTGCCTCATCATGTCTATGACAATTTGTATAAGAATCAATATTCCAAAATAGAATCAGCTCAGCACTTGAGTTTACCACAAAATAAAACATACATTTTGTGCTTCGGTTCTTTTAGGTCTGATGCTGAGAGACAATTAGTTATAAATGTATCCAAATCAATAAATGACAAATCCTTTTTTTTTCTTGCCCCATCTTTTATGCATGTAACAAAATATAGCAAAAAGATTCTTAGAAAGATACCGACAAAAAGCAGACTTAAACAGATTTATTACAGATGGAAATATAATATTGTTATGTCTGGTGATGATTGGGCTCCGATTGATGATGCTGAATTGCCATATTATTATGGAATTTCAGATGTTGCATTTATTCAACGCCCAAAAATACTGAACTCGGGCAATGCAGTTTTGCCATTTTTATTTAATGTGGCTATTGTTGGTCCCAGAACAGGTAATGTAGAAGGATTGTTGAATGAATATGGGTATCCAACGTTTGATTCTGAAAACATACAATCTGTCGTCAAAGCTTTGAAAAAAGGAATAGAATTAACAAAAGAAAATTATCCGTCAAAAATACAAGAAAAGGCATTGAGTAAGATGTCAACAGAGGTTGTTGCAGATAAATTATATGCATATTATTGTGATGTGTTAAATTAATGATTATGCGAATCTTATTGGGAGAAATATCTAGTTATAAGGCGATAGTTATTGCCAGATATATCAAAGAAACATATCCTGAGTGCGAAGTTTGGTCTTATGATAACAAGAAAATTATACGATATTTTCATACCAAATATGTTGATAGATTAATTCTGATACCAAAGTGCAAAGATAATAAGGAAACTTATGTTTCATCATTGGCAAAATATGTATCAGCCAATAATATTGATGTTTTTATTCCTGTTCATAGTGATTATATTGGGATTATTCTAAAAAACAAGCATTTATTTGGGAATTCTTTGGATTATCTTGGCAAATACGAAGATTATATTAAACTTCATACAAAGAATATTTTGATTGATATAGCGAGAAATGCAGGAGTAAGAGTACCGCAAATATACACATCAATAGAAACTGCAGTAATACCATTTGTTGTTAAACCAGTTGATCAATCATCGTCGAAAGGCGTTGTCTATTGCAAAAAGGAGGATTCTCGCCAGTCGGCATTGAATTTGTATCGAAATAAAGAATATATATGTCAAGAATATATAGAGGGTAATGGCTGCGGTTATGAGATTTATTGTAAAAATGGAAAGATTAAGAGAGAATACGGACATTTACGTTTAGCAGAATATCCCGTTTCTGGAGGGTCTAGTGTATTTCGTAAGGGGTTTATGCATCCTGATATGCGGAAATATGCGGAATTGATACTGAATCAAGTTAGTTGGACTGGTTTCGCTATGTTCGAATATAAGTTAACCCCCAATAATGATTTGGTATTAATAGAAGTAAATCCACGTATATGGGGAAGCATTCATCAAGCATTGGCTGGAGGATGCAGATTGTTTGATTTTGTAAAAGAAGATGCAGGTGTTTCTGAATATTTACCATGTACTGACAATTCCAGTATCCGGACATGTCTTAGTCCACAAGTATATTTTTCGTTGTTAATGTATCTATTAAAAGGGAATTGCAATGCATTAAAAGAATATTTCATGAACAGGAAAAGTATAGTTAAAGATGTTAGTGCTTGGGATGATTACAAAGGGATGATCAGTATGTTTTTAAGGAAATTATAGAGTATGAAAAATCTATATATTCTTGATTTTGACCACACCATAGTTCCGTACGATTCGTTTCGAAAATATTTGATATGGTTAATAAAAAAAGGAAATTGTATCATCTTTTTATTTTTATTGCTTAGGTTATCCCGTTTGATAAGTTCTTCAAAGATGAAGGAACTAGTAGAAAAAAAAGTAGGAAAGAGCGAGAGAATGCAACGTCAAACATCAATATTTGTCAACAAAATCAAGCAAGATATTGTCTGGCCGCAGAGTTTACAAGGGAAAATTGCAGATTTTTCAAGCAAAGACATAGTTATAGTGCTTTCGGCATCTCCAGAATGCTATATGAATAAATTGTTTCTTGAAATTAATTCAAATGTAGTAACTCCAGTTTTAACAGTCGGTTCGAGGTTTGTGAATGAAAGGTATATTGAAATGTATGGGAAAGAAAAACTTAAATATATTACATCTACATTCCCAACATCAGAATACAATTATATGTATGCCGTTTCAGATAGCGAATCTGATTTGTGTTGGATGGAATTGTTTTTACAGCATGAAATAAAGAAAATATAATGAATGTATTGTTTGTAACCGGACATCCTGCACAAGTTCATAATTTTAGACTAGTGCGTCAAGAACTTATCAAAGATGGTCACAACGTTTTTTGGCTTACGACGCCGAAAGATATTGCAACCAATTTGCTTGATATTTATGGAATACCATATACAAAATTACAAAAAGCAAAAAAAAGTTTGTGGAGCAGAATGTATGTTATGCTACATAATACTATTTTTGTTTTTAATTTTTTAAAGAAAAACAAGATAGATATTTGTATTACGAGAACAGATCCATATACTGCAATTGCTGCAAAAATGTGTGGCATCCCTAACATTATGCTTCAAGATACAGAACATGCTGCGATAAGTAAGTTGCAAGGACCATTTGCGAAATATGGTTCAGCATATTTGGAACCGGATTGTTTTTCTGTTAACGTCAGACCCGATGAACAAAGATTTCCTGGTAATATAGAGTTGTTTTATTGCCATCCCAATAGATACAAACCGCAAGAACCATGGAGTCTGTTAGGTATTGCACCAAATACAAAATACGCTATTGTACGCTTTGTGAAATGGGATGCATTCCACGATGAAAATCTTGTGGGCGGATTTTCTCTTGAACAAAAGATTGAATTGATTAATAGAATGAAAAAATACTGCAAAGTATATATATCTTCAGAGACAGAGTTGCCTTCTGAATTAGAAGATTGCAGAATCAGTGTTCCTATTGAAAGAATTCATGACGTTCAAGCCAATGCTTTTCTGTTTGTGGGTGAGTCTGCAACTATGGCATCAGAATCTGTAGTTTTAGGTACACCTTCAATTTATATTGATGAAGTAGGGCGTGGATACACAGATGAAGAGGCAAGAGAAGGTTTGCTATGGATGTACAGACCAGTGAAAAATAGAAGTGAATTAAATAGTCATCAACCAGACTGGATATCGGGAGGTGTAGAGGAGTGCATTGATAAGACAGAAGAGATATTGTCAAGTGTTTTTGATATTGAAGAATGGAACAAAAAGCATCAGCAATGGATGAGAACAAAGTTTGATTGCACCGCTTGGTTAACTTGGTATATCGAAAATTATCCGCAATCAAAGGAGGAGTGGAATGGTCAGAGGGAAATAATAAAAAAAAGATTTATATAGATTTTTACTCTAAATGTCTCCTAAAGTCCTTCTCATATCGACAACTACGGCGTATCCACTTTATAGTGGCGGTGCGCTGGCGCAGTATTACTTTATCGATGGATTGAAAGATAAGGTTGACTTCTCTTTTTGTACTGTGGTGAAGTGCGATAAGGATTTGCAGCATCTGAACGCTTTGCAAATGGCACAGCCGTTTTTAAAAATATATTATTCAGATGAGCGAAAGGTGTCAAGGAAAAGTAAATTGTCTTTCTTGAAATCAATTTGCAGCTGTGTACTGCCGAAGAAAAGGAAACCGATACCTTCGGTTGTGGAACCGGACGATTTCTCGGATTCGTATTTTGAGCATGTGGACCATCGTTTTTCTCATGAATTTATAGATTTGATTAATGAAATCATAAAGAAAGAGCATATAGAAATTGTACAGTTTGACTTTTACGACACCATAGATATTGTGTTTGCTTTGCCAGACAATGTGAAAAAAGTTTTTATTCACCATGAAGTTCGTAGCAAACGATTAAATTTGGCAAAAGACAAAAGTGCAGTTTCTGAGGCAAATAAAAACTACTTGATAGGAAAAACCACAGCGTTTGAGCGTGCATGCTTGCCATATATGGATGTGGTGGGTGTATTTAATGATGACGATGCCAAAGAACTTGCGCCATACTGTAAAGAAATAAAGGTAACACCATTTGCTATTCCGGATGAACTGATATATATAAATGAGCGGAGCGAAACTTTTGACCGCCTTTTCTTTGTTGGAGGCGAAGGTCATACGCCCAATGCTTTAGGTCTAAAATGGTTCTTGGATGATATATATATACCTAATTATGATAAAATAAAGTTGCCATTGCTTGTAATTGGTAATTGGAGTCCAACCTTTAGAGAACAATATGCTAAATGCTCAGGAGTGCAGTTTTGTGGACAAGTTGATTCTATGCAACCATATTTTGAGCACTCAATATTTGTCAATCCAATTCTTACCGGTGCAGGGCTTAGGACGAAGGTACTGCACGCGTTTGCCAATAGAGTTCCGGTGTTAAGCACAAGATTTGGTGCTGAAGGGTGTTTTAACAGTGAGAATGACAAACACATAGGTTTATTTGATAGTGCAGAGGAATTTATTAAGTTGTTAATGAAATCTGATTATTGTACATTGTCTAGTAATGGATTTGAATATTTTAACTGTAAATATTCAAAAGAGGTTCTCCTAAATAAAAGAATGGAATTATATAATGCCTAAAGTTTCTGTCATAGTGCCGAATTACAATCACGCCCCTTATTTGAAGAGGCGGATTGACAGCATATTGAATCAGACCTATCAAGATTTTGAGTTGATATTGTTGGATGATTGTTCTACGGATAATAGTGCAGAGGTGCTTAATGGTTATGCGAACAATCCGAAGGTTTCACATATCGTTATAAACGAGACGAATTCAGGGTCCACGTTCAAACAATGGGATAAAGGTTTTGCGTTAGCCAAAGGAGAGTATATCTGGGTGGCAGAAAGTGACGATTGGTGCGAAAAAACACTTCTTGAAAACTTGGTGCCGGCATTGGACAATAATCCCAATGTGGTTTTAGCGTATTGCCAATCATTATTGGTTTCAGAAACGGGTTATATTTCGTATGCGACTCCTTCTGACCAGTTTATGAACATACAAAAGGGTAGAGACTTTGTTGCATCCCAGATGTTTGGTGACCCCGTATTGGTTAATGCAGGAATGGTCGTTTTTAGAAAGGCTGCATTAGATGATATTGAGGAATTTTACAAAACAATGAAAGCTGGTGGAGATTGGATGTTTTGGGTAAATATAGCATTGAAAGGAGACGTGTTCTCTTCTGCAAAGGGCTTGAATTATTGTTTCAGACATTTGGGAACGGTTACATCAAAATCAGAAAGAACAGGCAATGATATCAAGGAAGGAAATTTGGTTTATAAATTTGTCTTTTCCCAGATCAATCCTACGAAAGAAGAAATTAAGGCGGCATTGAAGAAACGTTGGCTCAATTATTTTATTCAAAGGAAAAATTATGAATCTTCGCAAGTGAGGAAAGAGGCCTTTGACAATATAGCTTCGTTGCATCCTATGTCAAAGCGAATATATAGAAAGATGATGTTATATGCCAGTTTAGAGAAGGTTGTCAAACGAATAACACGTATTTGATGAAAGTATCAGTAATTATTCCGGCATATAATAGAGGCAAATTAGTGATTCAGGCGTTAGAGTCATTGTTGTTACAAGATTTTGACAAAAAAGATTACGAAGTCCTGGTTGTTGATAATAATTCTAAGGACAACACAAAAGAGTTGATTACGGACTTTGTCAAGAGATATAATGCTGAGATTAACCTGAAATATATCCAAGAAAAACGCCAAGGTGATGTGTATGCACGCCATACAGGCGCTTATTTTGCAGAGGGAGAAATATTGTTTTTCACAGATGATGATGCTACTTTCGATACAAATTGGATAAGTGAGGTTTATTCAATGTTTCAAGAAAACACACAAGTCGGAGCGATAGGAACAAAAATCTCCATTGTGTGGGACAAAGAACCCGAAGATTGGGTGAAACGATATGAGAATCTTCTTGGTAAGATAACTTATGGGGAAGGAAGATTTATTAAAGAAAAAGGATTGTTTATCAATAATGGCAGTTTGGCGATTAAGCGAGATTTGTTTTATAAAGTAGGTGGAAATAATCCAGGACAAATAGGTGAATATTTGGTTGGTGATGCAGAGGTTGGATTGTGTCGAAAAATTCATGATTTGAACATTCCTATTGGATTTACGGACAGAACTACAATGTGGCATCATCAACTTGTCGCTAAAAACGGAACTTGGAATGATATTAAACGAAGGGTCGCCAATAATGGAATAGGTGAGGCTTATACAGATATTTTTGTAAAACGAAAGAGTAATAAGACAAATGTCATAAAACGAATGTTTAAAAATTGCATTATGGCATTTGTTGCAATAGTTTCGTTGAATAAAAAGAAATTCATAAATAATTTGTTGAATTTACACCAAGAGATTTTTCACTACAAATATCTTGCTAAATTTGTTTCAGATACTGATTTAATTGCAATGATGCAGAGAAAAGATTGGGTTCTTGACAATGATTATGCAGGTGGAGAACTTTTGATTAATAATAAAATAAACTAATCTAATATGGAACCAATAGAAAACATATCATACGACGGGCAACTGCTTGGGGTAATTATCAGAACAGAGTTTAAGAAAGAAGGGATCGCATTTTTTACGCCAGATGACTTTTCCCAACAGTTAGGGTATATGAATCGTCCTAAAGACTATGTGATTCCACCTCATGTGCATAATTTGGTAGAACGAAAAGTGGATTTAACGCAAGAAGTGCTTTTCGTAAAAAGTGGCAAAGTACGTGTTGACTTCTATGACAAAGAACAGAATTATCTGCAAAGCCGCATCCTAAATAAAGGGGATATAGTGTTGTTGGCACATGGCGGTCACGGATTCAAAATGATAGAACCTACAGAAATGATTGAAGTAAAACAAGGACCCTATTGTGGCGAGATGGACAAAGTGCGATTTGAACCGGTGAAAGACGAGGATGTTGTTTTTAGTTGAGAGATTAGAGATGAGAGATGAAAACAAGAGAGGGAGTGGAACATTCGTATAAAAAATTATTGGTTTATGCTCATGCGAAAAAATTGGTTGTTGATGTCTATTCAATGCTAAAATTTTATCCGCATGAAGAAAGGTAAGCTTTATGTGATCAAATGCGAAGATCAGCCATATCAGTTCCCTCAAATATAGCTGATGGAATGAGCAGAACTTCGGCGAAAGAGAAATGTTATTTTCTTGAAATAGCATATGGTTCTTTAATGGAACTTAAGATTTGAAATATATACAAGAGGATAAAGAAATCGAATTTACTGAAAAGATTGATGAGATTGCGAGAATGTTGTCTGGATTAAGAAAAACATTTAATGTAAGTATCTCTTAACTATAAAATTTAAACTATAAACTTTAAAAATATGATACCAGTATGAGAGTCATTAGTTAATGGAAAAATGCAATTACCAGAAAAACAATTATATTAAAACAATGAAATTCAAAAGTTTATTTTTAACGATATTGACAATGACAAATGTCATGTTTGTCATTTATTATATGATTTTGGCTGTGTTTAATTGTCCTTCTCAAGACGATTGGTTGTTCTTGCGTGCGATAGAAAACAATGATATGTATTCTTTTTTAGAGCATGTTTATCTGCACCAATCAGGTAGAATGACTGGGTATTTTAGACATTATATTACATTTTCTCTCTTCTCTGTTGATTCGCTCGCATGGGGAATCCCGCTGCTGTCGTATGTGTTTTCTGCAATAACAAGTGTGTTGTGTGTCAAAAGAATAAGAAAGAAGTTAGGCTTCCGTGAAATAAATTTAGCTCTCATATTCTTGAATATATTAATAATCTGCAATTTTGAGTTTTGTGCATTTTATTGGTGTTGTGCATCAATGAGCATTTTTAGCGCTATGCTTTTTTTATATTTGTTTGTTTTGCTTTTAACATTCAAAGGAACATTTTGGGATATTGCCCAATTATTGATAGTATTGCCTTTAATGGCTTTCTCTTCTGAATTTTACACGCCTCTGTTTGCTGGGTTTATGCTGATTGTCCTGTTTTATAAATGGAAAAATACAGACAATAAAGAATTGTTTTATGGTGCACCTTCAACGAAATGGACGTTCCTGTCAATCATTGTGTTATTTATTGGATTTTTGTTTATAGTTACTGCTCCTGGTAATTATGAAAGAGCTGCCGAAAGTATGTATGTGAAAGCGTCGTCAGTAAGTTCTTTTTTGCATACATTTGCCAATAATATTCTTTTGTATTTTTATTTGTTCGCATTTAAAATTCATTATTGGATTTCGTTGTTTTTCATAATGTTGTTTTTCGGTGCTTCCCAATGGCGTTTCCCTATAAATTGTTCATGCAAGAGTTTGATAATTTATTCAGCATTGTTGTATGTAATTCTTATTGCATTGGCAGTAATGCCAATGGCATATTTGATGTCATCATTTGGTTTTCAGCGTTTTTATCTGCCTTGCATTATGGTAGGGTTGGTATTTATTGCTCTTTTAGGATGGAAGGTTGGTTCTGATTCTGCAGAAAAAAATAATATTATTTTGAATACACCTGTTTTTGTTTCTTTATTTTTAATTCTTTCTTGTCTGTGTTTGCATATTTATATAGATACGCCTACTGTGAAAAAATATGCGGCAGATCATAAAAATAGAACGAATACAATATTAAAAGCAAAAGAAAATAGCAACACTGACACATTGTATTTGTCTCCGTTATCAGATGTGAATACAATTGGACTCAAATGGCTTTTTATAAGGTCAAACAAACCAGTGTTGTATTATAAAGATGAAATAACGGAAAATCCATTAGATTATGCCAATCAGTGTATAGCGTCATATTATAATATTGAATTTCCAATAGCAATAAAAAAACAATGAAAGATTATGATACCAGTATGTGAACCGTTCCTTAACGGCAATGAATTAAAATATGTGACTGATGCAGTTTCCTCTGGATGGATTTCATCAGCAGGGAAGTATGTGTCGGAGTTTGAAAAACAGTTTGCCGCATATTGCGACTGCAAGTACGGCGTGGCTGTTTGCAATGGCACCGTGTCGTTGCATTTGGCTTTGGCGGCCTTAGGAATAGGAAAAGGTGACGAAGTTATTATTCCAACCTTTACCATGATAGCCAGCGCTTTTGCCGTTTGCTATACAGGTGCAACGCCTGTATTTGTGGATGCGGACAAAGACACTTGGAACATAGATGTCACAAAAATAGAGGAGAAAATAACTTCTAAGACAAAAGCCATTATGCCTGTGCATATATTCGGACAGATGTGCGAGATGGACAAGATTGAGGCCATTGCAAAGAAACATAACTTGTTTATTGTGGAAGATGCAGCCGAAGCACATGGCGCAACATATAATGGTAAAAAGGCTGGCTCTTATTCAGATTTAGGTTCATTCAGTTTCTTCGCCAACAAGAATATTACGACAGGTGAGGGTGGTATGCTTGTTACCAATAACGATGAACTCTACAACCGTGCCCGTTACTTTAAAAATGTATGTTTCCCCCTTGACGGGAACCGTAATTATATGCACCAAGATGTTGGTTTCAATTATCGAATGTCGAATGTGATTGCTGCAATAGGTTTGGCACAGACCGAAAAAGCTGACGAATACAAGGCATTGCGCATCAAGAATAATCAACTTTACAGAAAATATCTGGCAGATGTTCCTGGAATCATTTTTCAGAAGAATTTGCCGCAAACGGAAAATGTATGTTGGATGAATTCTATTGTCATTGACCCTGCGCAATATGGTCATACAAAAGATGAGTTGATTGCACACTTGAAAGAGAATGGCATTGATACACGATTGTTGTTCAATGGTATGCATCGCCAGCCTTCGTTGAAAAATTTTGGTTGCGATTGTAGCGGCAATTATCCTGTCAGCGATTGGCTTACCGAAAACGGTTTCTATTTGCCATCGGCAAGCTGTTTGACAGAAGAGACAATTAAGATGATTTGCGAAGTGATTGAAAAGTATAAAGCATAGAATATAGAGCATAAAGCATAAAGAGATTAACATATAGTAGAAGGATATAGAATATGAAGGTTGCTTGGGCATATAAAAGATTAAAAGTGTATGAAGAATCTAAATCTTTAGTGCTTGATGTTTATAAACTGTTAAAGACATTTCCAAAAGAAGAAAATTATGCTTTGTGTGACCAGATGCGTAGAGCGGCAGTTTCAGTCCCGTCTAATATCGCAGAAGGGATGTGTCGAATTTCTGACAAAGAAAAAATGCGGTTTGTTGAATTCTCTTTTGGCTCTTTGATGGAATTGGACTGTCAATTTGAGATTGCAAAAGAATTATCATACATTTCAGAGAGTGAATACATCGAAATAGAACGAAAAATTAGTGCATTAGCAAAAATGCTGTCTGGTTTAAGAAAAACTCTATTAAATAATAGTCAACAATAATCTATATGCAATCTGTCTGTTTCATAACACCTAACAGCGACACTTTCACAAACCCGACGCTGAGTACAATGTTTCATTATTTTAAAGATAATGGAATTACGGTACATTTGTTTGGACCGCAGCAGATGCCGCAATGTCCTGACAACCTGGACAATGTGAAATGCTACGACTGCACATTCAAAATGAGTTTCAAAAATCCCAAATATTGGTGTAAGCAGTATAAAGCATACAGTATTGTGGGTGAGGTCATTAAGTCAAACAATATCAAAAATGTATATGCTGTCGATCCGTTAGGTTTGATTATCGGCGGTAGAGTCAAAAAATATTTATGTAAGGATGTAAAGCTTTGTTACCTCTCTTTTGAAATTTTCTTCAAAGAAGAATTGTCAGGATATTATTTGACACTCAAAAATAAAGAAATCAAATATTCCAAACTAATAGATTCCTTGTTGGTGCAGGATGATGTGCGCAAGGATTTGCTTTTTGCTGAAAATGGATTTACATTGTCAGATAATAAAGTGGCCTTAATACCAGTGAGCCCCGAGCCAATAGAGGTGAAAGAGGCGGTTGATATTCATGAGCGTTTCGGTATTGATAAATCAATGAAATTAGCTGTTTATTCGGGTAGTTTGGGTAAATGGTGTGGCACTGATGCTATCATAGAGGCGTTCGATAAAGGATATTGGCCGGCAGAGTATCATTTGGTTTTTCATACCCGCAGACCGCTCAACGAGGGTGATGCGTATTATAATGACATTATGCGCTTGGCAAACAACCCTGAAATTCCGTTTACATTACATGCCCATCCGTTTGAAGCTTTTGAAGATTTGGCAGCATTCTTGAAAGGATTTGATTTGGCGTTAGCATTGTATTATCCGAATTTTGACAACCCGTATTATGGCAAGAATATGCAGGAAATTGGATTGTCATCCGGCAAATTTTCTATGTATATGATGCTTGGACTTCCCACAATCGTTACTGCTTGCAAAACTTACAACGAGTTGATAAAGAAATATAAGTTTGGAGCGGTGATAGAGGAGGTGAAGGAACTGAAAGATGTGATGAATAAAGCGTATTCAAAAGAGGTGGCGGAAAGGATGTATAAGAGTGTATTAGTTCCTCATTTAACAGAAATAGATAAAACTTTATGTTTGAAAAATTAAAGTGTGCAATAAAAAGAGAAATGTATCTTCCCAAACTGATTCAAAGAGGATTGAAAGTAGGAAAGAATTTTAAAATGATGGGAGGATGCATTTTAGACCCGGCCCATTGTTGGCATATCTCAATAGGTGATGATGTGACACTTGCGCCACGTGTTCATATTCTTGCTCACGATGCAAGTACAAAGATTCATTTAGGATATACAAAAGTTGCCAATACAAAAATAGGCAATAGGTGCTTTGTTGGTGCAGGTTCGATAATACTTCCTGGAGTGACCATTGGTGATGATGTAATTGTTGGTGCAGGCAGCATTGTCAGTAAGGATATTCCATCAGGGATGCTTGCTGTTGGAAATCCGGCTAAAGTAATCTGTTCTGTAGAGGAGTATGTCGATAGAATGAAAGGTGAAATAAATTCAGAAAATACTTTTGGCGAAGATTATACATTGAGAAATTCGAATTTTTCTCAAGAGCAAAGAAACAGGATGGTCGAAGTCGCTAGTAAGCAAAAACTGATTTTTGTAAAATGAAATTATCTATAATAACAGTTTGCTATAATAACAAAAACGGTCTTGTCAAAACCATTGACAGCGTTCGTAATCAGACTTTTAAAGATTATGAATTTATCGTTATTGATGGTGGTTCAAAAGATGGTTCAAAAGAAATTATAGAGGCAAATAAAGATTTGTTTTCTTTTTGGTGCTCAGAGCCCGATGGTGGTATCTATCAAGGAATGAACAAGGGGATAGATCACGCAATAGGTGAATATTGTTTGTTCTTGAATTCAGGAGATTGGTTGGCTCACAATGATGTTTTGAAGAAAGTCTTTGAAAAAGGATATAATGAAGATGTATTATACGGTGATATTATTAGAGTGAAAGGAGCTCGGAAAATGATTCTTCACTATTCAAAAGAACTGACTTTTGCGGATTTCTATCGGGTTTCGGCCGCAATTCATCATCAAGCCGCATTTATTAAACATTTTCTTTTTGAAAAGTATGGGAAATACAGAGAAGATACATATTTAAATGCAGATTGGCATTTCTTTTTTAAGACCGTTGTGCAAAATAATGTCTCAACAAAATATTTTAATCATGTGATTTCGGTATGTGATGCTACAGGTGCAAGTCAAACATACTCCCTTTCGAATCCGAAAGTGCAATTGGATTTGAAAAGTAAACAAGAAATGATTGATGCAACAATACCTCATTTGTCCAAGCCGGATTATGACAAAATGTGCAGAATATCCCAATGGGAAAAATTGAAAATAGGTATAATGTGGCGATTGTCTGTTTTGATTCCATTGAAATGGATGATGGCGTTGTGTAAATAAATGTTAATGTTTTTTTAGATGAAAACCCATATTTCAATAGTTTCTCCCGTATATCGTGGAGAGAAAATGGTGGCAGAACTGGTGCAGCGCAATGTAGAAGCGTTGCGCTCTATTACCGAAGATTACGAGATTATTCTTGTCAATGATGCGTCACCAGATAATTCATGGCAGGCTATAGCGCAGGAATGTGCTAAGAATCCCAGAGTGAAAGGCTTGAACCTTTCGCGCAATTTTGGTCAGCATAATGCTATTACAGCAGGATTGAGTTATGCACAAGGTGATTGGATTGTCATAATGGACTGCGATTTGCAAGATAAACCAGAGGATATTCCAGTTTTGTACCGAAAGGCACAAGAGGGGTACGATTATGTTGTGGCTCGTCGTGCAGTGAAACATGTAGGGTGGTGGAAACGCTTTTCTAGCAAGGCGTTTCATGCTACACTTGATTGGCTGAGTGGTGCGCATACCGATCCTGCTATTGGTAATTTTGGCATATATAATGAAAAAGTAATAAAGTCTATTTTAGCTATACCACAACAAGTACGCGGTTTGCAAACATTATTAAGTATTGTAGGTTTCAAAAATGGAGAGGTTTTGGTGGAACAGGCTCCTAGTGCAAGGGGAGGAACTAGCTATACCTTACATAAACTTTTTGCGCAGGCTTTTAATGTTATAGTTGCACGAACCAATAAACCTTTGAAATTCGCAGTTAAGCTTGGATTTACATTGTCGTCGGTATCCTTTTTGTTGGCGGTATACAATCTTTTAGCAAAATGGATTGGAGTTATTCAATTGGCTGGTTACACTACTACCATTTTCTCAATTTGGTTTGTCGGTGGAATATTATTGCTAATGATGGGGGTATTAGGACTATATATTGGAAAAATATTTGACCAATCAAAAGGTTTGCCTATATTTGTGGTAAGTGACGAGATAAATACAGAAAAGGAATAAATTTGTGAAAGCACAAAAGAAAATAATGATTTTGGGTGGCGGTTATTATCAACTGCCATTAATAAAAAAGTCAGTTGATTTAGGTTATTACACTATTGTGTGTGGTATAAAAGGAAACTATCCTGGTTATAAGTATGCTGATTTGTGGTTAGAAGTTGATACTTTTAATAAAGAAGCAGTTTTGTCTGTAGCTCAAAAATATAAAATAGATGGTATTTTATTATGTGGGACAGATGCTTGTATGCCTACCATTGGTTATGTGTGCGATAAAATGCATTTAACAGGTCCATCGGAAGAAAGCACTGTAGCTGCATCCAATAAGGCAGAGATGAAAAAACGTTTCGTAGCTAATGGAGTTAGAACTGCCTATTATCAAAAGATATTTTCCGTTGCAGAAGCAGAACAATTTGCCCAACAACATAAATATCCTGTCGTGCTAAAAGTTGTGGATGCATCAGGAAGTAAAGGAATAGCGATAGTTCACAATGAAAAAGAATTGAGCGAAGAATATGGTTTGGTTAAACGTGAAACGAAACTAGATTATATCATCATAGAAGAATTTGTAAAAGGGGAAGAATTTGGAGCCCAAGCATTTGTGCGAAATGGAAAGCTAACTTTCGTGATGCCGCATGGAGATGTGACATATCATGGGCTAACAAATGTGCCCGTGGGACATTATGCACCTTATGAACGGACTAATGAATTGAGAAATGATATTATGGAACAATTAGCATTATGTGTTAAGGCATTGGGTATAAACAATACAGCTATTAATGCTGATTTTATTCTTAAAGATGATAAGGTTTATGTGCTAGAGATTGGTGCCCGTGCAGGAGCAACTTGTTTGCCAGAATTGGTGTCGTGTCATTATGATGTGGATTATTACGAGTATCTGCTTCGTATGTGTGTTGGGGAGAATATGTCATTTCCTCAAGAACCCCAAAATGCCAGTTGGGTGGAAACTTTACAAACTCAGCAGAATGGTGTTGTTAAATCAATAGAGATTCCAGAAATGCCTAAAGAAGTCCATGAGTTCTGCTTATATCCACAAGTTGGGGATGTAGTGCGTCCATTTAGGAATGCGTATGATAGGATTGGAACGCTGGTTATGAAAGGTAAGAATCTGAACGAGCTTAAAGTCTTACGAGATAGATTATTAGAAGGATTTAAAATTACAACAAGATAAATCTTTCTTGTGATATAGTGTGATTTATGTTATGTATGTCAAAAATGTCAACTATAGGAATATCTGATTGTATGTAGATAAGATGTAATAAAATTAAAACGTTGTGACAAATGCTTGACTTTAAACAATTAAAACGACTGCAAAAACAGGATTTATCTGCTCTGCCAGAGATAAAGGTGTCGCTTCTTGGAGACACTGCTACTCAGTTTTTGTCTACAGCTATTAAAGGTGTAGGTGTAGAACGAGGGTTTCGTATCAACTTAATGGAAGCGGAATATAATCAGGTGGAACGTCAAGTAATGGATCCTGCCAGCGATTTGTATCAGCATGGTGCCAAATATACAGTAGTTTTTCAATCTACACACAAACTGCTTGAACAGTATTCGCTTATGGATGCAACAGAGTGGAGTAGTTTGGCAGATAAACGTCTTAACTTTATTAATACCGTCTGTGCACAGGTGGAAGGTAAGATTATCTGTATGAATTATCCGGAGATTGAGGATACTATCTTTGGCTCTTATGCAAATAAAATAGAAGGTTCGTTCACTTATCAAATACGCAAACTCAATTATGAATTAATGCGTTTGGCTGAGCAATTTCCGAATCTTTTTATTTGTGATATAGCTGGTTTACAGAATAAGTTTGGTCGCGATTGGATGTTTGACAGTTCGGTGTATGTTTCTACGGAGATGATTTTCTCTATTGATGCATTGCCGTATGTTGCAAGCCGTGTGTTGGATATTGTTTCTGCCATAGAAGGTCGATTTAAGAAGTGCTTGATTCTTGACTTGGATAACACAGTATGGGGTGGAATCGTAGGTGATGATGGATGGGAAAATATTCAGATTGGGCATGGGCTCGGCATTGGTAAAGCTTTTTCCGAGTTCCAGCAGTGGGTAAAGAAACTGAAAAATCGTGGTATTGTAATTTGCGTTTGCTCCAAGAACGATGAGGAAAAAGCCAAAGAACCGTTTTTGAAAAATCCTGAGATGGTACTTCGGTTAGAAGATGTCAGCGTCTTTGTGGCGAATTGGGAGAATAAAGCTGACAATATACGTACGATTCAGCAGATTTTGAATGTCGGTTTTGATTCGATGGTATTCCTTGATGATAATCCGGCCGAACGTGCTATTGTTCGTGAGAATGTACCTGGCGTTATTGTTCCAGAACTGCCCGAAGATCCAGGTGATTATCTGGAGTACCTCTATTCACTCAATCTCTTTGAGACTGCATCCTATAGCAATGCTGATAAGGATCGCACCAAACAGTATCAGGTGGAGGCAGAACGTGTAGTCGCTGCCAAGAAGTTTACCAACGAGGCCGATTTCCTTAAAAGTTTGAATATGGTGAGTGTGGTAGAAGGCTTTACGAAATTCAATACTCCCCGTGTGGCGCAATTAAGCCAACGTAGCAACCAGTTCAATCTCCGAACCATTCGCTATACAGAGGACCAAATTTCTGCTATGGAACAGTCGGATAGTTTCAAAACATTCTCTTTTACACTAGAGGATAAGTTTGGCGATAATGGGTTGATTTGTGTAGTGATATTGGAACTTAAGGATAATCAAACCGCCTTTATTGATACATGGTTTATGAGTTGCCGTGTACTCAAACGCGGCATGGAGAACTTTACGCTGAATACCATTGTGAAATGGTGTCGAGAAAATGGTATCAAAACCATAATTGGTGAGTATATTCCTACATTGAAAAATGGAATGGTCAAGAAGCATTATCCTAACTTGACTTTTGCAGTGACTGACAAGGAGAATCAATGGTCTCTTGATGTTGACAAATACATAGAACGTGAATGTTATATTGCTAAGAAATGACAAGTTCGGAATTGAAAAAAATGGCACAAGAGATTCGTAAGGATATCGTGCGGACCACATATAGTACGGGTAAGAATGGTGCTCATATTGGAGGTGCATTGTCGTGCGCGGATCTTTTGGCTGTGTTGTACGGGGAGTTTATTGATTTGAACAAAAGCGATACGTCTGTACGCGATCGTTTCATAATGAGTAAAGGACATGCTGCTTTGGCACAATATTGTGCATTAAAACAAGTTGGTCTGCTTTCACAAGATGACTTAGATTCATTTGAAAAGGATGGAAGTGAATTTGTTGCCCATGCGCGTCATAATACAAAAAAAGGTTTGGATTTTAGCGGTGGAAGTCTAGGGTTAGGTGTTTCTTTTGCCGTAGGAGTGGCTTTGGCTTGTAAAGAAAAACGCATGCCCAATCATATTTATGTATTGTTGGGTGATGGAGAATGTGATGAAGGAATAGTTTGGGAAGCATTGCTTTTTGCATCGCATAACAAATTAAACAATATGACGATTATAGTAGATTATAATCACCTTCAAGCTGATGGGAAGATAGATGAGGTTGTGTCATTGGGAAATCTTTTACAAAAAATGCAGTCATTTACGGATAATGCTTTACAGATTGATGGTCATGATGTGGATGCAATAAAGAGAGCTTTGGAGGCGCCACAAACTGATATGCCTAAAATTGTTGTGGCCGAAACTGTAAAGGGCAAAGGTGTTAGTTTTATCGAGAATAAGTATAATTGGCATCATGGCAGTTTGAATGAGGTTAAGTTTAATAAAGCTATGGCAGAATTGGAAACAAATGGAAAGTGAATTGCAAAAATATGATCACATCAGTCAAGCGAATGCTGTATTTGGTATTCATTTGGTAGATACAGCAGAAGCGTATCCTAATCTGAAAATTTTAGCTGCAGACATGGCTGTAGCTGGTAGTATAGAACGATTCAAGTACTCTTATCCGAATCAATTTTTGGATCTGGGTATTGCTGAACAAAACTTGGTTGGTGTTGCTGCTGGATTAGCCAATGAGGGTTATCGCCCAATAGCTGTTGCTCAAGGATGTTTTATCTCAATGCGTTCTTTTGAGATGAATCGCCAATACTTGGGTTATATGGGAAATCCTGTAGTCTTGGTAGGCTTGAACAGTGGATTTTTCTTGCAATATTTTGGTAATACTCATTATGCGATTGAGGATTTGGCAATTATGCGTACCATACCGAATATGCAGGTTTTCTCTCCTTGTGATGCGTATGAAGCAATCCTTTGTACTGAAGCTGCACTGAATTCGGAAAACCCGAGTTACATCCGCTTGACAGGAGGAGCAACCTTGCCTTTGATGCATCCAGATGGTTATAACTTTCGTCTCGGGAAAGCAGATGTGTTGAAAGAAGGTTCAGATATCTGCATTTATGCGACAGGTGCTATGGTCTTTCGGGCTATGGAAACGGCAGAAAGACTAGAAAGTGAAGGATATTCGGTAGAGATTGTTAATGTTCATACTATTAAACCATTTGACAATGAGCATGTTGTTAATCAAAAAGGAAAGACTTTGATTGTTTCTATTGAGGAACATAATATTATTGGTGGACTTGGTAGCGCGGTTGCTGATGCTATGAGTGAATCGGAGGGCATGCCTGTATTGTTGAAATTGGGTGTAAAAGATTGCTTCTCTAAACCTGGATGTTATGACTATTTACTTGAGCAGCATCGTCTTACAACTGAAAAAATTACAGAGGATATACTAAAAAAAATGAAGTAATATGGCATACGTCGTGACTGGAGCCAATCGTGGTATAGGAAAGGCTATAATGTTTGGGGTGGCTCAACAAGGAAAGGATATTGTCGCTTGTGTACGAAATAAAAGTCGTTATGTTGATGATTTTAATGCAATAGCTAAGGAATGTGGAGTACAGATATTTGTTGTGGAATGTGACTTAACGGACAAGGGGGCTATTGATACTTGTTGGCAGCAGATAGAGAATTTGGATGTTAATGTTGAAGGACTGATTAATTGTGCGGGGGTGTTATCTTTAAAACCTGTATTATTTACAGAGTATGAGGATGTGGAGTATACGTTTCGTGTAAATTATTTTGCACCATTCTTGATGAGTAAATATGCTGCTGAATATATGGTGCGTAGAGGTCGTGGTGCAATTATCAATATATCCTCCATGGCTAGTTTGGGCTCACAACCTGGAGGTGCAGCCTACGATGCGAGCAAAGCTGCATTGAATCAACTGACTAAGACAATGGCGCAAGAATTGGCTCCATTCTCGATTAGGGTAAATGCTGTAGCCTGTGGCCCAGTCAATACTGAAATGTTCGTCGGTATGTCAGATAAAGAGAAGGGTAAATTGATGAAGGCTATTGCTATGAAGCGAGCGGCAGAACCACAGGAAATAGCGCGAACTGTTTTATTCCTTCTTTCCGAAGATTCGTCATATATTACAGGACAAATTATTCGTGTTGATGGAGGGGCTGTCATATAATAAATAATTAGGTATGGAATTTAAAGAATTAGTAGAACAGACAGCTCATTTAGAGCATTTATATAAAGTGACAGAAGATGTTTATAGAGCGTTCCAGATTGCCAGCGAGGATTATAATAGTTTACATACTGATGTTGAATTTGCTAGGCTAAAAGGATTTGATGAATGTGTAATGTATGGTAATATTTTGAATTGTTTTGTCTCACACTTTGTTGGCATGGTTATGCCTACAAAGGATGTGATGATTCAGACACAGGATATACAGTATCATAAACCTGTATTCCTAAATGATGATATTCTAATCAAGGCTGAGATTGAGGATAAAAGCGAAGCTGTGAAGATTATCAACTACAAATTGAAATTTTATCGCAACAATGTCGAAAAACCGCAATTGGTGGCAAAAGGGCATGTACAAATAGGATTATTAACTAAATAATTTATAAATATGGAAAAAATTGAAGTCTTGGGAAAAATGCAAGAAATTTATCGTGATGTTTTGGATAACGAGGAGATTGTGTTGACACCAGAAACAACAGCAGAGGACATTGAGGAGTGGGACTCACTTACTAATATCCAATTGATAGTTGCTATAGAGAAGGCGTTCAATATAAGATTTACATCAGCCGAGATTCTTAGTTGGAAAAATGTAGGTGAAGCAGTAGAGACGATTATTAATAAATAATATGAGAACTATTAGTTACATAATGCAGGAAGGCTGGCGGAGATTTTTCCAGATGATTGTGGGGGGGCAATTGTTCTCATTACCAGGATTATACTATGTCCGTTGGCTTTTTTATCATATCAGTTTTGGTATTCCTTATAACTGCGTAATAGGATACAATGTTGTATTGCATCGGCAGCACGGCATGAGTAGTGGCACATTCCGAATAGGTGAACATTGTACTTTGGCTGATAATGTAAAAGTAGACTATAGTGGGGGATTTTCTATGGGAGAGCACTCGTCTCTTAGTGAAGGTACTATTGTTTGGACACATACTCATAATGTTCTTCCTATAGATAGAGAGAGTCCTATACCAACACCATTGACAATCGCTAATAATGTGTGGTGCGGAACGGGATCAATTATTCTTGCAGGGACAAAATCTATAGGTGAAAATTCTATTATTGAGGCTGGCACCGTTGTTCGTAAACGAGTAAAAAAGAATGTAATTGTTGGAGGAAATCCGATGCAAATTATTTCGGAATTACCTAGTTGTATGCAAAATTGAAACGGAACGTAAAACATATTCTTTCTTCAATAATAAAAGTATCGCTTTCTATAGTGATACTATATGTTATTTGTAGTAAATTCGGTGTTAATCTTTCTGACTTTAAACATCAGATTGACAATTCATACTATTGCATTTTAGCTGTCTTTACGCCAATAATTGTTACAACGACTCTTTCTTCCAACCGTTGGAAGTCATTTCTTTCTATGGTAGGTGTCAAAGAAAAATCAACTTTTCTTTATCGCTTAATTTTAATATCCTCTTTTTGGGGCTTAATTCTTCCGAGTTCTCAGGGGTATGATGTTCTCCGTATATATAATATAGAGAAACGTCATCCAGAGGCAAGAGGCAAAGTTGGAAGTACGGTGTTTGTGGAGAGAATATTGGGCTTAATATGCTTAGCTTTTATTGCGGCTGTTGCATGGCTGTTTGTGAATGTAAATGTGTCATTTTTGCCGATTGTTATATTAGTTGTCATCGTAGCTTTCGTGCTGTGGATTATTTTGAGTAGATGGTGGTATATGCATATACAACAATGGATTTCGTTAATAAAAATACAACCGAAAGCTGTTGGTTATTTATCGAAACTTTATGAGGGTTTGCATACATTCCCCTTTAACAAAAGTTTGCTGTTGTCTATTGTTCTTATACTGATGCTTCAATTGTCAAATATATTGGTTGTATATTTCCTTTTCGAAGCCTGTGGCTGTCATATTAATTTCATCTATCATTTATGCTATCAGCCACTGATTAGTGTAATAACTATGATTCCTATTACATTTGGTGGTATAGGATTGCGGGAAGGAGCTTTTGTTTACTTTTATAAACAATTAGGTTTACCTGGTGATATTATTATTGCAGTGTCTTTAATGTATTACGTGGTTATTACTCTCATTCCAGCATTTTTAGGAGGGATACTATATTTGACGGATACAATTAATGGAATTAAATCAGAATGAAAACACTCGCAATCATAGGAGCATCATATTTGCAGGAACCGTTGGTGATGAAAGCAAAAGAAATGGGACTATATACCTTATGCTTTGCGTGGAAAGACGGAGCGGTATGCAAAGACTTAGTTGATGAATTTTATCCCATATCCATTGTGGAGAAAGAACAGATACTAACGGTTTGTCAAAAAAAACAAATAGATGGTATTTGCACGATTGCAAGCGATGTCGCAGCACCTACTGTAGCGTATGTGGCGAATAAAATGGGACTGGTTGGAAATAACTATGAAGCAGCAGTGCGAGCCAATAACAAGTTTGCAATGCGTGAAGTATTTATGAAGTCTAATATTCCTTGTCCATTATATAAGATGGTAAACAATGCACATTGTACAAAACACGATTTTCCGCAGATGAAATTGCCGTTAATCGTGAAACCTACCGATAGAAGTGGAAGTTTAGGTGTAACAAAAGTGGAGCAATGGGAAGATTTGCAACCTGCTGTAGAAATTGCATTAGATAAGAGTTTTAAGAAAGAAGCCATGATAGAGGAGTTCGTGGATGGCAGGGAAATTAGTGTGGAGTTTATTTCATATCATGGTCAACATTATCCGTTGCAGATAACAGATAAAGTAACTACAGAAGCACCACATTTTGTAGAATTGGAACATCACCAACCAAGTACATTGTCCAAAGTAATGTACGAAAAGATATATGCTATCACGAATCGCGCTTTAAATGCACTTGGATTGACAGATGGCGCTAGTCATTCAGAATATAGGATTACAAAAGACGGACATGTTGCCGTGATGGAGATTGGAGGCAGAATGGGCGGAGATTTTATTGGTAGTGATCTGGTTAGATTAAGTACAGGTTATGATTTTGTGAAGGGGGTGATTGAAGTTGCTTTAGGAGAATTTAAGACTCCTCAATTTACAACTTCTCAACAAAGTGGAGTATATTTCTTGTGCGAGGAAACAAAATTGTTGTTATCTAAAATTCAAGAATTTATAGCCCATCCAGAACAACATCCTGAAATATTCAAAGCAGAGATTACAGATAACAACTTGCACAATGTTACCTGTAGTGCCGACCGTAGTGGATATTTGATTTATAGTAAAAAATAATTATTAAATTAATTACTTTGATATAGTTGTAATAAAAGAAAGAAGTGAATAATAAATAGCAATGAATATCCCTTTTAACAAACCTTATTTGACTGGCAAAGAAGCTCATTATATGTATCAGGCCGTTTATAATGGCAAATTGAGCGGTAATGGAGAGTTTACAAAACGTTGTCAACGCTTTTTTGAAGAAAAGTATGGCTTTAAGAAATGTTTGCTGACTACCAGTTGTACTGATGCCTTGGAAATGTGCGCTATATTGTGCGATATAAAGCCAGGCGATGAAGTGATCGTGCCGAGTTATACTTTTGTTTCTTCGGCATTGGCTTTTGTGCGTGCAGGTGCTAGAATTGTATTTGCAGACAGCATGAAGCGTAATCCGAATATTGATGCCGAGCAAATCGAAGCCTTGATAACCCCCAAGACAAAAGTAATTGTACCAGTGCATTATGCTGGTGTGGCGTGCGATATGGATAAGATTATGGCTATTGCTGATAAGCACAACTTATTGGTGGTAGAAGATGCTGCACAAGCCATAGATTCTTATTACAAAGGACGACCATTGGGCACAATCGGACATCTTTCAGCCTTCTCTTTTCATGAGACGAAGAATATTATATCTGGCGAAGGCGGCATGCTGGGCATCAATGATGAGCGGTTTATCCGTCGTGCCGAAATCATTTGGGAAAAGGGAACAAACCGTGCAGAGTTTTTCAGAGGCGAAGTGAACAAATATGGTTGGGTTGATACCGGCAGTTCGTTTTTGACCAGTGAGGTGGTGGCGGCATTTCTTTGGGCACAGTTGGAGAATATGGATGATATTCAGGCTAAACGTAAGTTGCTATGGAACAAGTATTACGAATTGCTTGAACCAGAATCCGAAAAAGGTGCATTCGTATTGCCGGATGTCCCAGATTATGCCACCAATAACGCGCACATGTTCTATTTGGTTTGCAACAATTTGGAAGAGCGCACGGCATTGATAAAAAAACTCAAAGAGAATGACATATTGGCGGTGTTTCATTATTTGAGTCTGCACAGCAGCGAATATTACAAGGATAAACACGATGGTCGCGCTTTGCCTGAATGCGACCGTTATGCCGATTGCTTGGTCCGGTTGCCGTTGTTTTACGAACTGACCGAAGCGGATGTGGAGCAAATTTGTAAAGTGATAAAAGAATAATTTGCCAGATAAACAGAATAATATGAAAATTTTACAATTAATATCAGGAGATTTAGGTCAAGGCGGGGCAGAAAGATTGGTTATAGATTTGGCAAATGCTCAAGCAGAAATGGGACATGATGTGACAGTCTGTTCTTTCAGAAAACCAAATCAGCAAATGGCAAGTCAACTTCTTCCGAATGTAAGACTGTGCGATATGGGAAAACACAAAGGTTTCGATTGTTCTTTGATATTTAGGATTTATAGATTCTTGAAAAAAGAGTCATTTGACATAGTAAATTGTCATCTTCCTGCGCTTTTCCCGTATCTTATTTTTTCGCTTTTTTTTATTAAAAAAACAAAATTCTTTTACACTATTCATAGTGATGTCTTATCTGAAGAACCAAGAAAGTGCATGAGGAATATTAGACGTTATTTTGCACGTTCTGGTAAATTAAATTTTGTGGGGATATCAAAAAAAATAGGTGTTGATTTTCAACAAGTTTACAATTTGCCTAATCCTATTCCGGTTATATATAATGGCAGAAAGACGCAAAAACCAACTTCTACATATCAAGATGTAAGGCAGACGGTAGAATCATTCAAAAAAAATGAAAACACAAAAGTTTTTGTGGCTGTAGGGCGTATGACAAAGGAAAAAAACTTTGACATGTTAGTCAGTGCTTTTTCGATGTTGGCTGATAGGAATATTGCTTTGATGATTATAGGACGAGATCCGGATAATTTTATTGATAAACATAAAGATGTAACTCCATCTAATACGCATTACATAGGCAGTGTACCCAATGTGTTTGATTATTTGTTATGCTCTGATTGTTTTATTATGTCTTCATTTTATGAAGGTTTGCCAATTTCCATGATAGAGGCGATGAATGCCAGTTTACCGATAATCAGCACTCCTGTAGGGGGAATACCTGACATTGTGGAGGACGGGGTAAATGGTTATCTATCTGTTTCTGTAAATGTGGATGATTTTATAGATGTTATTAATCATTATCTGAACGAAGATGATGCTCAAGTGAAGAAGATAAAAGTAAATAATCATCAAAAGTATTTGAATATGTTTTCGATTGATAAAACAGCCGAATCGTATATCAACTTGTATTTGTCAAGATGAAAAATCCTTTCCCGTTTAGTATTGTTAAGAAGTCGATAATCACATACTTATTGGTTTTGATGACAGTTGCTTTTATTTACCCCAGATATGCGTTAGATTTTCAGTGGATGCTATTTGGGGTGGCAGAGGTTTTTTTCTTTTTCTATTATTCACAGAAACAAAATGTTAAATGGATTGGATATTCGCAAAAGAAATTTTGTAAAACAATATTTTATACAGCTTTAATTATACGTGTTGCGTATGTCATTTTCAGTTATGTGTATTATGATATTGCTACTGGACAACCGTTTGAATATGATGCAATGGATTCTGTGAATTATAATTCGAAAGCATTATGGATATTGGAAATGTTCCGTACGAACAACTTAAAAGAGTACAATAAGTTTTTAACGGAAGAACTGTCAGATGCCGGTTATGCCTCTTATTTGGCCTTTATATATAACTTTACATGGGATTCTATTTTTGTTGTCAGAATACTGAAAGCTTTATGGGGTGCTTTGATATGTTTGTTGATTTATAAATTGGCATCTCGGAATTTTGGTGAGAATATCGGTAGGTTATCTGCAGTATTTTGTTTGTTTATGCCCAATTTAGTGTATTATTGCGGATTGCATGTGAAAGAGATAGAACTGACTTTATTAACTGTATTCTTTGTGGAGAGAACAGATTTCTTTTTACGCCAAAATAAAGTCTCAATGCTCCAAATAATACTTTTGTTGTTTATTGCTGCAATAACCTTTTCGTTCCGGACGGCACTGGGAGCGGTTTTGTTTGTTTCTTTTGGTTTTACTGTTTTTTTTACATCCAAAAAAGTCATTAGTGTAACAAAGCGTATTTTAATAGGGCTCGTCTCTGTGATATTTATATTGTCGGTAATCTGGTCAAATCTTAGAATAAGATATGATATACAAAAAATATGGGAGACCGGAGGCTCGGAACAGAAAGCAAATATGGAATGGCGGGCTCAGCGTAGCAACGGAAATGAGTTCGCAAAATATGCGGGAGCAGCCGTTTTTGCTCCATTGATTTTCACAATACCATTCCCGACTATTGTAGAAACTCCTAATCAAGAAAATCAAAAAATGATTAATGGTGGCAATTATTGCAAGAATGTATTCTCTTTTTTTACCATAGTGTCAGTTTTTGCGTTGTTTTTTAGCGGAGAATGGCGTAAAAATGTATTGATGTTATCGGTATTTATAGGATATTTGCTTGTCCTAGTATTTTCATCTTTTGCCCAATCGGAACGTTTCCATTTGCCAATCTTGCCTTTTGCTACGATTATGTTTTCGTATGGGATATATTATGTCGCTCAAAAGCGTAAAATGAAATTTTTCAACTATTGGTTAATTTTTATATTCATTGCTCTGATAGCATGGAGTTGGTTTAAATTGGCAGGAAGAGGTTTGGTTTAAATAATTATATTATGCGTATTTTATTTGTTGCTTCTAATAATCGTCATTCTAATTTTGCCCCTTTTATTGTGGAGCAAGCAGAGGCTTTACAGAAAGCAGGATGTGAGGTTAAATACTTTGGCGTTGTAGGGAAAGGGATAATAGGGTATCTGAAAGCGTTAAAAGGTTTGAATAATACAATAAAGGAATATAAACCAGATATTATTCATGCTCATTACGGATTGTGTGGTTTGTTGGCAAATCTTCAGCGCAATGTTCCTGTTATTACAACTTATCATGGAAGTGACATCAATGTAAAGAAAGTGTTGATTTTATCAAGAATATCAATGAAATTGTCAGCATGGAACATATTTGTTTCTCAAAAGAACATTGATATTTCAGCTATAAAAAAAAGATTTTCACTTATTCCTTGCGGGATTGATATTGAAAACTTCGTGTTTCAGGAAAAAATAATGGCGCGCGAAAAAATGGGATTAAAAACAGATGTTAAATATGTATTATTTGCAGGGGCTTTTGATAATGCAGTAAAAAATTATCCATTAGCTAAAAGTGCAATTGATTTGCTTGATGGGGTAGAGTTAATTGAGATGAAAGGGTATTCAAGGAAACAAGTTGCCACACTGATGTATGCTGTTGATGTGTTTGTCATGACGTCATATACCGAAGGTTCGCCACAAGTCGTTAAGGAAGCGATGGCATGCGGGTGTCCTATTGTCAGCGTTGATGTTGGCGATGTGGCAGAGGTGATTGAGGAGGTGGAAGGGTGTTATCTTGTGGATAGAATACCTGAAAGCGTTGCTGATGGATTGCGAAAGGCTTTGGCATTGAATGATAGAACAAAAGGGAGAGAACGAATATTAGAGCGTAGCTTAACAAATGATTTGGTGGTAAAAAAAATAATGGAATTATATAATAAAATTATAGAGAAATAATTTTTTTTGCTCCAAGAATATGCTTTTAAACATATAAACTAAAGAAGGAGAAATAATATGCGTATAAAAGGATTGGATGGAATAAGAGCAATATGTGCATTTGTTTTACTATGGGGGCATTTAACTCAAGAAGAATTTGCTACTTGGATTGATTCAAATGCTAGTATAAGGATGTATTTGCCTGCGTGTTGTGCATATGTTTTTTTTGTTATTAGTGGATTTTTGGCAGGGTATAAACAAAGTAATGAGGATTCAATACTAACATATTATAAGAAAAAGGCAAAAAGAATACTTCCACTTTATTATCTCTATGTCATTATAGTAATCGGTGCCTTTGCTTTCATTGGTAGAATTAATGAAGTATTGAATGATTCATTTTGGTGGTATTTGTTTTTGATGCCAAATGTTCCTTTTTGCGGATTTTTTGCTCCTGTTTTACCATTGGTACATTTGTGGTTTATTGGTTCGTTATTGTTGTTTTATTTAACATTTCCCATAGTGAAGAAATTCTGTGGTGAAAAGTTGTTAAACGCTTCTGTTATTATTGCAATAGTTTGGGCTTTGACAAAATGGATGATATATTGGTTTATCGGAAAAGAAACTTTTATATATAGGTTATGGGGAACAGCTGGTTTAGATTGTATGTTTGCAGGTGTAGCGTTGGGAATTTTAGTTAGAAAGAAAAATAAACTGATTAATATTATTAGCAAATCAAATCTGCTTTCTGTGCTAACATGGCTACTGTTTATTATGTCAGGATTATATGGAATGTTAATACCATCTCCAGTCAGAGTAGAATATATCGCTATTCTAGCTTGTGTGTTGATTATAAGTCAATTGTCTGAAAATCCTATAATAAATCTTGACAATAAAGTGTTTGATTGGCTGGGGAGTATATCATACGAGATATATGTGATACAAATTTTGATTATCATTTTATTGTCAGAGTTGTATATGTCTTGTTCGCTTTGTTTGCCTGCCGTGTTAATTTATGCCATTGTTACTATAGTTGTGATATTTTTTTCATGGGGCATACATTGGTTGTTGGGAAAAATAGTGCGATGAAATATTTTTATGTATAGTTAATTTTTTTTTTATGAGAGTAATTATTGAACCCGATTACGCCAATCTTTCGAGATGGGCTGCCGATTATGTGGCTAACCGTATTGTTGAAGCCAATCCTACGGCTGAGAAACCTTTTGTGTTGGGATGTCCTACGGGATCGTCACCGCTGGGTGTGTATAAAGCCTTGATAGAGAAGTACAAGACAGGGAAATTGTCATTCAAGCATGTCATCACTTTTAATATGGATGAGTATGTGAATTTGCCAGAGAGTCACCCCGAGAGCTACCATAGCTTTATGTGGAACAACTTTTTCTCGCACATCGACATCAACCCTGACAATGTACATATCTTGAACGGTAACGCGCCCGACTTGTTGGCCGAATGTGCGCAATACGAGGAGGAGATAGCTAAAGTAGGCGGCATCGATTTGTTTATGGCAGGTATCGGTCCAGACGGACACTTGGCGTTCAATGAGCCGGGCTCGTCATTGGCCAGCCGTACGCGTATCAAAACACTGACAAAAGACACCATCATTGCCAATGCACGCTTTTTCGACGGCGATGTGAATCAGGTGCCCAAACAAGCGCTTACTGTTGGTATTGCCACCGTGATGGACGCTAAAGAGGTGGTGCTGGTATGCAACGGTCACAACAAAGCACGTGCTCTGCAGCACATGATTGACGGTTGTGTAAGTCATATCTGGACATCGTCAATTCTGCAAATGCATCCGCATGCCATTATCGTGTGCGACGAAGCCGCTTGCGATGAACTGAAGGTATCGACATTCCATTATTTCTTGGACAAAGAGAAAGATAACCTTTAATTGTACGAAGTACTTTGTACTTCGTACAATGTATGGATGTATAAATGTATTGATGTATGAATGTGTTTTAATTATCCAATTGTCTAATTATTTAATTTCCAATTAATTTGACGCTGACTCATACATCATACATAAATACATTATACATGAAGATTGAAATCTTCAAATTCTCAAATTTTCAAATTAGAAACTTTGACACAGACATTGACGCAGACAAAATTTTCAAATCAGAAATTTAAAAACAACGTTCATCGAACAAAGTGAGATGAATAAGAAATAAGAAACACTTTAACAATTATGCAACTAATACTCCTTTCCGGCGGTTCTGGCAAGCGCTTGTGGCCGCTATCAAACAATGCGCGTTCAAAACAGTTTTTACCACTGTTGGAAGCACCAGACGGCACGATGGAATCGATGGTGCAACGCGTGATACGTCAAGTGCGTGAAGCGGGCCTTACTTCTAATATCACCATTGCTACCAATGCTTCGCAACATGATATTATTGTCAATCAGCTGGGAGAAACGGTGAACATCGTAACGGAACCCGAACGACGTGACACATTTCCTGCTATTGCTTTGGCTACAGCCTATCTGACCAAGAAAATGAACTGTCCGGCAGACGAAGTGGTAGTAGTGATGCCGTGCGACCCTTATACAGAGACAGCTTATTTCCGTGCGATCTCTAAAATGACCGAAGCTGTGGCTGGCGATAAGGCAGACCTTGTATTGATGGGTATTACACCTACATATCCATCGGCAAAATACGGTTATGTGGTGCCCGAAACGGGCAGTGCCGAGGTGCTGCAAGTGAAACGATTCACCGAGAAACCGGATGTGGCTACTGCCGAAAAACTGTTGCAAGAAAACGCTTTGTGGAACGGCGGTGTGTTTGGCTTCAAACTCGGCTATATGTGCCGAATCATCGACCAATATCTACAAACCGATACATTTGAAGAATTCCATGCCCGTTACAGCGAACTGCCCAAAATCAGTTTCGACTACGAGGTGGCCGAAAAAGCGCAATCGGTGGCTGTCATCCCTTACACAGGCAAATGGAAAGACCTCGGCACTTGGAACACATTGACAGAGGAATTGTCGAAAAACGGCATCGGAAATGTGATTCTGGGCGATAAGAACGAAAATACGCATGTCATCAACGAATTGGGGATTCCCGTTTTCTGCGACGGACTGAAAGATGTAGTTGTGGCAAGCAGTCCTGACGGCATATTGGTTTGCGCCAAATCGGCTTCGGAGAACATCAAGACGTATGTGGACAAACTTTCGACGCGCCCCATGTACGAAGAACGTCGCTGGGGAACTTATCAGGTGTTGGACGACACCACTTTTAACGACGGATATAAGGCGCTCACCAAGACCATTACGCTGAATCCTGGCAAAAACATTAGTTACCAGATTCACCACCATCGTGACGAGGTATGGACCTTTATCGACGGAGAAGGACTTTTTGTGCTCGACGGCGAAGTGTGTAAAGTGGGCAGGGGAGATGTGGTGCACATTCAGAAAGAACACCTCCATGCTGTGAAAGCGCTGACAAAACTGACTTTCATCGAAGTGCAAAGCGGCGATTTGCTCGTGGAAGAAGACATTGAGCGATTCCCGTACGATTGGGGAGGGAGATAGTTTTGACTCTGACTTTGACACAGATGGGAGATAATTATGAATTATGAATTATGAATTGAAGGCATCGATAGAAGGAAAGTTAATCTTCAAATCTTCAAATCTTCAAATTAGAAATTAGAAGCAAGAAGCGAGAAACTACTTTCGACTTTAAACTTTAAACTTTAAACTTTTTTCTTCCTTGGATTTTACTTTAAAAAAATATCGAGAATTACTGGTGGCACTGCAGTCTGCGGGGTATGCGTTTCATACTTTAGAGGAATACTGCGACGGCAAATGCACCGAAGAAAAATACATCGTACTTCGGCACGATGTGGACCTGAAGGCGCAAAATTCTGTATGTACTGCCGAGATAGAGCATCAGTTAGGCATTCGGGCCTCGTATTATTTCCGCGTGGTGCCCGAAAGCAACCAGCCGAATAAAATTAAACGCATTGCAGAACTCGGTCATGAAATCGGTTATCATTATGAAGACATGACCATTTGCGAAGGCGATACCGATAGGGCGATAGCACATTTTGAGCAACAGTTGCGCCATTTCCGTACCTTCTATCCTGTACGGACCATCTGTATGCATGGTGCGCCGCGCAGCAGTTACGACGGCAAGGATTTGTGGAAGAAATACGACTACAGAACGTACGGAATTGTAGGGGAGCCTTATTTTGATGTTGACTTCTCGCAAATGTTTTACCTGACCGACACGGGACGCATGTGGGACGGATTCCATGTGAGTGTGCGCGACAAGATTCCTGTTTATCAGGATGAATGGACACGTCAAGGGCTGACCTATCACACGACAGACGATATCGTTGAAGCCGTTAAAAACAGCACGCTTCCAGCCCGTATCATGATCACGACTCATCCGCAGCGATGGACCGATCGAAAAATGGCGTGGTTCAAGGAATTGCTTCTGCAATCGGCCAAAAACATCGTGAAAAGGATGATTGTCAGAAAACAACGCTGACTTTGGAATACGCGGTTCACATAAAATCATCGGAAATAGACAGCGGACAATGGGACGCTTTGCTTGCGCAATCGCCGACCGCCACATTTTTTCAAAGCCGCGCCTATTATTCTTTTCTGGAAACGCTGCCGTTCCTCAATCCCTTTGTTTATGCAGTATCAGGCAATGGTACATTGAAAGCGCTATTGTGCGGATACGTCATTGCCGAGAAAGGACTGAAACACTATTTTTCGCGCCGAGCCATTATCTTGGGCGGCGTGATGATGGCAGAGACAGCCGACACGCAGGCCCTCGACATACTGCTTCAAGAAACGGTGCGTCAGTTGCAAAGAAAAGTAATTTATATCGAAATACGCAACAGTCACAATTATAGTGTGTTAAGGCATATTTTTGAAAGTAAAGGTTTAAAGTATCTTCCACACTATAATTTCAAGATAGACACACATGATGCCAACCTGCTGTCGCAGATAGGCAAAAGTCGCATACGCGACGAACGTGCGGCCATCTCGAGGGGAGCCTCCGTGACAGAAAATCCCACTGACGATGAATTGAGCCAATGGTACGAAATTCTGAAGAATTTGTATAAAAACAGAGTGCAAAAGCCCCTGTTCCCATACGAATTCTTTGAAAAAATGCGTCATTGCGCCTTTGCGCGTTTCTTTCTTGTGAAGGCAGAAGGGAATGTTATTGGAGGTACACTATGTATTTGTGATACAAATAATTGCATGTACGAATGGTATGCTTGTGGTCTAGATAGAGAAAAGTATTCGCAATATTTTCCATCCACAGTAGCCACCATGGCGAGCATACGATACGCCACTGCGCATGAAATCCGTGTTTTCGACATGTTAGGCGCAGGAATCCCATCGAAAGAATACGGCGTGAGAAATTTTAAGCAACATTTTGGCGGAAAATTAGTAGAAGAAGGGCGTTTTTTATATATTTGCAATAATCTCTTGTATGGCATTGGCACATGCGCCATCAAGTATGTTTCGAGATATAGTTGGTAGAAAATTATGTGTAAGAAAAAATTTTTCAATTATAATCTTTTGTTGGGCGATATGCTGAACCTCACCATATCGTTTTTCGCCATCATCTTCTGGGTGCCGGTCACTGCTGCTGCACCTTTGGAGAAATACGGATTTGTGTATTTCATTTATGCGGCTTCGTGGGTGTTGCTGGCCTTGCTGTTTAGACGTTACTGCACGCGCCTTCGCGATGAGAACTATTTCTCCACCACTTTCAAGCTTTTTTATATCACCTTGATAGACTATGCCGCATTTGCCACTTACTTCTATTTTATGCCCAACTATTCGCAGTGGGTGTTGCTGGCCGTAGTGGTGACATTCTTTATCATGCTGTTTTCGGTACAGTCGCTGTTTTACGCGGTCATTTATGCGTCGGATCCAGAGGAGATTCCCGAACATGTGGAAAAACGAGGTCCGAAAACGGTGCTGAACCCACCAGCCGAGATTCCAGAAGACGCTTACAACTCAATGGTGGAGGCCATGAAAAAATGGACGGGGGAGCGGGCGTTGCAATTTCTTTCGAGCCGTGTGGACTTGCACAGCACCAACACCTATCTGTTGGCAACGACAGAGTTGTTTAACTTTGAGCATTTGCCCGAATACCGCTACGACACAATTATCAATGTGCGCAGTCTGAACAACATTAGGGGTATCAACCGTATGTTCTCCATTGTGAACGAAAAACTGCCTGACAATGGCATTTTTGTGGGCTGCTTTAAAGACAAAAGCGTAAAGAAGAAGAAAATTCTGCAAAAATTCCCCAAAGGCATCAACTGGATTGTTTATGCATGCTATTATTTCATCAAGCGCGTCATTCCGAAACTGTTTCTCACCAAGCGCCTTTATTATGATATAACAAAAGGCAGAAAAAGGGTGCTATCGAAGACTGAAGTGTTCGGGCGTTTGTATTATTGCGGCTTCGAAGTGGCTGACGAGAAGAAATGTGAGGAATACACCTATTTTATCGCGCGCCGTGTGAAAGAGCCGCCTTTGCAGAAGAAACGCCGCTACGGACCGATTATAGCGCTCAATCGCATTGGAAAGGACGGCAAGCGCTTTAAATTCTATAAAATGCGCACGATGTATCCGTATTCGGAATTTTTGCAAGGGTACATTTATGAAAAATCGCATTTGCAAGAGGGCGGCAAATTCAACCATGACATTCGTATCGGCACGGCAGGCAAATTGTTCCGCCGCTATTGGATTGATGAGCTGCCGATGTTCATCAACTTCTTCAAAGGCGATATGAAACTGATTGGCGTGCGTCCGCTGTCCAAGCAGTATTTCAGTCTGTACCGACCGGAATTGCAGGAATTGCGTACCAAATTCAAACCTGGACTGTTCCCGCCGTTCTATGCCGATATGCCTAAGACATTGGACGAAATTCAGGATTCGGAGATGCGCTACCTTCGTATGTGTGAGGCGCGCGGCTCATTCATTACTGACATTATCTATTTCTGGAAAATATTTGTGAATATTGTTTTCAAAAAAGCACGGTCAAAATGAGAAAAATTCTACTTGTTATACATATTTTTTGCGTTTTGGGACTGTATGCACAGGAGAATCCGCAAAATATACAATACACCCGTATTTATGATTTTGTAGATGAACTGGCCAACAACAAAGTCATCGACATCAATTCGCACATTAAGCCGTACAGCCGTCATCTCATAGCAGAGAAACTGCTGGAGGCGCAAACCAAAGATTCGTTGCTGAACGAGCGCCAGAAGAAAGAACTGACCTTTTTCCTGAACGATTATGCGCTGGAGTGCGATACCGTTCCGACAGGTTATGTGAAATGGACTGACGGCAATAAGTTCACACTCTCGCTTTTCCAGCCTGCATTCAGCTATCGGCAGGAAAACAATAATTTCAAAATGCGTGTCGTTCCGTATTTGGGCATGGACATTTATACCAATAAAAAGGGCAGCATCATTCATCGCTACTATGGCGCCGAACTTTCGGCCGACATTATGCAGCATGTGGCAGTATGGGGCAGTTTCCGCGACCATTCGTACAACGGCAACCACCTGAAATCGTCGTATTTCCCTAACCGTGGTCAGTTGCGCGACGGTGCACGCCTGTCGAAGGCTGGTTATTTGAACACTTTGCCAGGATGCGAATATAAAGAAGCGGACTATGGCGGCGACTTCAGCGATGTGCGCGGCGGTATTTCGGCGTATGCATCATGGGGCAGCATTTCGCTTGTGAAAGACAATTTGGAATGGGGCGACAATTACCATGGATCGAATGTCATTTCGGGACGGGCGCCTTCGTTTCCCATGATATCGTTGAAACTGACGCCTTGCAAATGGTTTCAGCTCGATTACATACACGGATGGCTGGTGAGCAACCAACTCGACTCTACCAACTATTATGTGGAGGAATACAATGATGGCGACGAGATAATGGAAAGACGGCAGTATCGGCCACGCAATAAATTCATTGCCGCCAATATGATGACCTTCAAACCCATCAAAGGATTGAGCCTGTCGCTCGGAAACTCCATTATCTATGCCGAAAATTCGGTGCATGCGGCATTCTTTATCCCCATTGGCTATTACAAGTCGATAGACCACATGCAGACCAAGGGGCTGGGAACCGAGAATCAGAATTCGCAAATATTCTTCAATGTCAGTTCGCGCAACCTGAAACATGTGCATCTGTATTGCTCTATGTACATCGACGAATTCAAACGCGACCGACTGAAAAAGAACAACCCGGAAAGGAATCTGTTTTCGTACAAAGTAGGTACGCGCATTTCGGATTTCCCGTTGAACAATTTGTCGCTTACGGCAGAATTTACACGGAACAACATCATGAATTACAAGCATTCCATTCAGGCCTTGACCTTCGCATCAAACTCTTATTGTCTGGGCAGCTATATGGGCGACAATTCTCAAGAGCTCTATTTGGCGTTGCAATATAAACCCATTAGGGGACTGGACATCACCTTGTCATACGTGAATGCTGTGAAATTCAATGATTATAAATATTTGCGAAAAGATGTGGGAAATGCCATTGCTCAGAAACCTTTCAACGAAAAAGTGTGGAAAAACGATGAAATATCGCTGGATGTGCTTTACGAATTGTTTAATAATGTGTATCTTCGTATGAATTTGGCGTACAACAATGCCAGAGGATACGACCGCTCTGCGAAAAAAGATGCCATTGTCAGTGAAAATTGCTTGACCGCACAACAGTTTTTGGACAAATTCACTCCCAGATTCTATCAAGGCGAGAATTTCTCCGCCATACTTGGCGTGAATATCGGATTTTGATGAATAAAAAATAGAAGCGAGAAATAAGAAACAAGAAGACTTTGACTCAGACGGGAGATAATTATGAATTATGAATTATGAATTATGAATTGGAAATCATTGACCAACGGGAGATAATTATGAATTGAAGGCATCGATAGAAGGAAAGTTAATTTTCAAATTCTCAAATATTCAAATCTTCAAATCAGAAGCAACGTTCATTGACCGAAGGGAAATAAATTCTCAAATTAGAAACTAAGAAACAAGAAAATAGACGATTGACGCAGACTAAAACAATAACTTATAACTTTATACAATGAAAAAAATTCAAATGGTTGACTTGAAAAGTCAATATGAGAAAATAAAGCCAGAGATTGACGCTGCCATTCAAGAGGTAATAGACACGACTACATTTGTAAAAGGTCCTATCATCAATACATTCCAACAGAATTTGGAACAATACTTGGGTGTGAAGCATGTCATTCCCGTAGGCAACGGTACCGATGCCTTGCAGATTTCGCTCATGGCATTAGGCCTGAAATCTGGCGATGAAGTCATTGTGCCGACTTTCACTTTTATCGCTTCGGCAGAGGTCATTGCACTGCTTGGTCTCACGCCTGTGCTGGTGGATGTGGAGCCAGATACATTCAACGCTTCGATTGACGCAATCGAGAAGGCCATCACACCAAAGACAAAGGCCATTATCCCCGTGCATCTTTTCGGACAGTGCGCCGATATGGAATCGATTATGAAAATTGCCAAACAGCATAATCTGTATGTTGTGGAAGACGCATGTCAGGCTATCGGTTCGGTTTACACCTTTTTCGACGGAAAGAAAGTGCAGGCGGGCTGCATAGGCGATATGGGCTGCACCTCGTTTTTCCCTTCGAAGAATTTGGGATGTTATGGTGACGGCGGTGCAATTTTCACTGACAATGATGAATTGGCAGAGCAAGCGCGCGTAATAGCGAACCACGGCATGAAAGTGCGTTATTATCATGATTTGGTGGGCGTCAACTCCCGTTTGGACAGCATTCAAGCCGCAATCTTGAACGAAAAGCTGAAACATCTCGACGCATACATTGCAGCCAGACAAGCAGCTGCCGATTTTTACGACAAGGCGTTTGCAGGTTGCAAAAAGATAAAAACACCTGCGAGATATTCGAAGTCAACTCATGTGTTCCATCAGTACACTTTGCAGATAGAAGGCGACAGAAACGCGTTGCAGGCAGCATTGAAAGAAAAGGGCATTCCAGCCATGATATACTATCCTGTGCCATTGCATCTGCAAAAAGCATATAAAGATGAGCGTTACCAGCCGGGCGACTTTGCCGTATCAGAGAAATTGTCGTCATGCGTATTGAGTCTGCCTATGCATACCGAATTGGATGCGGAACAGCTGGAATATATTACTGCGAATGTCAAATCACTGTTGAACGAATAAAAACATATCCAAGATGGCAGATTACTTCAAGCATGAATCGTCGTATGTGGACGAAGGATGCGAAATAGGCAAAGGAACGAAAATTTGGCATTTCTCGCATGTGATGTCAAACTGTAAGATTGGCGAGGACTGCAATATCGGACAGAATGTGGTTATCTCGCCCGAAGTGGTTCTGGGACGAAATGTGAAAATTCAGAATAATGTGTCGGTTTACACTGGTGTAGTTTGCGAAGATGATGTTTTTCTTGGTCCGTCAATGGTATTCACAAATGTGGTGAATCCACGCAGCCATGTGTCGCGCAAGAGCGAATACAAGCAGACCATCATCCGGAAAGGCGCCAGCATCGGTGCCAATGCCACCATTGTGTGCGGACATGAAATAGGGGAATACGCCTTGATAGGCGCAGGCAGCGTAGTGACCAAAGATGTGAAGCCTTACGCCTTGATGGTAGGTAATCCCGCCCGTAAAATCGGATGGGTGAGCGCATACGGCGAAAAACTCCATTTTGACGAAAATGGGATAGCCGTTTGTCCTGCCACAGGTGAGAAATATCAAATCAACGATGGAGAAGTGAAATTAATTAGCTAATTTGCTTATTTGTTGAAATGATACACAATTATTCTTTTGAACGATTAGATGTATGGCAAAAGTCTAGAATATTTGTAATTACTATCTACGAATTGACAACAAAATTTCCGAACAGTGAAATTTATGGTATGGTTTCGCAAATACGACGGGCGGCAGTCTCAATTTCATCAAATATTGCGGGACATCGCGGTTTTCTCTTAAAGAGCAAATTCGTTTTATTGAAATAGCCTACGGATCTGCATTGGAAGTATATTGTCAACTAATTTCGTCCAAAGATTTGGGATTTATTAACGATAATGAATTAGAAAAAACAGTATTGTCAATAAGAGAAATAACAAATAAACTGAATGCTTTGCGTAAGAGTCTTCAACAACGAGCAACAAAACAACTAAACAACTAAACAACTAAACAAATAAACAACTAAACATAATTTAATTAAAAACGTATCATGATTAAATTTGCGGTAATAGGACAGGGACATATCGGCAAACGCCACGCCGAGATGATTCGCCGTAATCCTGATTCAGAGTTAGTGGCAGTGTGCGATGTGCTACCGAAAGAACAAACCGGTTGCGAAAACATCGAAGTACCTTATTTTTCAAGCATCGACGAACTGCTGGGTGCAGGTCTCGACATTGACGTGATTAACATTTGTACGCCAAACGGATTTCATGCAGAATATGCATGCAAGGCATTGGAAGCAAAGAAACATGTGGTGCTCGAAAAACCGATTGCATTGTGCAAGAGCGATGCAGAAAAAATTCTTTTCAAATCTCTTGAAGTGTCGAAACACGTGTTCTGCGTGATGCAAAACCGCTACTCGCCACCTTCGGAATGGTTGAAAAGCATTACGACCAACAAAGTGCTGGGCGATATTTATATGGTGAAGCTGGATTGCTATTGGAACCGTGACGACCGTTACTACAAAAAAGGCAATTGGCACGGTACGGCTGACCTTGATGGCGGTACGCTTTACACTCAGTTTTCGCATTTTATCGACATCATGTATTGGCTGTTTGGCGACATTACCAATATCCGCGGCAACTTCAATGACTTTAACCACCAGAACCTGACGGCTTTCGAAGATAGCGGCGTGGTTACATTCGACTTTATAAACGGCGGTATGGGATGTCTCAATTACTCGACTTCGGTGTGGGATACCAACCTAGAAAGCTCCATTACCATCATCGGCTCTAAAGGCACGGTGAAAGTGGCCGGACAATACATGAACGATGTCGTTTATTGCCATGTGAAAGACTACGAGATGCCAGAACTCGCGCCTTCGAATCCGCCTAACGACTACGGCGCATACAAAGGCTCGGCGCAAAACCACCATTATGTGATACAAAATGTGGTGGAAAAACTCACAGGCAAAACACCGATTACCACCAATCTGCTTGAAGGATTGAAAGTGGTTGATATTATCGAACGAATCTATCAGGTTCGCGATAAAGAATGGAAGAAGAAATAATATTAAACAAAGAAAGGTCAATTCATTTTTGCGTTGACCTTTTTTTATATTTTTATGAAAAACGATAACACAATATGCGCCATCTCGACACCGCAAGGAGTAGGTGGCATTTCCGTCATCCGCATGTCGGGCGAAGAGGCTTTTGACATTTGCGACAAAGTCTTTGTGTCGGCCAGCGGCAAAAAGGTGGCAGGGCAGAAGGGGTATTCTGTACTGTTTGGAAAAATTGCTGATGGAGAGAAAACCATCGACGAAGTGCTGGTCTCGGTATTTAGGGCGCCGCATTCCTTTACGGGCGAAAACAGCGTTGAAATATCGTGCCATGGTTCGATGTACATACAGCAGGAGATACTGCGTCTGCTTATCAGCAATGGCGCATCACTGGCTAAAAACGGAGAATTCACGCAACGCGCTTTCATGAACGGCAAGATGGACCTAAGTCAGGCCGAGGCGGTAGCCGACCTTATCGCATCGCAATCGGCGGCGGCACATCGGTTGGCAATGAGTCAGATGCGGGGCGATTTTTCGAACGAATTGCTCAAACTTCGTGCCAAACTGCTGGATTTCACTTCGTTGATAGAGTTGGAACTTGATTTCTCGGAAGAAGATGTGGAATTTGCCGACCGTACGCAACTGCAGCAACTTTTGAAAGAGATTGATGAGAAAATATCGTCGCTGATTCGTTCTTTTGAAGCGGGAAACGCCTTGAAAAACGGTATTCCTGTGGCTATAGTAGGCGAGACAAACGCAGGAAAGTCCACCTTGCTGAATGCATTGGTAGGCGAGGAGCGTGCCATCGTGTCCGACATACATGGAACGACGCGCGACGTGATAGAAGACACGGTGAACATCAACGGCACGCTGTTCCGCTTTGTGGATACCGCCGGCATCCGTGACACTTCCGACAAAATAGAGAACTTGGGCATCGAACGCTCGTTTCAAGCAATAGAGAAGGCCAGCATAGTCCTGTGGATTATCAATTCGCTGCGCTACGAATCGTCGATGGAATGGCTGCAAGAAAAGATTCTGCCGCGAGCGCAAGGAAAAAAACTGGTGCTGGTGCTGAACAAAATAGACAAGCTGGACGATAACGAAATCCAAGCGTTGCGCACCCATTTCGACAGTCAGACAACCCCATATATCGTTATTTCAGCAAAAAACAAACAGCAAATCGATTCGTTGAAAGATATGCTTTATCAGACAGCGCAAATACCTGAATTCGGCGAAAATGACATTATAGTGACCAATGTGCGTCATTTCGAAGCTTTGCGAAACGCACAAGAAGCATTGAACAGGGTGTCGGAAGGCATGCGTAACGGCATTTCCGGTGACTTTGTCAGTCAAGACATCCGCGAATGCCTGCACTATCTGGGCGAAATAACCGGCGCCATCACCACCGACGAGATTTTGGGAAACATCTTCAGCAAGTTCTGCATCGGGAAGTAGGTATAAGACAAAAATTAATACACACAGTAAGAACAAAAACCCCATTTGATTTCAAGGATTAAGACTTGGAAATATGGAAAAATGATATCAATTTATTAATCATCACTTAACATTTTTATTATGGGTATAGAATCAATTCTTGGTATTGCCGGTAGTATTATTACTATTGCTGCTTTTGTTGGGTTCAAATGTGATTTGGTACTGCGTTTCAAGAAAAGACCAATTGGCGAACTGTATGAAGATTTACTAGATAAACAAATAACCGATAAACAGCGCAGAAAAATCCTTCGGAGATTGAATAATTATCCTGAAATTAATAAGAGGATAAAGGATGAATATATAGAACACTTTACATTGGGTAAGCTAGGTAGAGAAACACTATTCCATGATATATGCAATAAAAATGACATCGAACCTACTCCAGCATTAATAAAGGATGTTGTAGGATACAACATGTCTTCAAATACAACCAAGATGGAAAATCTGAAACAGTACACAAAAGAAGAATTACATAAAGATTCTCTAGTATCATCAGTTGAAAAAGAAACTAGTGACAATACTCTTAAGAGTTTCAAAGAGCAAACGGTATATATGTCTGAAATGCTAATGACTAAGTTTCCTGATGCTTGCAACAGACTCATTGGAATTCTTGAAAAGCATAGCGTAAAATACGCATTTTTGAAGGGGACTAATGATATTTGGTGCCGCGACTATATGCCTATCCAAACAGAATCTGGGAAATTCATTCAATTCCAATATAATCCAAGTTACCTTAAGGGAAATAAGGATTGGGAGGAATCTCGCTCGGATGTCGAAAAAGTTTGCAGGATGAACAATATCCATGCACAACGTTCTGATATCAATCTTGATGGAGGGAATGTCCTTATTTGCGAAGGTCGGGCAATACTATCTGACAGAATATTCTCAGAGAACCCTGAAAAAACGAGACAGGAACTTATTGATGAATTAAGCAAGTTGTTGGAATGTGAAATCATAATTATCAAGGCATTAAATTCAAAAGATGAAGATTTTACAGGGCATGCCGATGGCATGGTTAGATTTGTGAACAAGAACACTATTCTTGGAAACAGATTAGTTGATGATTACAAATACATTCAAGATGACAGGCGAAAGATTATTGAAAAATACAACTTAAAATATATAGATGTACCATTCTTTACTACAGTTAATCGTGATAGTGCTATTGGTATATACTTGAATTATTTGGAAGTGAACGACTTAATTGTTGTACCAGTATTTGGCAGGGACGAGGACAAGCAAGCAGTTGACATTATACAAAAGGCTTTTCCAAATAAAGTCATTGAAACAATTAACTATGACGAAGTAGCTCTGGAAGGTGGATTGCTGAATTGTACCACATGGGTAATTAAATAAAAGCCGAAATGAAAAGGCTATTTGGAGAGACAACGATTGAAGCACAAATGCACTCGCTTCACAGCGAATGCAAGAATGTGCAAAAATTCGTGATAACTAATGTGAATTGACAAAGAAACGCATCGCTATATTTTCAGATGTTTGCTTTTTCTTTTTTGGGCGGCAACGTCATTAGCAGATTCTTGCCATTTTCTGTTCCACAGACGTCCCCCGGCATAACTTTTGTCCTTCCAAAACAATGTTATATCATTATCTATCAATGGATTATATTTGCAGATGTTAGATTCTGCATCGGAAAGTAGATTCTGCGTGGGAAAGTGATTTTTTGCAAAGAAAAGCATATTATCTGCAAATATAGCCTGTAAATCGCTTAATTTCAAGCATTAAGAATTGCGCCTATTTTTGCAGATTTTTGATTTTCAACTTCGATATTTGCAGATTTTCGCCCATTTTGTCCCTCAGCTGTCTTTGGAGATTCCTCTCCTATTCTGAAAGTTGTACCTTTCTCTTCTGATGTCAAATTAGACCTGAAGCTATACCCAGTGCCGTTGTTTCTGGAGAGAAGTCTTTCATATATTGCTCCCAAATTGTCTTTCTGCATTCTAGACAATCCTTTATATCCTCTTTGGTATAATTGTGATTCTTTATTAAATAATTTATCACTTCTTGCTTGTAGCGCTCTAAAGCTTCTTGTTGGTTTGTATTCTTTTGTTTTTTCATTTTTGTTGCTTTTATTATCCTTTGAAATTTGTCCTTTTCATAAGGAAGAACAACTCCATCTAACTTATGCCCCGAGATAGTCAAAAATAGCCGAGAGACAAAAATATCTCATGGGTGGTGATTCTCGTTTTTACTCATGTTTTGGCAGATATACATTCCAACTTAAACAATGTAAAGCGCCACCTTCTTTTGCTATCTCTTTCATTTCAATTTGACGAATATTGCAATCAGGGAAAGCAGTTTGAATATATTGTTGGGCTATTGCATCTTCTGGAATATCGAATTTAGGCATTATGATGTTTTTGCCAACTTGCAGAAAATTGATATATGCCCAGTTGAGTTCATAACAAGGTTTATCAACTTTGCCTTTGAAACGCATTTCTGTAACTTCAAAACCATAACGTTCAAGAATCCGACGGATGGATGCAGCTTTATCTGGATTGCAGTCACCATGATTCCCCATCAGTATTCGATTATCGCCACACCATTTGATGAATCCATCCGAATGTCCATACATCATCATCTTTATATGGAGTCCAGGGAATAATGATGACAGGATGACCAAGTTCTGATTCCAATAAAGCCTTAAAATCTGCATCATCTTTCTTTTTTCTGTTTTCTGAAAACACCTTATCTGTCATCACGATATATGGACCGCAGGGCACCATATTACCACCATCAATAATTAAATTGGTAGAACGACAGTTTAACCCCATTCCTGATATAACTTTCGGAACATCAGTCATCGAATCTATGTCATCCTTATTTATAAGATAATCTGGACAATAATGATACTTTAAGAACTCATTTTCGCTCAATTGAATTGGCATATAGTCACGTGCCCAATAATCGCGAGTGCATTTAAGTTCTCTTGTCTCTATATCCATTCCCTTTAGTAAAGACATTAATTCCTTATAAAACTCAGGCTTACCATATTTTTCTGTATTAAGAACAGGAGATAAATAAACAACATTTGTGTCTTTATCGTGAAGCAATCTATCGTTTTTCATATCCATAAAGTTTATCTTTGAAATTTAAGAATTCTTGGTATAACGACTCCTTTGAAGGTTGTATATTATCATGATATTGGTAAAGGATATTATTAACTTTATCTTCAACAGATTGATTTGATCTAAGTAGATTAACACGAGGTTTACAGATATACTCAACTGTGCCATTATCATGCTCCAAAAGAACAGGAAATTCATTGTCGACACCAGTAGCATCATAGCACCTAAACAAATCAGCACAAGCCCATGGTCCATTTAGAACTTCACAACCATCTTCACTTATTAGTTGACGAATGAGGATGCCACCAAAATATGCACTATCATCGAGAACATACTTTTCAACACTCTTTCCTTTACTGTTAGCTCTAAACTCACGCTTAATATTACTAACAAAATTTAAATCAATCCCTCCAAAGTCATTTACATACCAACACAATGGTTTTGACACACGTGGATGGGTGATAATATCAAGATGATTCTTATTGTAGAAGTAAAACTCAATCTCTTTAAAAAGATACTTCTTCTCACCTTTTTGAATAGCAAAACTTTCAAACAGCATCTTTGCTATTTGTTCAAAACGCTCTTCGATGTCTGATGAATTCATGTTAGCATCAAGAGTCATTAGTTTGAAAAGATTATTATTACCCATGCGTTATAACGAAGTTTCATTTTTTAAAAAACAACAATCCACTTTTGTAATGTCATACTGAGTGATTTTGGTGCAAAAAAAAATAAAAAAATATTATCTTTGAACTGTTTTTGCCTAAAATCACTCTGTTTTATAGAATTTTATCTCCAAATTCGCATTTTTATCGAATTTGGAAGCAAAATACACGCATATAACTCTAAATATGAGATATGATTGCCGTCCCAAAAAAAAGAGAAGCCAATTATTCTGTTTGATAGCGCAACCCTTTGGTTTAGTTTATACCCATATTAAATATCTATAACCTAAACTAAACCTTTTATCTTCCGACGTTGAAACCTTGTCATCAAATGCGTTTCTCAAAATAGGTTAGAAATGACAATGAACATCACTGAAGGATACATCAGATTCATTCCTTGCTCGCTTACAGCGATTGCAAGAATGTGCAAAAATCTGCGTTAAAAAGTGTAAACGTGCAAAGAACTGGAAAATCCATTTTGCAGATTTTTGCCTATTTTGCGTCCCCCCACCGTCCCTCGGAGTCACTTTAGACACCCCAAAACAAAGGCATTTACACTAATTATCAGCTACTTATATTTGCAGATAGTAACTTCTGCGTCGGAAAGTGATTAACAAAGTCTATTGCACAAAATTAACTCTATAATGTGAGAATTTTCTGCGCAGAAAAACAAACTGCTATAACCCGTTTGTCGGAAGCTGTCATTGCAGCTAAATACATTTAATATTGGCACAAAAACAGTCCGAATTGATGAAATATCCGTATCTTTGCGACCAATATTCGGATTTTTAAGTTATTTAGGAGAATAACATTGGCATTATGAGATACGGAATCATTGGTACAGGTGCTATTGGCGGATATTATGGAGCCAAACTGGCTTATGCAGGACAAGATGTGCATTTCCTGCTGCGCAGCGACTATGAATATGTCAGACAACACGGCTTGCAGGTCGATTCCTGCGACGGCTCGTTCCATTTGGCAAATGTCAATGCCTATCTTCATACCGAAGACATGCCGCCGTGCGACGTAGTGCTTGTCTGTCTGAAGTCTGTCAACAACGACAAACTGCCGTCATTGCTGCCGCCATTGCTCCATGACCATACGATGGTGGTGCTCATTCAAAACGGCATCGGGGTGGAAGAGGATGTGCAGAAGATGTTTCCAAACGTGCAATTGGCCGCAGGACTGGCATTTATCTGTTCTGCAAAGACTGAGCCAGGCCTTGTCAATCACCAGTGTTATGGCAGCATCAATTTGGCCAACTACTCCTGCCGCGACAAGGCACAGATGCAAGCTGTCGTAGATGAGTTCCGTCAGGCGGGTATCGAAACGGGACTGGTGGAATATTATGAGGCACGATGGAAGAAGGCCGTTTGGAACATGCCGTTTAATGGCATGACGGTAGCCCTGCATACACAGACCGACCAACTGCTGAAGAACAAGTCCACCCGACAACTGATTCGCGAGCAGATGATGGAGGTAGTCAATGCCGCCCAGCACATGGGCGTGAAGAACCTGGACGCTGCTTTTGTAGATAAGATGATAGAGACCACCGATGCAATGACGCCTTATTCACCCTCTATGCGATTGGACTACGACTTCCACCGTCCTATGGAGATATACTATCTCTACACCCGTCCCTTGGAAATGGTACGCGAGGCAGGTTGCCCCATGCCGAAACTGGAGATGTTGGAGGCAGAACTACGCTTCCTGGAGGCCAGTTCACCCCAAAAACCGTCACATGGCAACTAAAGTTTTCGCTTACGCTAAGATTCTTCAGTCATGACGAGAGTCTGACTGAAGTCTGCTTGGATGTCAATCGTCTTGTACGTGTTATTTTGCCAGGGTCACCAAACGCTGACAAAAATATCCTCAAAAATGAGGATTGCAAAGAATGATTTGCCGCAGTAATTTTGCCGCTGAAAACAAACTAAAAAACAACTGACATGAGAAAAACTTTACTTTCAGGTGCGCTTGCAATAATAATGAGCGCAACAGCAATGGCGCAGCACAGTGTCATGAACTTTGCAGGAAAGGCCGAGTATGGCGTAGCGGGAATGGAACAATCGTGGGTGGAACACGAATCGGATACCATCCAGTTCAAAATGAACAGCGCCAGTGATGCCGACATCACGCTGCCATCCATTGATTATAACGGCTTGGTCATCCCGTCATTCACCATTCATGGAGTGACATTCACATACGACATAAGTACTCGTAATGCCGATTTTGAAGAGCAGACATTTGAGGAGACTGTTCTGGTGAACGGAGAAGAAAAGACAATAACCGGTTCTTCGTTCAGTGGCACATATACGCATGCCGACAAATTTTTCAATCTTACAGCCGTATTTAAATACGGAAAAATGCCGTTTCCTGTGACATACATACTGACCGATGCCGCATACTTTGTGCCGACAGGCATTGAAGATATCGCAGCAGATGCGTCGGACAACTCGCTTAAAGGAGTTTATGATCTGACAGGACATAAGGTGGCACATCCCCAGAGTGGAGTGGTGTATATCATCGACGGCAAAAAGGTGATTATCGGAAAATAAAGAACGCTGTTGTCCCGAAAATAAATTAATATAATTTAAAACAGTTTTAATACAATTAAAATATCAGATGGCGCAAAGGATGAGATTTTTATTCTTTGCGTCGTTTTTTTTCGCCAAAAATAATTTTCTCAAATAAAATATTTATATTTGCGCAAACAAAAAAAAGTAAAACGATTATGAAAAAAATTATCTTATTCTGTTCGTTTTTCGCATTGATGTTTGCGACCAATGCGCAAAACATAGAAAAAATGTGTTGTCAAAATGTGGACTTCTATCTTATCACGACAGAAGCGTCAGAAATTGACTCCAATTCCACAATGATTGACTTGTCGATGCAGCAGCCAAAACTCACAACAATTCCTGATTGCGTGATGAAAGCTACAAATGTCACTTACCTGAATGTGTCGTTCAACAGAGTGGCTTCAATTCCCGAAAATTTCAAAGAATTGCAAAAGCTGGAATGCCTCGATTTGTCGGGCAACCACTATTTGAAAAAACTTCCTGATTTCTTGAATGAAATGCCCAATCTGAAAGTGATTAAATTGCAGGATATGCAAGAAATTACTGCAGAAAAGCAGGAGGCGCTTAAAAAACAATTCCCGAACATTACATTTGTGTTCTAATTTTTTGAAAAGAAAAACAAAAGATTTATCTTTGCACAGTTTTAAAACAAATTAATAACAAAAAAAATGATCAAATTAGGTATTAACGGTTTCGGCCGTATCGGACGTATGGTTTTCCGTGCAGCCGTTGAGAATTTCTCAAAAGACATTCAAGTAGTAGGTATCAACGACCTTTTGGATGCTGATTATTTGGCATACATGCTGAAATATGATTCAGTACACGGTCAGTTCAACCACGACATCAAAGTTGATGGAAACTACATGATTGTTGACGGAAACAAAATCCAAATCTTCGCAGAAAAAGATCCTTCACAAATCACTTGGGGAGCTTTGAACGTAGATGTAGTAGTAGAATCTACTGGTTTCTTCTTGACTGAAGAATTGGCATCTGCTCACTTGGCAGCTGGCGCTAAAAAAGTTATCATGTCAGCTCCTTCAAAAGACGCTACTCCTATGTTCGTTTATGGTGTTAACGACAAGACTTACGCTGGACAGAAAATTATTTCTAACGCATCTTGTACTACTAACTGTTTGGCACCTATCTCTAAAGTGTTGAACGATAAATTCGGTATCAAACGTGGTTTGATGACTACTGTACACGCTGCAACTGCTACTCAGAAAACAGTTGACGGTCCTTCTAAGAAAGACTGGCGCGGTGGTCGTGGAATCCTCGAAAACATCATTCCTTCTTCTACTGGTGCTGCTAAAGCTGTAGGTAAAGTTCTTCCTGAATTGAACGGAAAATTGACTGGTATGTCAATGCGTGTTCCTACTTCTGACGTTTCTGTAGTTGACTTGACTGTAGAATTGAACAAAGAATGTACTTACGAAGAAATCTGCGCAGCAATGAAAGCAGCTTCTGAAGGCGAATTGAAAGGTATCCTCGGTTACACTGAAGATGCAGTTGTTTCAACTGACTTCCGTAACGATTCTCGTACTTCAATCTTCGACGCAAAAGCAGGTATTCAATTGGATTCTACTTTCGTTAAAGTTGTTTCTTGGTACGATAACGAATGGGGATATTCAAACAAAGTTTGTGAAATGGCACGTGTTATTGCAAAATAATAGGTTTTTTCATAATTTTATTTGTTGTTTAAATGGGGGAGTGCTCGAAGCGATTCGGGCACTCTTTTTTTATGCAGAAGCGAGAATACTTCAATTGATAATTGATAATGGATAATTGACAATGGACAATGACTTTGACGCTGACGGAAATAATTTCTAATAATCCAATTACTTAATTTCCAATTAATTCGACGCTAACAAATAATTAACAATTAATAATAAACTCTGACTCAGACGTTGACACTGACGCAATTTTCAAATTGTCAAATCTTCAAATTTTCAAATTCGAAACAACGTTCATCGAACGCAGTGAGATAAATCAGAAACAACGTTTAATATTTCAAAAATTGTCGTTATCTTTGCGAAAGAATTTTAACAAAAAAAACATATAATGGAAAGAGATTCAAAAATCTTTGATTTAATCGAAAAAGAACATCAGAGACAATTGCGAGGAGTGGAACTGATTGCGTCAGAAAACTTCGTAAGCGAACAAGTAATGGAAGCCATGGGCTCCTATTGTACAAACAAATATGCTGAAGGATACCCCGGCAAACGTCATTACGGCGGATGCGAAGTGGTGGACGAGATTGAAACCTTGGCCATTGAACGCTTGAAGAAACTCTATGGCGCAGAATTTGCCAATGTTCAACCGCACTCGGGTGCACAAGCCAACGGCGCCGTACTTCTTTCTATTCTTAATCCGGGCGACAAGTTTATGGGATTGGACCTGAACCACGGCGGACACCTTTCTCATGGTTCGTTAGTGAACACTTCTGGTTTGATTTACAAGCCCGTTCCTTATTTCTTGAACAAAGAGACCGGTCGTGTTGATTACGACGAAATGGAGCGCATCGCACTGAAAGAAAAGCCGAAATTGATTATCGGCGGCGGTTCGGCTTACAGCCGCGAATGGGATTACGAGCGCATGCGTGCCATTGCCGACAAAATCGGCGCCATTTTGATGATAGACATGGCACACCCAGCAGGACTTATTGCTGCAGGACTGCTGAACAACCCTGTGAAATATGCGCACATCGTAACATCTACCACTCACAAGACATTGCGTGGCCCTCGTGGCGGTATCATCCTCATTGGAAAAGACTTTGAAAACCCATGGGGCAAGAAAACACCGAAAGGCGTTACAAAAACTATGGGACAACTGATAAACTCTGCAGTATTCCCAGGAATGCAGGGCGGTCCGCTTGAACATGTGATTGCAGCTAAAGCTGTCGCATTCGGCGAAGCGCTTACGCCGTCATTTGTAGAATATCAGAAACAGGTGAAGAAAAATGCCGCTTGCATGGCTCAATGTTTTGTTGACAAAGGTTATGCTGTAATTTCTGGTGGTACCGACAATCACTCAATGTTGATTGACCTTCGTCCTAAATTCCCCGAATTGACTGGAAAAATGGCAGAAACTGCACTTGTGGCTGCTGACATTACTACAAATATGAATATGGTTCCTTTCGATACCCGAAGCGCATTCCAGACTTCAGGTCTTCGTTTCGGTACACCAGCCATCACTACACGCGGCGTAAAAGAAAACGAAATAAAACTGATTGTAGATTTGATTGACAAAGTGCTTTGCAATCCAGAAGAAGGCACCATCAAGGCGGTGAAAAATCAAGTGAACGAAATGATGGCTCAATATCCATTGTTCGCATATTGATTTTTTCGATTTCACAACATAATACAATCTGACAAAAGTAGTTTGAAAAAACTACTTTTGTCTTTTGGTAATAAAGGATGTTCGATAAACTGCATCGATACTTGACTGGGAACACACTGATTGAGCAGTTCTCAAAATATGTGATAGTGGGGGGCCTTGCCTTTATGGTTGACTATGGCATGTTGTATGCGCTTACCGAGTTCGCCCATCTGCATTATCTGTTATCAGCCACCATTTCATTCATTATAGGACTGACGGTCAACTATATGCTGAGTATATATTGGGTTTTCTCTGAGCGTAGCATCAGTAGGCGCAGTTTGGAGTTCATAATATTTGCAGTCATCGGAATTGTCGGTTTGGCATTGAACAATATCGTCATGTATTTGTTTACGGATGTGGCCGACATCAACTATCTGATATCGAAATTAATTTCCGCCTTTATTGTGCTTATATGGAATTTTGGAGCGCGCAAATTGATATTGTTTAACAAACCAGAGAAGTGATGAAAAAAAAGGCTGTTATCATAGGCGCTGGTCCTGCAGGACTTACTGCGGCATACGAATTGTTGAAAAACACTGATGTTCAACCCATAGTGTTCGAAAGTTCGGATATGATAGGCGGCATTTCGCGCACCGTCAATTACAAAGGAAACCGTATGGACATAGGCGGACACCGTTTTTTCTCGAAAAACGAGAGGGTGATCGACTTTTGGGATGAGATAATGCCGTTGCAAGGCGCTCCCGCATACGATGACAAAATACTCGGAAAAAATAAGCAGTTGAATGCTGGCGGTCCGAATCCCGAAACAGACGACAAAGTGATGCTGGTACGCGAACGCGTATCACGCATTTTTTATCTCCGCAAATTCTTTGATTATCCCATCTCGCTCAAATGGGAAACCTTTGCGAATATGGGTGTTGTACGAACAATGCAAGCGGCATTCGGATATTTGTATTCCGTTGTGTTTAAGCGGAAAGAGAAATCGCTGGAGGATTTTTATATCAACAGATTCGGCAAACCGCTGTATAAGATGTTTTTTGAGGACTACACACAGAAAGTGTGGGGCGTTCATCCTTCTAAACTGGGTGCCGATTGGGGTACGCAGCGCGTTAAAGGACTTTCGGTACTTGTCATTCTGCGTGAGTTGCTGAAAAAGACATTCGGGAAAGGAAATGACCCGAAAAAAGGGGAGACTTCGCTGATTGAACAGTTCGTTTATCCAAAATTTGGACCTGGACAGCTTTGGGAAACAGTAGCGGAAAAGATAGAAGAAATGGGCGGCGAAATACTAATGAACGCTCCTGTGAAAAGCATCATTCTGGAAAACGGAACCGCAGTTGCAGTTGAAGTGCTAAAAGATGGCAAAACAGAGCGCATTGCTTGCGACTACCTGTTTTCATCTATGCCCATCAAAGACTTGATACCTTCTATTATTGGCGCAGAAGTGCCGCAAAAAATAAAGGAGACAGCCGAAACGCTGCCTTATCGTGATTTTATAACCGTTGGACTGCTCATCAATAAATTGAGCATCAGAAACCTGACAAAAATAAAGACTTACAACCAGCGCATACCCGACACTTGGGTGTATATTCAAGAGCGGGATGTGAAAATCGGGCGTCTGCAAGTGTTCAACAACTGGTCGCCATACATGGTTGCCGACTACAACAACACGATGTTTATCGGACTGGAATATTTCTGCACCGAAGGCGACGAAATGTGGAATATGCCACAAGACGCGTTTGTCGATATGGCGATAGAGGAGCTCGAAAAAATTGACCTGTTGAAAAAAGAAGATGTATTGGATGCCACACAAGTGAAAATGAAAAAGGCATATCCTGCTTATTTCGGGTCGTACTATCAACTGCCAGAGGTCATCTCGTATCTCGACACCATCGAAAACCTGTACTGTATCGGACGAAACGGGCAGCACCGCTACAACAATATGGACCACTCGATGCTGACGGCGATGGAGGCTGTAGATAACATTAAGAACGGAATAAAGACAAAACACAATATCTGGAATGTAAATACAGAAGAAGAATACCATGAAACAAAATAAACAAACCACCCAGAGAGAGACAAAAGAAGTCAAATCTTCAGCAGAAACCCGCTACGAATACGAAGCACCCGATTTTATTCATGACCTCAAGAGCGACAAAAAAAATCGTATTGCCTTGTGGGGAATGTTGGCTTTCGGATTGATTTGCCTGGTGGCAATGCCGCTCATGAGCCTGAAATTCGGCATTTCTGGCGACGAATTTATCGACGACCGCCATTCTACCTATGTCATCGACTATTTTGCGGGAAACAGCAAGGAAGCGCTGGATCAGCCGCAGACAAAATTGCATCTGTACGGCAACGAGGTGCAAGTGGTCATCAAATACCTCTCCAACTGGCTGCATATTGACGATGTGTATGCTTTTCGGCATGTATGCTGCGCGCTGATAGGCGCATTCGGCATAATTATAGCCGGACTGTTCGCATTCCGTTTGGGCGGCGCATGGTGCGGACTTATTGCCATGGTGCTGATGTTTTTCACTCCGCGCTTTTTCGGGCATTCGATGAACAATCTGAAAGACATACCGTTTGCAGTTGGATATATTGCGTCGCTGTACTATTTCGTCCGCTTTTTCGACTTTTTCCCAAAATTCAAAATAAAATACTTTATCGGCGTTCTGGCAGGCATCTTTCTTTGTCTTGGCGCACGTTCGGGCGGCTTGCTGCTATTCCCGATGATGTTGCTTTACGCCGCTTTGTACTACCTGCGACGCTATCGCAAAAACTGGTGGCATGTGTTTGACAACCGCGCCGACATCGGCCGTATGCTCGCCATAATGGCGGGAATTTTCGTGTTTGGTTATGCCATATCAGTAGTGCTGTGGCCTTGGGCATTGCAAAAGCCTACGACAGCCATTTTCGAATCGTTAAAGATATTCACAAAGATTGACACCGGCCTGAAAACCATTTTCGAAGGCAAACAAATGATGTCGAATATGTTGCCGGCCAACTATGCGCCTAAATTTATCATGATTTCGACTCCGCTCGTGACGCTTGCCGGATTCTTTGGTTTTATGATTTATGCCACAGCAAAAAGAAAATTCGACATACTTTCGGTATTTCTGCTGTTTACATGCGTGTTTCCCGTATGTTATGTCGTATATAAGCACTCAAACCTCTATGGCGGCATTCGTCATCTTTTGTTCGTATTCCCGTCGATGGTGATATTGGCGGCATTTTTCTGGAGCAAACTGATTGTTGCGCATCAGAAATATGTGAAGTGGACTGCGATTGTCGCATTTGTGGCTTTGCTGATGCTTCCTGTGCGTCATTATGCGATGAATCACCCATACGAGTATGTGTATTTTAACGAATTGGCAGGTGGCATGAAAGGCACATACGGCGATTATGAGACAGACTATTACTACAATTCGCTGAAAGAACAAGCCGACTGGATTAAGCGCAATGCCGACCTCTCGGACACAATTGTTGTGGCTACAAACCATAGCAACATTATGGCGCACTATTTCAGAAAAGAGCCGAAAGTGAAAATCATCTACACCCGTTTTTATGAAAAATACTCAAAAAATTGGGATTATGCGGCATTTGCAGCAGTTTACATCAATCGTTTTCAATTGCAGAACGGCTTTTTCCCGCCCGAAGACGCTGTTCTTGTCCCCAAAGTGGACGGCAAGGCGATCGGTTGTCTTTTGAAGCGAGGGGACAAGTCGGAATTGGAGGGATTCGCTCTGATGAAAGACAAGCAAGCGAGCAAAGCAATTCCTGTTTTTGAGGAATATCTGAAAAAACATCCGAACAACAGCGAAGTGTGGACAGAATTGGAAAGAGCCTATTACATCATTGGAAATCACGAAAAGGTGAAGGAATGTGCCGAGCAATCGCTGAAATTGTACCCGACATCGTCGGAAACACTTTTCTTTTACGGCAACAGCAGTCTGCAGACGGGGGATTACGAAAACACCCGCAAGTGCATAAAAACCATGATGGACGAAAATAACCTTTCGACTGATGCGCACTATCTGCGTGCCATGTATCGCTACAAGATGGGCATATACAAAGAGTCGTTTGAAGATGCAGAATTTGTCATTACAAGAAAATCGTCGAATGAAGAGCAGACAAAAGTGCTTATCGCCAAGATTTTCATGGCATGCAAGCAATGGGACAACGCCGAAGCCATGTGTCTGGAGATTCTCACGCAAAATCAGCAGAGAATAGATGTCATCACCTTGCTGGCCGACATCTACTGCTTTAAGAACGATTACGCGAAGGCTGAAGAACTGCTGAAAAAAGCGATGGAGATACAATCGAACTATTATGGAATATACAAAGTGTATGCCCGCTTAGAGCTGCAGCGTAACCAGCTCGGCAATGCCAACTATTTGCTGAACTACCTGCAAGAGATAAACAGCGACGCCGAACTGTTCGTTATACGCTCGATGTTCTTCGACCGTGTGAATCAGCCTGATGCAGCCGTACAAATGATAGACGAAGCCTTGAAAATAGAACCGCATTATTTTGAAGCGGTGGAGATAAAAAAACGGAAGGACAACGCAAAAAAAGCGATGCAGCCATCGCAGGTTACAAATAGCGCATTCAGTTTCTGAATCATTTCATGATTTTCTCCAGCTCGGCATTGTAGTCGTACTGGAGGTCTTCGTGCAGTTGGCTGATGCTTTTGCGCAAATAGTCCAGCTGACGGATGAAAATAGCGGCTATGACGCGTTGTTTAAGCAGTGTTTGGGGCAGTTCACGCATCTTTTTGCAGAAATAAAGCCGAATTTCCGTCTCGGTGCGTTCGTCGGCTGAGAAACGGATGTATTTGCTATTGGTGCGGACTATCTTTTGAATACGCTTTTTGGCGGCGAACCAATGTGATTTCTTTATTTCGGCGAATTCCGCATCCATTTCCTGCTTTATTTCTTTAAGAAACTGTGGCTCGTCATCCGCCATATATATGAGGTAATTGATCAGCTCCTTATTCTCTTTCTTGTATTTCATGAGACGGACGAGCAGCTGTTGCAAAACCGAAGGATGATACAATTCCAGTTCCTTCTTGATTTTGGAAAGGGGAGCTACATTCATTTGTAATATTTGTTGTATAAATCCTGGTATTCGTGTGTTGTCTTGAAGGTGTGCATAAAATGGTCGAACAGCTCTTTCAGATGCGGCGATTTCTTGCGGAACGCCCAACTTTCAGACTGCGAGAAGCCTACAACTGTTTCGCACGAAAGCAGCGAATCGGCATAAAGATTTGCCGTTCGTGAGTCGCAAACAAAATAATCGATTTCTTCGCTGCGGACTTTTTCTATCAATTCCTCTTCGCCCAGATCGCTTTCGACAATAAAAATGCTGTCGCCGATATCTTCAGAAAGATTTTCGAGCCGGATGACGGCAGGAGAACCGTTGCAAGCATAGACCGTTTTTCTGGCCAGTTCTGTCACATCGTTCGGGCAATGCTCTTTGCGGACGACTACCACTTGCTTGTTGAATAAAACGGGCTCCGAGAAAAGCATATTCTCCTTCTTTTCGGCGGTCACGGCAATGCTTTGGGCAAT
>SUXD01000001.1 GCA_015061145.1 Bacteroidales bacterium | reverse complement strand
CAAGTTGATTTTATATTTGTATTCTTATAGTTCCAGAAAGTTGTAGTTGCAGCTGAGGTAATCGTAATACCACGTTCCTGCTCCTGCTCCATCCAGTCCATCGTAGCAGCTCCATCATGAACCTCACCTATTTTATGAGTCAGACCTGTATAGAAAAGGATACGTTCTGAAGTTGTAGTTTTACCGGCATCAATATGCGCCATGATACCGATATTTCTATTAAAATGTAAGTCAGCTTTTGCCATTTTTTAATTCAGTTAAGGATTAAAATCTAAAGTGAGCAAAAGCGCGGTTTGCTTCTGCCATTTTGTGCATATCTTCTTTTTTCTTGAATGCTCCACCCTGCATATTGAAAGCGTCAACAATTTCTGCTGTCAATTTTTCTGACATAGAACGTCCGCCACGTTTACGTGAGAACAATATCAAGTTTTTCATTGAAATGGATTCTTTTCTGTCCGGGCGGATTTCAGTCGGCACTTGGAATGTAGCACCTCCGACACGGCGAGATTTTACTTCTACTTGCGGAGTGATATTTTCCAAAGCTTTTTTCCAAATATCAAGAGAAGTACCTTCTTCATTGGGGAGTTTAGCTTTTACACCTTCGAGAGCGGTATAAAAGATTTCGAAAGCGGTAGATTTTTTACCGTCATACATAAGGTGGTTAACAAATTTTGTAACCATCACGTCATTAAAAACTGGATCTGGTAATATAATCCGTTTTTTAGGTTTCGCTTTTCTCATTTTTTTCTTACAATTTCGTTTTTGTTTTTTGGTTGCTTCATTGCGCTTCAACGAGCTCCTCTGAACTCATTTACTCAACCTGTGGCAAATTATTTGCGTTCCAACAAACTCAAACAGTTTTATTACTTACTTTTATTTATTTCTTTTTTGCTCCTGCTGCAGGTGCTTGTCCTGGTTTTGGACGTTTCGCTCCATATTTAGAACGACGTTGCAAACGACCATTAACTCCAGCGGTATCCAAGGTTCCACGAACGATGTGGTAACGAACACCAGGAAGGTCTTTCACACGACCACCACGAACCAATACGATTGAGTGCTCCTGCAAGTTGTGGCCTTCGCCTGGGATATAGGCGTTCACCTCTTTTTGGTTTGTCAAACGAACACGGGCAACCTTACGCATTGCAGAGTTCGGTTTTTTAGGTGTAGTAGTGTACACACGCACACACACACCACGTCTTTGAGGACATGCTCCGAGCGCTGGTGACTTGCTGTCATCAACAAGCTTTGCGCGTCCTTTTCTAACTAATTGTTGAATTGTTGGCATTTTATTTTACTTTTAAATTTATAAAAATATTCCAAATTGGACGACAAAGGTACTGACTATTTTTTTGATTTCCAAACAAGTTCGTCAGTTTTTATTTTTTCTCTCAAAAAAATCTTCTTTAAAATCTCAACAACACAAACAACAAGAATCAATATATAATATGTAAAAAAAATGCGTGAACGAATGTCCACGCATTTTAACTTACAAGAATGACACTATTCCAGCACCACCATCTTGCTGACCACACTTTTCGAAGTTCTGACTTTAACAACCACAACTCCTGTACATGGCAACTGGATTTTCAAGTCATGTGCATTTGCATGAACAGTCTTAATCACTGCGCCATTAGCTGCCACAACCTCAGCCAATTCGATAGCGTCATCTTCGTCATTGAGCGACACGGAGATTTCGTTTCCTTGTGCATATATTTCTATTGAGGTTGACATAGCATCTGCCTCATCAATTGAAGTACGATAATGCGGTTCTGTTTCTTCTTGATTCGTGCAAGAAGATATGTCATTTAGCAACGAGCCGAAAGCATCGTTGTCAATCTGCGAGTCAAGCCATGCGAGGCGGCGTGTAATCCATTCCTTCATGTTAGGAATTTCCTGACTGCCAAGGCTTGTTGTTTTACCGCCAGAAGGATAATCGTTCGGCCAACTTGGCACATGCCATGGACAGTCATAGCCACCACAATTGTTGATGTCCGTCCATGACCAACGACTTTTGTTACGTGAGCTCGGGCTTGTACCTCCCACTCCGTTCAAATCCTTTCCTATCAAATTATACATATCGTCAATTCGAGCCATGATGCTTTCATTGGAGAAGAACGCCTGACGCAATTCGTGCCAACGCGTACGCACTACGCTATTAAAGCAAGAACTGGTACGCAACTTGTTCCACCAGAATGGTATTGGAAAATTAGCTTCATTCACTCCGTCAGCATTATACTGCCATGTGTATGGATCGAAACTTCCGTGCGTTGTTGAATTGCCGAATCCCATATCGAAATCCCAAATCGGAGTCAGGCGAATTTTGCCATTCACATCTTTAGTGAAGAACACGCTGACGCGATAAGCATCAGAGCATTTGGCCAACTCAGCGATAATGAAATAATCGGCAAACGACTGCAAGTCTATGTAATTTTCAAACACATTTCTGAAGGACGCTTCGTCATTCGCCGCATTCAACGCCTTTTCGAAATTACTTACCTGACCTTTTATATAATTCTTTTTCGCATCATAATTCAAAGCGTCTTCCTCTGGATAAACCAACTCATATCGCTGCGGCTGATAATAGCTCTGACTGCCACAACCGCCGACACCACAAGAACCGCCGCAATTATCAGTGGTACGTGTCCAAGTAGTGCTTCCTCCGTCAGTTTTGTCCAATTTCCAGATATAACCGCAAGCTGCAGGATCAGTATTCGTATCCTGGTCTTTCGTCAAGGCCACCCTATCCTTATCGCGTGTAATTTTCTCCATCATCAGATAAATTCCCCTGTACTCGTTATCGATAAAGAGTTCCACGAATCTCAGATCAGTTTGCCAATACCCCATCATATAATACAAATCCATTGCAAGTTTGTTACGCATCAACGACTTGTCGCCATAAGACGCATACAAAATCCAATCTTTTTCTTCTGGCATATTCAGCATCGGGAAATTTCCTTTCTTAGCCGCGCCATTTTCCAGATTCTTTTTGCAAGTACGGAATGCGAACGGCTTCTTCTTCATATCGGCGGATGTGCTTCCTCGGTGATTCATAATCGCCTTGCGGTCGTAATGTAGTTTTGTTGTATCAGCAGTATTCTGCACATTGTTAAGTCCGCCGTTCTCATCCCAAAGAATTTTCACATCGACAACGCGTTTAGCTTTGATGGACGGACCGATGCCAGCCTGCTGAGATTTGTCACCAGGGAACCCCTGCCCGTTAGTATTGACCAGCACAATCGGCAAGTACGATTCGAATGTTCTGTCGGGGCAGACATCAGTTCCTGCTGTTACTGTAATTGTATTAGAACGATATACAACACCGTCCACATTCACTTCACAAGTATAATTACCAGCTACAGACGGACGAATATTGTTCCATCCTGCGCCTTTACCTGTGGAATATGGATTTCCATCTTTTTTCCATGCGAAGGTAACTTCATCGCCAGAAAGCGCGCTCTCTACACTCAACGAAACGAAAGAACCGCCTGTCGAGCACACTTTTGTCTTGTTGCCCTCGGCCGTTATGACCGGTTTTGTAGGGTCGATAAGCGAAACCTGCGAATATCCGCCTGCATTTTGATAATGTTGATCTGAATTGTTCCATGTGGCCACTTGAGATTGGCGTCCGCTATGTGCGCTATTGGACATATCTGCGCCAAGTTCCATATAGAACGAACCGCCTTCTTGCAACTCATGAAGACCATATTTCACTCTTGCAACTCTTACCTCTACATTATAGCCTTTAGTCACTCCATTGTACGATGTGTTGACTGTTGTCATTTTGGCTATTACGTCATTATAATTATTGCCCGAGTAAAACAACGGTTCTACATTTGTTCCGCTCTTATATCCAAAAATCAACTGGTTGGCATTTCCTGCTGCACTTCTGAAATAGAGTTCGACAGCATCACCATTCCACTCCTGACCTTGATTTCCCCAAGGGTTTGCATTGATAATTTCCACAAAGAAATAGAAATAAGTGTCATCGTAGACGGCCCGCCATTGGCCAACCTCATGATTCTCATTTCCCACTGCAGTTTTTTCGATTTTGTAAATTGTCGAATTACGATACGCATTATCCATGCTACCATCGATTGCCGGTGCAGAAGTTGTCTTTGCTATATTGGCCGCAAAAAGCGAAGAGCAACCGAACAATAGCGACGCACCAAATAGAATTTGTTTTATTTTCATATTATAAGATTTAGATTTCGCAAAAAAACGGTTAAAGGTAAACATAAATATGCGAAAAAACAAATCAATTTATTTTTCGTTTGTTCAAAAATAAACCTATATTTGTCAGATTGACATTTAAAAACACAAAAACTTATATTTATGACAAGAATTGGCACAAAATTTTCGCCCACAGCCACAAAGGTTCTGCTCTGCGGATCAGGAGAATTGGGCAAAGAGGTTGTAATTGAATTACAGCGTTACGGAATTGAAGTAGTGGCGCTAGACCGTTACGAGAATGCACCAGCCATGCAAGTTGCTGACCGTTCTTACACACTTTCTATGCTTGACGGCAAGAAACTCCGCGAAATCATTGAAAAAGAAAAGCCAGACTACATTGTCCCCGAGATTGAAGCTATCGCAACTCCGACACTTGTTGAATTGGAAAAGGAAGGATATCGAGTGATTCCAACCGCCAAAGCAGCGCTGCTCACCATGAACAGAGAAGGCATCAGAAGACTTGCCGCAGAAGAGTTAGGCCTGCCAACCTCTAAATATGTGTTCGCTTCCACTTTTGAAGAATTCAAAGAGGGCGTAAAGAAAATCGGCATTCCTTGCGTGATAAAGCCAATCATGAGTTCATCCGGTCATGGGCAAAGCGTATGCAAAAAAGAAGATGACATTGAAAAATGCTGGAAAATAGCCCAAGAGGGAGGTAGAGCTGGAGCCGGGAAGGTCATCATCGAAGAGTTTATCCCATTCGACTACGAAATCACTCAGCTGACAGTTCGTCATTGCAACGGCACTTCATTTCTCGAGCCTATTGGACACATTCAGATAGACGGCGATTACCGTGAATCGTGGCAGCCACAAGTCATGAAAGCGTCTGCAAAAGCAAAAGCGCAAGAGATTGCTAAGAAAATCACTGACGCGCTGGGCGGCTACGGAATTTTCGGTGTAGAACTGTTCGTAAAAGGCGACGATGTAATTTTCAGCGAAGTGTCTCCTCGTCCACACGACACAGGACTTGTAACGCTCATTTCGCAAGACCTTTCGGAATTCTCATTACACGCGCGAGCCATCCTAGGTCTTCCGATTCCGAACATCGCATTTCATGGAGCAAGCGCATCACGCGCCGTTGTGATAGAAGGAGAAACAAGCCAATTGGCCTTTGACAACCTTGAAAAGGTTCTTGAAGAGCCAGATACGCAAATTCGTCTATTCGGCAAGCCATGCACAAACGGTCACCGACGCATGGCCGTCATTCTAGCCAGAGCCGAGAATACGGATGCGGCAAGAGCGAAAACGCAACGAGCGCTCGAAAAACTGAAATGGCAGCTATAAACTAGCATACACATTTTTATATTAATAAAGAAGAAAGGGAAGAACTAGTTCTTCCCTTTCTTCTTTTATAGTGTATATCCGCTACATTACATAAAACGCACATACTTCGTCTTTGTCTTGTCTTTGTTAGCACCTGGCTTATTCAAGTTCACTGACACCATGATTTCATGGGTGCTCCGTTTGAAATCAGCCAATTTGCCACAAGAAAGGTCGTAGCTGTATCCTATTCTAAACATACGCCACTGCGCACCGATCATCGCATTGAATGTATTTGCATTGATACGGTATCCGGCGCCCAGCCAATAAAGTTTCTTGTAGAATGCAGCGATATTAAACTCATAGCAATTCATGTATTTGCAATTTGAGTACATGAAAGCCGGAGCCAAATCGAATTCTTTAGGCAAAGGAATATTTCCACGCACATAAGCATAAACATGGCGAGCGATATCATTCTGAGTTTCCAAATCTGAATATTTCGTTCCTGTAAGGTGCGTACAAGCCACACCTGCCATCACATATTTCATCGAGAACTCTGCACCCAAGTCCATGTCAAACTTTGTTTCGCCAACAGCTTCCTCATATCCGGGCACCACATGATCTTCGTTATTAAATTCCCAGCGAGAAGGGTTAAAATAAGTATTGATGATGCCAGCAGACAAACCGAACGACAACAACATGTGGTTGCGCATATTAATATGATATGCATATTCCAGCTTCGCATTGATGTTACGTCCGTTAGTGACGCCACCCGGTCTGTCATGTGAGAATGTGAGACCAAAACCAGAGTTAATGTTTTCAAACGACGAATGAATATTCAACAAATTGGTTGTAGGTGCGCCATCAAAGCCAACCCATTGCTGACGATTCATATAGAATATGTTGATATCGTCAGTATTTCCTGTTGCCGCCGGATTCTTGTTGATACGAGAGAACAACTGTTCCGTCAGCATGAAGTCATTTTGCGCATAAGCGAACCCGCCTGCAAAAAGCAAAAGTGATAATATTATTTTTTTCATGACCTTCTTCATTTATTATTTTTCACTATAAAAATTAACTTCAACACGGCGGTTCATTGCGTGTTCTTCGTCTTTCTGCGCATTTTTAACCACAGGCTGACGTTCGCCACATCCTTTCACCACAAGCATGTTTTTATCTATACCATTTTTAACAAGTACGTCACGCACTGTATTTGCACGACGGATTGCCAGACGGTCGTTGTAAGCATCCGAGCCGCGTTCGTCGGTATGACCGATGATTTCGAAACGACGGTCGGGGAACATTCTCATTTCGGCGAGCAAAGCCTGTACATCAGGATCTGTATCTGCCTTCATGCTCGATTTGTCGAAATCGAAATAGAACAACATATGATGGAAAGGCGGTTCCACCTCCGATACTGGAGCAGGAACCGGCTCTACGGCTGCAATTACTATTTCTTCTGGTTTAGCCAAGCCAACCAATCCGATAATATCCTCCTTCTGTCCGTCTTCACGCTCAGAAATGAAGTAAACATTATCATTCACATTTATGAAATTGTAATCATTTTTGCCAGTATTGAACAAATCGTTCATCTTCTCTGTCTCTACTGGTTGCACGCCATTATCTGTAAGACGCGCTGCATACAAATCGTATCCGCCATCATTGTCAGAACCTTTAGTGCTAGCGTAATACAAAATAGAGTCGCCAAGAATAAACGGATATTGCTCATTCCCTTTTGTGTTTATGGAATCACCAAGATTCACAGGAGTGCCCCATGCATCATCTTCGCGGTCCATGTACCAAATATCTGTTTTTCCGCGGCTGCCTTGCTTTGCATCCGAAACGAAATAAAGGCGTTTGCCGTTGTTTGCCAAAACTGGTTGTACAATAGATGCACCTTTATCGATATAATCCCAGTTGGCATTCTCGATAATTGACATATTCATTCTGCCGTACGAGAAACCTTTTATTTCAACTGGCTGCGGATCCATCCATGCATCGCCAGCATAAGTGCTTTCATACAACTGATATGATTTGGTGTTTTTGTTGAATTTTGAGAAATAAATTCTATCTGCGTTCTTATCGTAGGCAAAACTACCGCAAACACCAAGGTTTTGGAGTTCGGTGCACACTTCAGGCTGTGACAATTCACCCGAAGGCAAAACATTAGACTTAAGAATCGTCACATTATCCAGTCCATCTTTCTTGGACGAAGAGTCTGCGCGGAAATACACAACAGAGTTCTCGCGATAAGCAGACATTCCAAATTCATTAGAAGTCGTATTAACCTCCACTGGCAGCGCTTCAAAATTATTCGCGTCATATTGCGGGCCGATAGCAGCAACTGCAGATGCTGCCAACGCCAACATACATGTTCCTAATATAACCTTTTTCATTGTTTAATATTTTACTTTTGTTTTACTTTGGGTTGACAACCTCTATTGTACCTTTGTGTGTACCATCTTCAGCTTCAATAACATAGAAATATACACCCGGAGAAACAAGTTTGGAGTCATCATTGTCCCATCCGCCGTTCCATCCTTTGAACGGAGTGTTTTCTGAATATTTCTCACTGTAAACTTCCATGCCAACACGATTAAAGATGTAAAGTTTCGTTCCTAGACGCTCGGCTGCGAATGTGTTAGAGCCATCAGCCACGCCATTTGCTGAAACGTCAATTGCATTCGGGAGTTTGATATGCGGATTAACAGTCACCAAGAACTCTACCATTCCTGAACATCCTTCTTTATTGGTAGCAGTAACTGTTACAATATAAGGATTTTCGGAAACTTCCAGATTATTAAATTTGTAAGAATCCGTATTTTCGCCCATTTCTTCTTGATTGATTGTCCACAGATAAGATTCTATTTGCTCTTGTTCCTTAGCGTAATCTATTACATGCTCTGTTTTATCTTCGGCAAGCGTTGCTGTTACTGTATTGTCATCACCGACGAACATCACAACATCTTCAATCGGATTCAACACCGGAGCATGGATTTCATCCTCTATCGTTTCGATAACAAAAGTAGGAGATACCGCTTTCAACTCATCGATAATCTGTTGAACGCCCGGCACACGACCGACTGTACTTCCATGCACATTGTACGCTGTATTCATATTAAATGTATATACTTGCGCACGCACACAGCCGAAATCCTGTTGCTGAGGATTTCCCGGCTTGTAATTGTCAACAGCAGCCTCTGCAAAAATTTTGCCATTTTCGTAACCGGCTATATATTCAGAAGGAATAAAGAACTTCACACCCCATTGATAGCCCAAGGTCTGATCTACACCTAAACTGTAGGTGCTCATATTCTCCAGCACCTCTTCTGTCTGTCCTAGATGATCGGCAAGGTTTTCTTCGCCTTCATGTATAAAGTACTGTTTGATTGTAGCTTGATTTCCTTCTCCCGAAACGAGGTAGAACTCAAACGCATTGGCCATCCAGGCTCCAGCCGAAGGGTTATACACCTCAGCCATAGGATCTGAAATAACGGCATACACCCACATACCATCCTGGCCATTGAGCGTAGCGGGCAACAATTGCCACCAAGCCAACTGCTTGCCTGCGAGGTCACCAACTGAACCGTCACGGCAATAGTCCACATTATCTGCATCACCCTGATTTACTTTATTCATCATATCCTCGCGGGTGAATTTCACTTCTTGGCGACCGCCTGCAATATCGAGCAAAGCCTGCTCTTCTGGACTGATAAATTCATCTTGTTGCACATCGCCTTCACCTTCTGCTTCTTCTTTACAAGATTTGATTTTCTGAACTGTAATCACAACATCATCAGGTTTTACTGGGGGTTCCACTGCCTCCACTATACCTTTTATTGCCGTTACGCTTGTAATGCCGTTGTAATTCGACGCTGAATTTGATGTAGTATTCACCAAAACGCGGCGGCCGTAGTTTCTGCCATTTTCTTTCATTGACTTTTCGCCTTCTTGTGCGATAGCCACTTCATAAAGGCATCCATTTGTCATTGTAGCATTCGGATTCGGCAAAATCACCTCCAAACGCCAGCCCAACTTGTCTGCATCAGGACCGAGAGCAGAAACTGTTCCTTGAGCCACACGCTCAATGGAATAATTATTTAAACCAGCTGCCGCTCCATAATTTTTCGGACCTACCGTTGGTTCAGCAAAGCCAAAACCATACTGTTTGGAGCTGCCTCCAGTTGCTGTGGCTGTATAAACTTCGACAGCATCGCCAGCATAATACGGCATGTCGGAATTTCCCCAGTTGGCAGTCACACCTCGGTTTGAAGGATTTTCCTTGTAAACTTCGATCAAGAAATACAATCCTCCATCTCCCAGCGAGAACACCGTCCAACGGCCTACAGAAACAGTACCGTCATTAGTGCCGTCATAGGTCTTGTATTTCGGGTCGGCAGCCCAAATGTCAACATTCTCCGCGCCTTCATATCCTTCAGCGCTAGTGTTCGCGACTGTAGCCACATCGTGCCAAATCGCTTTTTCTCCAAACAATGCCTTTTCTGCCTCAGAAATCTGTCCGTCAGCAAGCAACTCGACCTGTTGGCCAGAACGGTCAATTGCCAATGGAATCGTTTCCTCCGCAGCGAACAATGCTCCGCCCGAAAGCAAAGCACAAGTTGCAAAGAATAATTTTTTCTTCATAGTTTAATTATTTTGATTACACATTAAAATTTGTTTTAACTATCAAAGATAAGCTTTTTTTAGAATTCACACAAAAAAAAATGAGAAAAACGGGATTTTCCTGTTTTTCTCAATCTGCGGAAGCGACGAGATTCGAACTCGTGGTACGGTAAACCCGTACGTCAGTTTAGCAAACTGGTGGTTTCAGCCACTCACCCACACTTCCTCACTTTTTTCTGAAAAGCGATGCAAATATACAACATTCTTTTCAAGAAAACAAGCGTGACAAATATTTTTATCTATTTTTCATATCTCTGTTACTTTATTTTGCGAAAATTTCATAAATTTGACATTCCAAATCTTATTTTTTTCTTTTTATGACTCTTTTCAATTCAAAGAAAGCTACTATAAAAACCGTATTGGCGCTAATTGCCAGTCTGCTGGTGTGTTGCGTCGGATACTACGCATACCTGATGTACCTAAACCCCAACATCAAAGTGGAGGACGGCGACTCGGAATTCTTGTATGTTGAACGCGATGACACTTTTGAGGATGTGCTGGCAAAACTTTCGGAATGCAGTTGCTTGCGAAACAAGGAAACATTCAGGCAACTGGCCATACTGGAGGGATACGACAAGCATATTGTGCCGGGACGATACGCACTGCGCAACAACATGCACAACAAACGACTGCTCCGCAACCTGCAAAGAGGTTATCAGACTCCCACTAAAATAACTTTCAACAACATACGCACCAAAGAACAGCTTGCACAAAAACTTTCGGAGCAACTGATGACCGACTCAACGGAAATCATAACATTGCTGAACAACAAAGAATATTTGCAGACATTGGGGCTCACCCCCGATAATGCCGTCAGCATATTCATCCCTAACACATACGAGGTATACTGGACCATTTCGGCCGAAGACCTGATGGAAAGGATGCAAAAGGAATATGAGCGATTCTGGACGAAAAAACGCAGAAAACAGGCAGAAGAAACGGGATTGACACGGTTCGAGATTTCTACACTGGCCTCCATTGTAGAAGAAGAGAGCAACATTGCCGACGAGAAAAGCACGATTGCCGGACTTTACATCAACCGTCTGCATCGGAACATGCCTCTGCAAGCCGACCCCACCGTCAGGTTTGCACTTAACGACTTCACCATCAAACGCGTATTGCGCGAACATTTAAAAACAGAATCGCCCTACAACACCTACCTCAACTGCGGACTGCCCCCCGGACCAATCCGCATCCCGTCGATAGCTGACATTGACGCTGTACTGAACTACGAGCGCCACAATTATCTTTATATGTGTGCAAAGGAAGATTTGTCGGGCAGGCATGCGTTCGCCAGCTCTTTTAGCGAACATCAGAGAAACGCTGTAAGATACAGAAAATCGCTGAACAAACTGAACATCTACAAGTAAAGATTTTTTTCAGTTCCCGGTTTCGTTATACGAATATCACTTCGGGTGAAATTCTGATACCAAATTTCTCGCATACAGAAGAAATGATTCTTTGGGAAAAATCCACTATTTCGGATGGCTTCGCACCACCTCTGTTTATCATCACCAAAGGTTGTGTCTGCCATACCGCCACATGTTCCGTCGGATTATCCTTCCATCCGCATTGCTCTATCAGCCAAGCTGCCGGTATCTTTGCGTTCCCATCGGGCAAGGCGTAGAAAGGCACTTGCGGAAATTCTTTCTGAATCTCAGCCAGACACGACTCCGACACTACCGGATTCATGAAAAAACTGCCAGCATTGCCATATTCTGCAGGGTCAGGCAATTTTGCCCGTCGGATTTCAACTATGGCATCCCGAAGATTTCTCAGATTCAGTTCTCTTCCTTCCATCACCTTGGAAATATTGCCATAGGCAAGATTGAAACATGGAGACCGACGCAAACGATAACGCACCGAGGTCACTATATAACGATTAGCAAAAGCCGTTTTGAATACGCTGTTACGGTAAGCAAAACGACAATCATCGGCATCAAACACCACCTTGCGTCCTGTAGCTATTTCCACCGTTTCTACGGCATCCACCACATCTTTTACCTCTACGCCATACGCTCCAATATTTTGCACGACCGAAGCTCCCACCGTACCTGGTATAGCCGACAGATTCTCCATTCCATACAAATCGTGCTCCACCGCAAAGCATACCACATCGTCCCATATTTCGCCAGCGCCAGCACGCAAGAAAGCCTCATTGGCAGTCATTTCCTCCACTTGAACGCCTTTAATTTGCGAATGCATTATTATCCCATCGTAGTCTGAGCGAAAAAGCAAATTGCTGCCACACCCTACATTCAACGATTTATTATTTACGAACAGTTTGGAAGCGAGGAAATTACATAATTCATCAACCGTCTGATACTCAAAAAAATAAGAGCAATTTACATCCATACGGAATGTGTTATGCGAAAGCAGCGAATAATTTTCTCGTAACATTTTCTACTTGTTTTTTTCCACCAGTTCAGGATAGGTGATTCGGGAATGATATATATTTTTCAGTTTCTGTTTGAACACACTCTTGATAATCTCGATATGCAAGAAAGTAATGGGAGCATTCTTGAACGAGCCGTCAGTTATTTGTCCATCAATGATATTATCCACCATTTTGTCGATTGTCGTCTCTGTATATTCCGGCAGTGAACGAGAAGCCGCTTCCACCGCATCGGCCATCATAAGAACAGCCATTTCTTTTGTAAAAGGCTTGGGACCGGCATAGGTGAACATTTTCTCATTCACTTCTTCGCCTGGATGTTCATTGCGATACGTATTATAGAAATATCGCGTTTTGCTTTGCGCATGATGCGTACGGATAAAATTGATTATCTGGTCAGGAATTTTGTTTTTCTGTGCTATTTTAACTCCCTCGTTCACATGAGAAATAATCAGCTGAGCCGCATCTTCGCATTTCAATCCGTCGAGGGGATTCAGTTTCCCCGACTGATTCTCGATGAAATAAAGCGGATTAGCCATTTTTCCTATGTCATGATAAAGCGCCCCAGTACGGACTAACAATGAATTTGCATTGATACGCGCAGCGGCTTCTGTCGCCAGATTTGCCACCTGCAACGAGTGCTGGAATGTACCGGGAGCCATTTCCGAGAATTTCATCAGCAAGCTGTTGTTCACATTTGAGAGTTCTATCAATGTCATATTCGACAAGAAGCCGAATACCCTTTCGCATATATATATCACACCGTAGGAGAAGAGCAACAGCACTCCGTTTATCACAAAATAAACAAATACCATGTAATGAAGTTCTGACAGATCCAACCCCATGATAAGAGAATACGACAGATACACCAACGAATAGACCAATATCACCAGCACGATTGTCTGCAAGAGCTGCGAACGCTGCGTCATGTCCTTCATACTGCAAATCACCGTTATGCCTGCAGCCAGCTGCAGCAATATAAATTCATACGGATTGGGCACGAACACGGAACACAGCAGTGTCATGACGATATGAATGAAGAATGTGGTGCGTGAATCAAAAAAAGCGCGAACAACTATAGGCAAAAACGCAAAAGGCAAGATATATAGCGACAAACGCGCATACCGCATTCCAAATGCTAGCAGCGTCACCATCAGCAACAACATCATCAGCAAAAAAAGCATGCTGCGAAAATTAGAATATATCTTGCGACGGAACAAATACAAGTAAAAGAAAAGCGCCAGCATCAAGGTAGAGATCAGCAACACTTGTCCAAAAAGCAACAGATAGAATCGTTTTCCAGAAAGCACCTTTCCCTCTGTCTCTTTTTTCAACGAATTAAGTATCAAGAAAGTCCGATCGTTCACCACTTCGCCTTTATCGATGATGCGTTCACCCGTTTGCACATACCCCATGGTAGGAGATATGCCCTTGAGCGCCTCGGCACGCATCTGCTCTGTTCGTTTGGCATCGTAAAGCAGATTCTCATTCAGATAACGATTCAGGTTATATGATTTCAGCACTTGCACATCAAGTTCCGAAGGGCAGTGATTCAATATATAGCTATATGCCGACTTGACAGTGAATAATTCGCTTACAGGTATCGCCGACGCCACAAAATCCTTCACAACGTTGATATTTGTCACGCCGTTTTCGGCAAATTTCTCCATATCTTTCGACGGTATCAGCCCGTGAGAATAAACATACTGCAACTGACTCACCACATAATCCTTATACTGCTGAGCTGCACTATCTGTTTCTGTATTCGCCACACTACGCCAAAAACTTTTCAACGACTGGCGCAATATGCCAGCATCGAAATCATAATACGGCAACACATTACGCAAAATGCTGTCTTGCTCATTTTTCAGCCTTTCCGCATCCTTATAAACGAAGAAATCGAATGGAGCGGTAAGCAGTCCGTATCGCCATGGTTTGTGATTCTGGTAGGTGTATTTGAACTTGTTTTCACTCGGAAACAACTGCACGAGCAACGCAATGGCCACCAAAAACAGCGCAACACGCAAAAGCAGACGCCATGTATCTTTTTTGACCGATATATTCATAAACACTTCTGTTTTTCACACAAAAGTATAATTTTCTGCGAAAAAAAAAGCATATCGAGCACAAATTATGAGCAACAGCGCGTTTGTACGACCAGATATCGCAACAGTTTACATCGGGTCAACATCAAAGGAAACCGACACTTGCTGAAATTCACGCCTCTTGCGTAATTCATCAACAGCCTCCCGTACAGCATCTTTCATCTTTTCATTCGGACGGTTCATTTCCAATTTGAGCAGCAAACGCTCAACATACATCAAGCTCACCCTTGATATTGGCGGCGTTTCTGGCCCCAACACACAAGATACGGGGAATGACTTTAAAAGCAAGCCACGCAAAACAGCCGATGCGCGACTCAACACGCTTTTGTCTTTATGACGAAGCGAAAGTGACATCAATCGGCAAAACGGAGGATAGCAAAACGCCTTTCGTTCGAGCATCTGGTTCTGATACATCGTCTCATAATCAGCATTCTTCACTTGCGCAAGCAGCGGATGCGAAGCCTGCATTGTCTGTATTACCACCGTTCCACGCCGTTCCCGTCGACCAGCGCGCCCACTCACCTGCGTGAGCATCTGAAAGGCTTGTTCATGAGCCCTGAAATCAGGAAAATTGAGCAAAGAATCGGCACTAAGCACACCCACTACGCTTACATTGCCGAAATCAAGACCTTTGCACACCATTTGCGTACCGACAAGCACATCCACTTTGCCCTCGCTAAAATCTGATAAGATTTTTTCGAAGGAATGTTTTTTTCTGGTAGTATCCAAATCCAAACGCGCCACACGTGCCTGCGGGAACTGTGCAAACACTTCCTCTTCCACTCTTTCTGTTCCGAACCCCTTTTCCTCGAAATGCGTTTTGCCGCATTGCGGACAAACCCTCGGCATAGGATAAGTCCGCCCGCAATAATGGCAGACCAACACATGCGAATGCTGATGCGAGGTCAGCGTCACGTCACAACAGCTGCAACGCGGCACATAACCACAATCGGCACACTCCAGCACCGAGGCATACCCACGGTGATTCTGAAAAAGAATCACCTGTTCTTGCCGTTCGAGCGCCTGCTGCATCTTTTCCACCAACACAGGAGTGAACAGTTGCGACTTCATCTGCTTTCTATGCTTGTACTGCTTCACATCTGCAAGAATAATTTCGGGCAAAACTGCATTTCCATACCTCTCTTCGAGTTTCACTTTGCCGAATTTGCCATTCCTCGCATTATTTTCGCTCTCCACCGATGGAGTTGCTGTTCCAAGCAAAGTTTTAGCACCCGTCAACACCCCAAGCATGACCGCCACTGTGCGAGCATGATAACGAGGCGCCATATCCTGCTGCTTGTACGAAGTGTCATGTTCTTCGTCTATCACAGTCAGCGCCAAACGCCGAAATGGCAGAAACACCGATGAGCGCGTGCCGAGCAATATCTTATACGGATTGTCGCCCAGCATTTTTTTCCATACCTCTACCCTTTCGCCATCGGAAAGCGCAGAATGATATACGCCTAAATCGTTGCCGAACACATCACGCAACCTTGCCGTAAGCTGTGTAGTCAGTGCAATTTCAGGTACAAGGAAAAGCGTCTGTCCACCGTTTGTCAGCACTTCCTGAATCAAGCGGATGTAAATTTCGGTTTTGCCAGAGGATGTAATGCCATGCAGCAACACTGTATTTTGGGTCAACATTTGACTCTTAATGTCGTTCAAAGCCACTTGCTGCGCCGGACTTAGCATAAAACTCCGCAATTCCGAGAACATCTGTTCCGACAAACGGCTTTTTTCTTTCTTCACGATTTCAATTATGCCATTCTTCGCCGCAGTGGCGATTACTGCATCAGAAAGCCCCAACTCCTGTTTAATTTTTTCCTTGGGGAGTTCATTATGACCATTATCGGCAAAATATTGCACAAGCGACCGCTGCTTAGGCGACAATTTTTGCGGAAGGGTTGACAATAGGCGCACATAAGACGCTGTCAGCGGACGATAGGTTGCCTTCACCGCTTCAGAAACCTGCAGCACTTCGCGTTCCACCAAACGTCTGACCGACGCAAACACGCCTCTCACATCTAAATCTTTCTGCAATGACGACAGTTCATGCTCCTTACCATCGGCAAAATACGAAAGTATCGTTGTTTCAACAGGAGAATATTCCGCTTCCGGCACATCTTCATTCATGCGCAATATAGTTTTGCTCTCAAGTCTGAATCCGGACGGCATAGCCAGTTTGAGCACTTCGCCCAATGGCGTACAATAATACTTTGCCATCCATTGCCATAAGCGCAATTGTTCAGGCAGCACAATAGGAGCATTGTCTAGTACATCCAGCACATCCTTGTACGCCAAATCAGCACGAGGCGGGACATCATGCAACGCGCATACAATGGCAGCATACACGCGCTTCGAGCCAAACTGCACCAACACACGACCGCCCACCTGCACTTCCTTGCCTGCAGGCAAACAGTAAGTGTAAGTATCTTCCAAAGGGAAAGGCAATATGACGTCTACAAAACGCAAGTTATTTTTATCTTTTAATCCACAGATTTAAATTTACAACAAACAAAAAGGACAGGCATTTGTTAATAACAACAAACACCTATCCTTCATGTTGATTTATATTTATTTTTTCGAAGCAGTTTTTTCGCTTTCCTCTTTTTTCTTCAATTCTTCTTTCAGTTGCTCTATCTTCAATTCCTGATTGTTGATAATCTTCAAGAGTTCGTTCAGCTCTTCGTTTTCGATAGATTCGGGGAATTGCGAGTTCACACGCTGCAAGAAGTCAGCCAGCACATTCATATAATTGATGAAAGCCTCGTAAGGACTCTCATAATTCGTTCCCCACGCATCTTTGTGGCTCATATAACGGAAATTATCGGTAGCCTGCAGGTTCACCCAATCCCACAGCAAAGGTTTGTCGGTGCACAAACGCACACGCTCGCTCACAGAATAGAGTTTCTGCAATGCCTCTTGCTGAAGATTGTTACCCATCCACACGCTCAAATCCTTTTCTTCACCGCTCCAACCAATCGGAGTATTGACATTCAGTTTATCAATCGGTTTATTTTTCTCGGTGGCTTCGCTCGGTGTAACAAACTTAAGGCCTTTAGAAATGGCTTGATACGGCAACGCCTTCATAAAATCGAAGATACCGGTTTCTCTGTTTTGGAACACGCCAATAGCCTCGTATCCCATCCAAATGTTCAACACCTGTTCTTCGGCAGGCATTGCGGCAATCCAGTCGGTATATTTCTCGGCTGTCAGCGGGAAGTCAGACCACGAGCGATTCGAGAATCGGAATGAAATATCGTCGCTCATCTTGTAGTTTCTGACGAGCAATTTCAGCTTGTTGTTATATGAGTGTCCGTACACATAGTTCGGGCTACGCCATCCCAACACGTGTCGCGCGCCTTCCACCAGCATTGTTTTATATCCCATTTGAGCGACTTTCGCTCCTATCTCGTCAGAATATATCAATTCTGAGTTACGGAATGCGGTTGGTTTCTTACCGAAGAGGTCTGCGATTCTGTCGGAATGCATTTTCACCTGCACCTCAAACTCTTTCTCGTCGTAAAGCGAAGCCAGCGAATGAGCGTAAGGTTCGGCCAAGAATTCCACACAGCCCGTGGCTGCCAGTTCTCTAAAACTGTCGATCAGTTCTGGAGCATATTGTTCTATTTGTTCCAATGCCGTTCCTGATATTGAAAATGCGCATCTGAACTTTTTGTTCGAACTGCGAATCATCTCCAAAATTGTTTGATTGGCTGGCAAATAGGAATTGTTCACCACATACGAGATTTTCTCCTCATTCAAGAAATCATCGTAATAATAATGGTCAGTTCCTATATTAAAAAAGCGGTATCTTTTCAGGCGAAACGGCTGATGAATCTGAAAATAAAAGCAAATATTCTTCATAGCGGTAAGTTTTATCTGTTTCTTAATAAGTTATCGTATATGTCACGGACCTTTTGCCCTGCATACTCCCATTTAATGTTGTTCACTTCTTTGCGTCCTTCTTCGCGCAGGCTGTGATACATTGCCGGATATTTCACAATTGCATAAATGGCGTCTGCCATAGCGTCAATATCCCAATAATCAGTTTTTATGGCATGTTGCAGAATTTCTGCACAACCAGACTGTTTGGAAATGATGGTAGGTGTACCCACTTGCATTGCTTCCAAAGGAGATATTCCGAAAGGTTCGGAAACCGAAGGCATAATATACACATCGCTTTCTGCAAGCATCTGGTGCACTTGGTCACCTTTCAGGAATCCTGTGAAATGGAATCGGTCGGCAATGCTCCGTTTGGTGACCAAATTTATCATGTCATTCATCATATCGCCACTTCCAGCCATCACAAAGCGTACATTCTTTGTTTTCTCAAGCACCTTGGCAGCCGCTTCCACAAAATATTCAGGCCCTTTCTGCATGGTGATGCGTCCAAGGAAAGTCACTATTTTCTCATTGCGAGGCGTTTTCTGGAAACGTTCGACATTGGGCAGCGGTTCTACGGCATTATGTACAGTCGTCACCTTGCGCGGGTCCTGATGATAGCGTTCTATCACCGTATTACGGGTCAGATTGCTGACGGTAATAATGTGATCAGCCATGTCCATTCCTCGTTTTTCGATGTCATACACCACGGGATTCACCTGTCCGCGCGAGCGATCAAAATCTGTGGCATGCACATGAATGACAAGCGGTTTTCCCGATATTTGCTTAGCAAAGATTCCGGCAGGATAAGTCAGCCAATCGTGCGAGTGAATAATGTCAAAATCCAGCTGATGAGCCAACACACTGGCCACCGCCTCGTAATTATATATTTCCTCCACCAGATTGTCGGGGTAACGGCCAGAGAAATCCACGCACCCCAAATCGTTTGTATAGATACGCGAGAAATCGTAATGAATGCCGTTACGCAACCAAAAATACTCGTCAGGATTCATTTGCGCCCCAATACGCCAATTGACATGTTCCCAAGAATTTTCTTTCCACACAATCGGCACATTGCACGCACCGATTATCTTGAGGAAACTCTGGTCTTCGTCGCCATGCGGCTTAGGTATCACAAAGGTTATATCCATATCGTGTTGCAACGACATGCCTTTTGTCAGCCCATAGCTTGCTGTCCCCAAACCGCCAAGAATATGCGGAGGAAACTCCCAACCGAACATTAAAGCCTTCATCTGTTATTGTATTTTTTTAAAATCGTAAATACTCGTAATATAGCTGCCACATTTGTAGCGAAAGACATAGCCCCGTGTCCTTTGAATGGGGGGTTACCGTCATTCAACTCCCCTATTGTACCGATACACAACTCACGCATTGAGCCGTCAAATCCGCTCATCATACGTTCGACGAACGAAACGCCGCTGTGCTTGTATATCTTCAGATAAGCCTCGGAATATGCACCGATGAGCCATGGCCATACCGGTCCGTTATGATAGTTTCTGTCGCGTTCCAACTGACCGCCCCTGTAAAACGGACGATAACATCCGCTCTTAGGGCTCAAGCTGCGCAATCCCTTTGGCGTGAGCAACTCCTTAGAGCAAATGTCCACCACCGATTTCTGTTGTTTTCTATCCAACGGCGAATAAGGCAAGGAAACCGCAAAAATCATATTCGGCCTTACCTCCTTGTCAGCATAATTGTCAATCACATAGTCATTGAGATATACACCGTTCCAGAATGTCTCCACAAACGACTGTTTTGCCAATTCCGCCTGACAATCAAGCACTTCCGACAGATGCAAGTCACCTTTTTTATCAGCCAATTGCACGGCATATTTCAGCGCGTTATACCACAATGCGTTAATTTCCACCACATATCCTGTACGCGGGGTTATCGGCATTCCATCCTCAACGGCATTCATCCAAGTGGCAGGTTCTGTTCTTCCTTCGGTGAATAACAGACCGTTGCTGTGCACCAAAAGTCGAGGGTGCTTTTGCGCTCTGATAAAAGAAATAATGGAAAGAACCATTTCACCATAGAGTTCAAATGCCTTTTCCTCGCCTTCAGAGGCGGCATATTGCTGAACTGACCATACAAACCAAAGAAGAGCGTCGGGAGTGTTCAACTCTTGAATAGAAGTTTTCTTGCTCCAAGCCTCATCTCCAGCTAAGAATGGTTTCATCTCTTCAACTGCCGTTTTCATCGCTTTCTCGAAAAATCCGACTTCGCCAACAGACAATGTCAAACCAGGCAAAGCAAGAAATTGATTTCGTGCGATGCACGAAAACCACGGGAATCCTGCAAGAATATATTGCTTGTCATTCGCTTCTTTATAAAACTGCATGGCCGAATTTTTCAAGCATCCGAACATATCGTTCTTTTCTATCTGCCGTTCACTTTCTTTCGCCCACATGTTTCTCAACGAATGCGGCGAAACATCCGTCAATCCAGCAGTGAATATAACCTCTTCTTCAGGTCTGAGCGTCAATTCAAAATAACCCGGCACAAACAAGTCTTCGCTGTAGGCATAACCACGCTCCTGTTCTTTCGGATATTCTATACCCCTGTACCAGTCTGGCACATGCACATAATCCACTTTCCTCGAAAACTGCATATTCAAGCGAGGATATCTAGGATACAACGACATTGAGACTCCATTGTCCACCATCTGGTAGTCCTTATTCAGCATATTATTTTCGTAGCACAATTCATTCACGCTACGGAAAGCCAAAAACGGACGGAAACGCATCTTTATAGACGACAACGCCTCTATCAACTTGTAACGAACAAGAACACGCGCTTCATCTCTCATCAGAATGCGTTCTTTTTGCAGCAACACACCGCCTACACGGTAAATGGTCCGTGATATCACATCTCGGTTATATTGACGGATATATTTATGCCCATTCGGAGAGAAACTGCCGTTATATTTATGCAATCCCAGATTGAACTCTGCTCCATGCTGAATGACGGTTTCATCCAATGAAGAAAGCAGCACATATCTTCCCGCGCCCACTTCTGGAGCTGGAGTAACGAGCAAACCATGATACTTGCGGGTATTGCAATCCACTATTGTAGTGGCGCTATAAGCCCCAAGACGATTGGTATGAAGCGTCTCTTTTTTCAGAGATTTTTCCAGATTGACCAATAATGTTCTGTCAAAATTCAAATAACTCATAGTTCTGTTATTTTTATCATCTATGCAGTGTGCAAGTTATTTAATTTTAATAAAATTAGCAAGAATTTTCATCTTTTTTACATGCAAAAACGAAAGTTGCCCCAATCAGCCTTTCATCTTCCCCATTTTTCCAGCCAAAATTGAAACTGCGAAATTGCGTCGTCGCCAAACTTCGCAAGGGATTTCAGCACTTTGTCGGTCGATTTTTCCGTATAAAGATCTGTTTTTGAGAAAAACTTGTCGGCATAGCATATCAGCTGCTCTTCCTTCGTCACTGGTCTCATATCGCGATGCGGCACAGGCAAATTCATCCGCAGTATCGCATCCAACGAAATGCCGGTTCCAGTATGCCTTTCGCACACAAGCGCATGCCGGGGAAAGCCTTCAGCCCGCATCAAATCGGCGCCCAAATAGCCATGGCAGATGTAATGAAACGACCCATGGCAATGAATCTTTGGAGCATTGGTCAGATATATGCCTATATCGTGCAGCATAGCAGCTTCATAAACAAACCGCAAGTCGAATTCCTCCTGCGGGTTACGCTCTGCTATCTCCAAAGCTTTCTCGGTAACCAAACGACTGTGTGTCAATAAGATATCATACAGCTCGGTCCCTTCCGCATAATATTTCCTTATTATTTCCAAAGGTTCCATCATCGCATTTATTTTCTTTTTGTATCAGCCAAATTTACTGATTCGGGCGAGTTTTTCCTCATCCACAATCTTTATTTTACGCCTTTCCACCTCCACTGCTCCATCGTTGGCCAACTGCGCCAAAGTTCGAATGGCGTTGGCTGTCGTCATATTTGACAACCCAGCCATATCTTCGCGCGAAAGGCTTACCGCTATAGTTGCGCCATCGGCTTCGTATCCGTAACTGTCGCGAAGAAACAATATCGACTCTGCCAAACGCGCATGCAGATGTTTCTGAGCCAGATTCACCACTCTGAAATCGGCGATGCCTAAGTCAACAGCCAACGATTTAAGGTAGAACATCGCAAATTCGCTATTGCTTTTTAGGAATGACTCAAAAATCGTAAGCGGAACAAAGAAAAGCGTAGAGGGTTCAATAGCCACTGCAGATGTAACATACTGTTCATCAGCCAAATATGCCCGATAGCCAAAACAACCTACAGGAGTTATTATTCTGACAATCTGCGCACGACCGCCCACCCCTTCGCGAAAAATTTTCACTTGTCCTTCGACAAGGTACATCAAATACATCGGATAATCACCTTCCTGATATATTATCTCATTTTTTTTGAACTTTTTAACCGTATAGTTTTCACGCAAAATATCTCGCTGCTCCGCAGTAAGCACAGCCCACAATTGCGATAGGTCTTCGATGCTTTTCTGCTGTTCCTTCTCCTTTTTCGCCATAGATAAAATATTTCTATAAAGTTACTGACTTTTTGACAAAAAAAAGACGGTAAAACGAAAAAAAACGTTTTACCGCCCTAAAATACGAGAAAAAATATCATTTCAACGCCAAAAGCGCCTCTTTTATTCTTCTCATTGCCTCCACAATGTTTTCATCAGAGGTAGCATAACTCATACGAATACATTCTGGAGAACCGAATGCGCCTCCGCCCACACAAGCCACATGACCAACTTCGAGCAGATACATAGCCAAATCGGACGCGTCATTGATTTTTCTATCGCCAGCCGACTTGCCAAAATACGAAGAGCATTTTGGAAACAAGTAGAAAGCGCCTTGAGGTTTGTTCACTTCCAAGCCTGGAATTTCTTTAGCCAATTTCACAATCAAATCACGACGGCGCTCAAAAGCCTTACGCATATCCTCCACTGGAGCCTGAGTTCCTGTATAAGCAGCCTCGGCAGCCTTTTGCGAAACGGAGCATGGTCCAGAAGTGTATTGACCTTGAAGTTTATTGCAAGCTTTCACAATCCAAGCCGGACCGGCAATGAAACCGATACGCCAGCCTGTCATGGCATAAGCTTTTGACACACCGTTGACGATTACTACTCTATCAAAGATTTCAGGGAACTGCGCAATGCTTTCATGCTTGCCTACATAATTGATATGCTCGTATATTTCATCGGCTATAATAATTATCTGCGGATATTTTGCAAGCACGGCAGCCAATCCTGCCAATTCTTCCTTAGAATAAACCGATCCAGTCGGGTTGGACGGCGAGCAAAGTATCAGCGCTTTAGTTTTAGGTGTAATAGCAGCTTCTAATTGCGCCGGAGTAATTTTGAACTCTTGCTCAATGCCAGCTGAAACGAAAACAGGCGTACCATCAGCCAGCTTCACCATCTCGGGATAGCTCACCCAATAAGGAGCGGGAATTATCACCTCGTCACCAGCGCCCACCAATGTCATTATCACATTGCAGACCGACTGTTTCGCTCCATTGCTGCAAGAAATCTGATCTGCTGAATAAACCAGGTTATTCTCTTTTTTCAGTTTCTCGACAATCGCATTACGCAAAGCCGGATATCCCATAACAGGAGAATATCTTGAATAGTTTTCGTCCACCGCCTTCTTTGCTGCCTCTTTTATATGTTCCGGCGTATTGAAATCGGGTTCGCCCACACTCAAGTTGATAACATCCACGCCTTGCGCCTTCAATTCGCCGCTTTTTTGCGACATTGCCAATGTCTGTGAAGGCGACAACGCATTTAAACGATCTGATAGTTGATTCATTTTTCTTTGGTATATACATTAAAAAAGCCGAAAGTTTTTTCGGCTTTTTTTAATTGATTTTGTTTGATTATTACAATTTATCATTCGAGCCTAATACATTCAAAATCTTGTGAATGTACATTTTCTTCATATTTTCGCGTGCAGGAGCCAAATATTGGCGTGGGTCGAAGTGCGAAGGATTTTCTGCAAAGTGTTGACGGATTGCAGCTGTCATCGCCAAGCGAGAGTCAGAGTCAATATTGATTTTGCAAACGGCCGATTTTGCGGCTTTACGCAATTGTTCTTCAGGAATACCTACTGCATCAGGCAATTTTCCACCGTATTTATTGATAGTGTCAACTTCGTCTTGAGGAACTGAAGAAGATCCGTGAAGCACGATAGGGAAACCAGGCAATTGTTTTTCGATAGCTTCCAATACATCGAATGCCAAAGGAGGCGGAACCAATTTGCCAGTTTTCGGGTCACGTGTGCACTGTTCCGGTTTGAATTTGTATGCACCGTGAGAAGTTCCGATAGAGATAGCCAAAGAATCGCATCCAGTACGAGTAGCAAAATCCACCACTTCTTCAGGTTTAGTATAGTGAGAAACTTCTGAAGCAACTTCGTCTTCAACACCAGCCAACACACCAAGTTCTGCTTCTACAGTCACATCGTATTTGTGTGCATACTCAACCACTTTTTTAGTGAGAGCGATGTTTTCTTCGTAAGGAAGTGAAGAACCGTCGATCATTACAGAGCTAAAGCCCATGTCGATACAATCTTTGCAGAGTTCGAAGCTGTCGCCATGGTCGAGGTGAAGAACGATTTGAGGATTAGCGCATCCCAATTCTTTGGCATACTCAACCGCACCCTGCGCCATATAACGGAGGATAGTAGCGTTAGCATATTTACGAGCGCCTTTTGACACCTGCATGATAACTGGTGATTTTGTTTCAACTGCAGCTTGTACAATAGCTTGCATTTGCTCCATTGTGTTGAAATTGAATGCCGGAATTGCATATCCGCCTTTCACTGCCTTTGCAAACATGTCTCTTGTGTTTACAAGACCTAATTCTTTGTAGTTTACCATTTTTTTATTATTTAAAACAATTTTTATTTCTTTGGTCGCAAAGATAAAAAAATATTTGCTGATTTACAAATTTACATTCTTTCGTAATGCAAAAAGAAATTTTTCATCAATGATTCCCTTCTATATAAGCAAGGAACGCGTTATTTACCAACCTGTTACCTCCTGCTGTAGGATAGTTCCCTGAGAAATACCAGTCACCTGCATAATCAGGCATTGCCTGATGCAGACCGTCCAAAGTTTGATAGATAATCTCAACAGGGCACTTCACCGAGCTCGGCGTAAGCATTTGCGATATTTTTGCCGACACTTCGTCATCAGTAAACGACTCATAGATGCGCTGCACATAGTTCACAATTTGCTCTTTCGGCAGATTGCGCTGATCGTGCGACATGCGATAAACCTCGTTTATCACCGACTCTTTGCCTTTTTCGCGCAACAGTTCCACAGCCGCCTTGAAAGCGATGAATTCTGTAAGACTCGACATATCGATGCCATAGCAGTCGGGATAGCGAACCTGCGGAGCGGAAGAAACGAATATTATCTTCTTGGGTTGCAAGCGATACAATATTTTTATAATACTCTGCCGCAAAGTAGTGCCCCGCACAATGGAATCGTCAATGAGCACGACATTGTCCACATTAGGTGTAATAGAACCGTATGAGATATCGTAAACATGCTGCGCGAGGTCGTTGCGCTCGGCATCCTGCGCGATGAAAGTTCGCAATTTGATGTCCTTTATCAGCACTTTTTCGATGCGCGGATATTTTCCCGTCATCTGCTGCACACCATGAATCATGCCATAGAATGCCACTTCGGCCGTATTGGGGATATAGGAGAACACCGTATGTTCCACATCATTGTCCACCGCCTTCAATATCTGAGGAGCAAGCAGTTCGCCAAGTTTTTTGCGCTCTGCATATATGTCGCGGTCGCTGCCTCGTGAGAAATAAACGCGTTCGAACGAGCAACGCGCCAATTCTTTGGCTTGCGGGCGGATTTCGTCGAAAATCAAGCGACCGTCTTTCTTAATAACCATGATTTGCCCCGGCACCAGTTCTTTCACATCATCGATGGCCACATCCATCACTGTTTGTATGACAGGACGCTCTGACGCAACCACCACAATCTCGTCGTCGGAATAGTAATATGCAGGACGAATACCCTTGGCATCGCGGAAAACGAAAGCATCGCCATGACCAAGCAAGCCGCAGATTGCATAACCGCCATCCCAATGTTTTTCTGACTTTCTCACAACGGTAGGAATATCCAGCTCGGCCTCAATTTTCCGAGTTATTTCCATATCGTCATCGCATTCTTTGCGCGCTTTTTCGTATTCGCGTCCCACTTCTTTGTCCAATTCATGGCCAATGCTTTCGAGCATCAGGAATGTGTCAGCTTTGTCGCGCGGATGCTGTCCATGCGATGTGAGGTGCGCGAAGAGCTCATCCACATTGGTCAGGTTGAAATTGCCAGCCAGCACCAAAGTGCGGTCTTTCCAATTGTGGCGACGCAAGAACGGATGAACATACGAAACGCCTTTTTTAAGGTTTGTTGTGCTGTATCGCAGATGCCCCAAATACAATTCACCTGCAAAAGGGAGTTTTTCCTTGGCAAAAGTGGCATCGCTCAACTGCTGCAATGTCAGCGACTCATAATGTTTGTTCACCGAGGCAAAAATCTCTTGTATGGCATTCTTGCCCTCGGCGCGTTCGCGCCAGATGTATTCGTTGCCCGGCTCCATGTCGAACTTCACCGCAGCCAAACCTGCGCCTTCTTGTCCGCGGTTGTGCTGTTTTTCCATTAAGAGGTAAAGTTTATTCAAGCCATACTTCCATGTTCCGTATTTCTTCTGATAGTATTCAAGCGGCTGTTTGAGCCGAATCATCGCTATTCCACACATATATTATTTGTTTTTTATAAAAATCACATTTAAATTTTCTTCATTATTCCACCGTCACCGACTTAGCCAAATTTCTCGGCTGGTCCACATCGCAACATTTCTGCACCGCAATGTGATAGGCGAGCAATTGGAGCGGCACCGACGCCAGCAATGGCACGAGGCATTCTACCGTTTCAGGAATCTCGATACAGAAGTCCGACATCTTTTTCACCGTCTTGTCGCCTTTAGTGACAATAGATATCACGCGTCCTTTTCTTGCCTTTATCTCTTGAATATTGCTGATGACCTTTTCGTACATACCTGCATGCGTAGCAATGACGACCACGGGCATTTCTGATGTTATCAGCGCTATAGGACCGTGCTTCATCTCTGCTGCAGGATATCCCTCTGCATGGATGTATGATATCTCTTTCAACTTCAGCGCGCCTTCCAACGCCACCGGATAATTGTAACCGCGTCCAAGATAGATGAAGTTCTGCGCATAAGTGAACACGCGCGAGAGTGTGGCTATTTCATCATTATTCTTCAATATCATTTCCATTTTTCTCGGAATTTCAGCAAGTTCACTGATTATTTCGAGATAAGCCTCTTCTTCTATCGTCTTTTTCTCTTTTGCAATGCAAAGTGCGAGCAAGGTAAGCACTGTCACTTGTGCCGTGAACGCCTTGGTTGATGCCACGCCAATCTCTGGTCCGACATGCGTATAGCAACCAGAATCAGTGTTGCGTGGTATGGATGCGCCCACCACATTGCATATACCAAAGATAAAGGCGCCGTTTGACTTTGCCAATTCTACGGCAGCCAAGGTGTCTGCCGTTTCGCCAGACTGAGAGATGGCCACTACCACATCATCAGGATAGATGACAGGTTTACGATAGCGGAATTCTGAAGCGTACTCCACCTCAACGGGGATACGCGCGAACTCTTCAAGCATATATTTTCCTATCAGTCCTGCATGCCACGAAGTTCCGCAAGCCAGGATAATGATACGACGCGCGCCAAGGAATTTTTCTTTGTTATTTGTAAAGCCCGACAGCACCACATGCTTCTTGTCTAGGCTCACCCTTCCCTTCATGCTGTTAGCCAATGTACGCGGCTGTTCAAAAATCTCTTTCAGCATGAAATGCGGATACCCGCCCTTCTCCAATTCGGAGAGAGAAAGTTCTATTGTCTTCACCTCAGGTGTTTTTTCTACGTTCGCGATGGTACGGACCGTCAATTCTTCGCCACGGTTTATCACCACCACTTCCTCTTCGCCCACATACACCACTTTTTGTGTGTATTCCACTATCGGAGTTGCATCCGAAGCCAAAAAATATTCATCTTCGCCCACGCCGATTACCAGCGGAGAACCTTTGCGCGCCGCCACTATCTGGTTAGGGTTGTTTTTCTCTATCACGGCTATCGCGTATGCGCCCACCACTTGACTGAGCGCCTGCTGAACTGCCTGAGGCAATGAAAGTTTGTTTGTTGTGCGGATATAATCGATAAATTGCACCAGCACTTCTGTGTCTGTAGAACTTTTAAAAGTATAGCCTTTTCGTGAAAGCATTTCGCGAAGCACGGCATAGTTTTCGATAATTCCGTTATGAATCATCGCCAGATTCTCGGAATTGGAGCAATGCGGATGTGCGTTCACATTGTTTGGTTCGCCGTGTGTAGCCCAACGAGTGTGGGCGATGCCAATTGTACCCGACACATCTTTCGATTCCATATAGTTTTCCAAATCCTGCACTTTGCCGCGGGTCTTGTACACATTAAGTTCACCTTTTTCGTTAATCAAAGCCACGCCTGCGCTGTCGTATCCTCTATACTCCAAGCGATGCAGACCCTTCACCAGCACCGGACATGCTTGTCTATTTCCGATATACCCAACTATTCCACACATTTTTCAATATTTAAAATTCATAATTTCATTTTCGTCATCGCCAATTTTTCATGCGCTCCACCGCCTCCATGGTATTCTCTCTGCTGTTGAAGCCCGAGAAGCGGGTATAACCTTCGCCATTCGGTCCGAAACCTACGCCTGGCGTGCTCACCACATTGATTTCGCACAACATGCGCTGAAAGAAGCTCCACGACTCCTCGCCGTTTTTTGTTTTTGCCCACACATAGGGCGAATTCACTCCGCCGTACACTTCAAATCCGAGATTACGAAGCTCGTCACGGATTATGCCAGCATTCGTCAGATAATACTGAACCGTTTCATTCACCTGTTTTCTGCCTTCTTTGGAGAAAACGGCTTCCGCGCCTCTTTGCACGATATAGGAATTTCCATTGAAGCAAGTTGTCTGGCGGCGCATCCACAACCGGTTGAGCTGCACTTTCTCGCCTTCGGATGTGAAAGCTATCAAATCTTTCGGCACTATTGTATAAGAGCACCTGAGACCAGTAAAACCAGCAGTTTTAGAGAAACTTCTTATTTCCACCGCCACTTTCTTCGCCCCTTTTATTTCGTAAATGCTATGCGGCACATCCTTCTCCGTGATATATGCCTCGTACGCTCCGTCATATATGATTAACGAATGGTTTTCCAAAGCATAGTCCACCCACACCTTCAATTCTTGGCGGGTAAGCACCGTGCCAGTAGGGTTGTTTGGGTAGCAAAGGTAGATCACATCAATTTTTTCGGAGGGGATGACCGGTTTGAATCCGTTTTCGGCCAAGCAGTTAAGGTACACAATATTGCTCCACTTGCCGTTTTCGTTATGATAGCCCGCCCTGCCGCTCATGATAGTCGCATTCTCGTAAACAGGATATACAGGGTCGGTAATGGCAATGATATTGTCTCGACCGAAGATATGGCCTATATTGGCTGCATCCGTCTTTGCGCCGTCGCTCACAAAAACTTCCTCTGTGGAAAGTGAGACGCCGTGCGTCTGATAATCTTTTACGATTTTTTCTCTCAGGAACTTGTACCCTTGTCCTGGGCCATAACCACGAAAAGTATCTTTCTGCGAGAGTTCATTCAGCGCATCGGTCATCGCACTGACGACAGCCGGCGGCAGCGGTTGGGAGACATCACCCGTCCCCAACTGAATCACATTCGCTTTGGGGTGTGTCACGCAGAACGCATTTATACGCTTATCCATCTCCGTATAGAAGTAGTTTTCGGAGAGTCTCAGATAATTTTCGTTTATCAATGCCATCGGGTGATAATTTTCAGCGACTAAATTACAAAACAATTTTTAAAATTCGACTATCAAATTGCATTTTTCAGCATTTTATACATTTTCTTCAGCATATTTTTTCATGAAAAACATTTAGTAATTCATTTTGAGCAAATATTTTACATCAAGCAAAAAGCAGTAAAAAAAATAATCTGGCAAATTAAACTTTTCATGCAGAAATAATGTCAAAGTGAAAATTTAATTTTATGAAAGCCAACATCATTCGAGTGCTGCTCATGCTGACACCCTTCGGTTGCATTTCGGCACAGACAGAAAATACGTGGACATTGCGCAATGCCATCGATTATGCGTTGGAAAACAATATCAACGTAAAGAAAAACACCGTAGCAAGGAATATCAGTGAAGAGAGCTACACACAGGCGCGCGCTTCGCGTTTCCCAAACCTGACTTTCAGCGCTGGCGAAACTTTTTCGCACTTCAACCGCTCGAACGAGGCGGGCGAATACAGCAGCGACCAATCATTTTCGGAGCAATACAGGCTCTCGTCGTCTGTCACACTGTTCGAAGGATTCCGGATAAAAAACAGCATCAAAGCGCAAGAAATAGCGCTGCAGAACAGCGACCTACTGGTGGAAGAAGCCAAGCAAAACATTGAGATTGCCATCACGGAATCATATCTGCAAATATTGTATGCTAAAGACAATGTACGAACCGCCGAGCTGACACTGGAAACATCGAAAGCGCATTTGGAGCAAGGCGAACTGAAATACCGCGCTGGCTCCATTGCCGAGACCGACTACGCCAAACTGAAATCGCAGCACAGCAACGACGCCTACCGGCTGGTGGCCGCTCAAAACGCTTTGGCAAACCGCATCCTCGACTTCAAGCAGCTGCTGGAATTGGGCATCGAAGAGAACCCGACGCTCTATTACCCCGAAATTGCCGACGATGAAGTTGTAGAACTGCCTCCAAGCAAGGAAGAGGTTTTTGAGAACGCCATGGGCTGGATGCCGCAAATCAAAAGCGGGCAAAACGCCATTCTTGCAGCCGAATACGACCTACTGAAAGCCAAAAGCGGACTATACCCGTCTATCTCGATGAGCGCCGGCATATCCACAGGACACTCGTCGGCTGACAAAGAGCGGTATTTCGACCAACTGAACCACAATTTCTCGCAAAACATCGGTTTGTCGCTCAACTACAACATTTTCAGTCACAAAGAGGTGCGCACCAACATAAAAAAATCGGAATTTGCCATTGAGACCGCCAAGCTCAATGCGCAGCAAGACGAGAAAAACTTGCTGAAGACTGTGGAAGAGGTTTATTTGAATGTCATCTCATCGCAAAACAGATACCTTGCCGCCAAAGAAGCCTTTGACGCCGCCGAAATATCGTACCGACTGATGCAAGACAAATTCAAAGTGGGGCTCACCAACATGTACGACTACATTGAAGAGAAAAACAACTACCTCAATGCTCAACGAGAATTTCTGCAAGCGAAATACGAAACTCTGCTAAATCAGAAACTATTAGATTTTTATCAGCATAAACCCATTAATCTGTAATTTTATGAACAAGAAAGCAATCATCATCTGCCTCGCCGCTGGAGCCGTTGCCGTATGCGCCATGTGCTTTTTCATGATCAAAGGCAAGCAAGCGCAAACTGCCATTGAGACGGAGACTATCATGTCTAGTTCCATTCAGAATGTGGTGACTGCCACCGGAACCGTAGAACCTGTGCAACAAGTGGAAATCGGTACGCAAGTGTCGGGCACCATCGAAAAAATATATGTGGACTACAATTCTGAAGTGAAAAAAGGACAGCTGCTGGCTGTATTGGACAAAACCAACTACACCGCATCGCTGGCCAGCGCCAGAACCGACTCCGCATCCAACAGAGCCGAACTGGACTATCAGGAGAAAAACTACAAACGCATAAAGGAACTTTATGAAAAGAATGCCGTAAGCGATTCGGAATACGACCAGGCCGAATACCTTTATAAAAAAGCATATTACGCCTACCAAAAATCACAAGCGCAAATAGTGACCGCCAAGACAAACCTCGGATACTGCTACATATACTCGCCTATCGACGGTGTAGTGCTCTCGCGTGCCGTGGACGAAGGCCAGACGGTGGCATCAAGTTTCAACACTCCCACCCTATTCACCATTGCGCAAGACTTGAGCAAGATGCAGGTTATCGCCGCAGTGGACGAGGCCGACATAGGTGAAGTGAAAATCGGACAACGCGTCACCTTCACCGTTGACGCCTATCCCGAAGCCACTTTTGACGGCATTGTGACTCAAGTACGCCTCGAAGCCACTACCACTTCGAATGTGGTGACCTACAGCGTAGAAATTGACGCACCAAATCCCGACTTGAAACTCAAACCAGGGCTCACCGCCAATGTGATGATTTATGTGAAAGAAATCAATGACCGGCCTATCATTTCAGCGCAAGCGCTGAATTTTGAGATGCCCGCTTCTGACAGCATGCCTCAACAAAAGAGCAAAGCATTGCAAGACAACCAGCGCCGCGTGTGGGTGAAGGAAGGCGACGACATTAAACCACGCATCATAGAAATCGGCGACACCGACGGTGTCAATTATATTGTCACAAGCGGCTTGAATGTAGGCGAAAAAGTTGTTATCGACATCACGGAAGTGAAACAGAAAGAGGCGAAGAAGAACACTGCAGCAAGTCCGTTCATGCCTAAACGCAACAACAAGAACTATAGACGATGAGCGAGAAGAAAATCATAGAAACCATCGACTTGCGCCGCGATTTCATTGTGGGCGACGAAACCGTGCACGCCCTGAAAGGCATTAATTTCGATATCAGGGAAGGGGAATTTGTCACCATCATGGGCACCAGCGGCAGCGGAAAATCCACGCTGCTCAACATACTCGGCTGCCTCGACACCCCCACATCCGGCGAATATCTGCTGGACGGAACACCTGTGAAGAACATGAGCCGCGACCAACGGGCATGGCTGCGCAACCGCAAAATAGGTTTTGTATTTCAGTCGTATAACTTGTTGCCCAAGACTACGGCAATAGAGAATGTGGAGCTTCCGCTCATATACAACTCCGAAATATCTTCGCGCGAACGACGCGAAAGAGCCGAAGAGGCGCTTATAGCCGTAGGTTTGAAAGACCGTATGATGCACAAGTCGAACCAAATGTCCGGCGGACAAATGCAACGCGTAGCCATAGCCAGAGCATTGGTGAACAACCCCGTCATCATACTTGCCGACGAAGCTACAGGTAATCTAGACACCCGAACATCGTTCGAAATTCTATGCCTTTTTCAGAATTTGCAACAACAAGGCAAAACCATCGCCTTTGTAACGCACAATCCGGAACTGGAATTTTACAGCGGAAGAAGCATTATTCTAAAAGACGGGCATATCACTGACAATAGAAAAAACGACAACATACGCTCGGCTGCAGAAACATTGGCAAGTCTGCCCAAAGAAGAGAATTAAGATACAAGAAGCGAAAATCATTGAACGCAGTGAAATCAATTTTCAAATTAGAAACTTAGAAACTACTTTGACGCAGACTTTGACGCAGACTTTGACACAGACGCAAGAATAACTTAGAAATTAGAAACTTAGAACTTAGAAACAACCTAATACTCCATGGGAAATATCGGAAATTTGTTCAAAATAGCACTTCGCGCTTTGCTTAACAACAAGACCCGCAGCATGCTCACCATGTTCGGCATCATTATCGGCGTGGCATCGGTCATCACCATGCTTGCCATCGGCGAAGGGTCGAAACAGAGCATACAATCGAGCATTGAAAGCATGGGCTCTAATATGATCACCATTTTTCCTTCCAATGGTCAGATGGGCGGTGTACGGCAAAGCGGGAGCAGCATGCAGACGCTGAAACTGGAGGATTACGAGGCGCTGAAGAAGGACTGCCGGCACATCAGCGACATCTCACCGCTGGTGAATTCATCGGGGCAAGCCATCTATGGGTCGAACAACGCCCCAACCAGCATTTACGGCGTAACTGCCGACTACCTTAACGTGACGAAATACAAGTTGAAATCAGGAAAACTGTTTTCGGAAAAAGATGTGCTGCGCAACGCCAAAGTATGCGTGATAGGCCAAACTGTGGTCGAAAACCTTTTCTCTGAAAACGAAAACCCAATAGGGAAATACATCCGTTTCAAGAATATCCCGTTCCAAGTCGTCGGCATTCTGGAAGAAAAAGGTGAAGGCTCTATGGGCAACGACCAAGACGACATCGTTTTTGCGCCCTACACCAGCGTGCAGAAACGAATTCTTGCCATCACGCACATCAACAGAATAGTGGTATCTGCCAAATCGGACAGCGAAACTGATGCCGCCATAGCAGAAATCACCGAAATCTTAAGACAACGGCACAACATACAGGGAAGCGACCCTAACGACTTCAATGTACGCTCGCAAAAAGAAATGCTGACCATGATGAGCTCTACCATGAACACACTTACCATCTTGTTGGCTTGTGTGGCTAGCATCTCACTGTTCATTGGTGGTGTAGGCATCATGAACATCATGTATGTGTCGGTAACGGAACGCACGAAAGAAATAGGACTGCGCATGTCAATCGGCGCAAGAGGCCGCGACATCATGATGCAATTTCTCATAGAGTCCATTCTGATGTGCATCACAGGAGGGTTGATTGGCATTATGCTTGGCTTCGGCGCCACAGCTCTGCTGCAATATTTCTCAGGATGGCCCACTTACATCACCACCTCGTCGGTGCTGCTTTCGTTTGCGGTATGTACGGTTACCGGCGTTTTCTTCGGATGGAGCCCTGCACGCAAAGCCGCCGGACTTGACCCGATAGAGGCGTTAAGGTATGAATAAGGCAGAAAGCAAGAAGCTAGAAAATAGAAGCAGAGACGTTTCATGAAACGTCTCTGCAAAACAAACAATATAAAACCCAACCGTTTGCGACAAATAACAACGTACGCATAACCGTAGAGACGGTGCATGCACTGTCTAAAAAACAAACCCCGTTTGTACGTATTGCCGTAGCCGTAGAGACGTTTCATGAAACGTCTCTACAAAACAAACAATGTAAACCCCAACCGTTTACGACAAAAAACAACGCACATATAACCGTAGAGACGGTGCATGCACTGTCTCTACAACAACAATCGTTTTTTTACCGCACCAATACCGATGCCGAACGGTTGCCGATTTTCACCACATACACGCCCGACGATGGTACGGGGAATTTGCGTGTTTCCGCAGGAACGATTTGCGCATCCTCCTTGCCGACCACACGACCCAGCGCATCCGATACCGTGATAGCGTCCGTAGCGTTTTCCACAATGATGGTTCTGCCCTCGGTGTAAATATTGACATCCTCAAGAGATATGCCGGCATCTGATGTTGAAATATACTTTTCTCCTACTCCTACCGCATACCAAGCATCTGCTACAGATAGATATTCTTGAGAATCTTTTCCAAATAAATCTTGTGTAGCTAGCAACGAGCAATTTCTTGCATCCATATATGTCGCTTCATTCGGAATATACTGTATTAAATTACGATATACTATTTGTTGAGCTTTTTCTATGCCGATTCCTACAACATTATATAAATCTCCATTATCGTTTACTCCACTTCCTCCTTCGCATAACAAATAATACCATTTGTTTTGAACGCCACTATTTGTATGTACGCCACCTTTATCTCCAGTTTCTGAAAAATCTAATGTGTTTGCCCAAAATTCGCCCATATAGGTATCTGGTGCGGGAAAATGTCCTTCTCCAGAATTCTTCGGATTACGCATATCACGCATATTTGAAGATAAAATCATAATATCTTCACCTATTGTCCAATCACATGTGTTTTTTACATAATTTTCAACCGAAATTGCCATTATATCTGAAAAACTTTCATTTAACGAGCCTGACTCTCCTTCATACACCAAACCTTCATTCCCATTAAAGGCAGTAACCAAATGGGTAAACTCATGAGCCATCACATCTAAAGCAACAATGGGGAACATAGATCTTTGCAACAAAGTTTCTTCATACCAAAGCATTGCACCTAATCCATAAGCCATTGGGAAAGGTGCAATATACGAACATGCCGAAGCATTTAAAAACATTCCCTTAAATAAATTCCCGTCATCTTGCACATTTACAAGATTATAAATTATAGATTTATTATTATCAAAACTACATCTTCCAAATTTTTCTTTGTAAAAATCATATACTTTCTCCATTCCCCAATGAGCCGCATTGCCAAATAAAATTGTTCCCGTTGCTTTTGTAGAACATGTAGCTGTCACCAAACCTGTATTTGATTCAAGTGGCAGTTCTTGCTCATCTCCAAAACAAACACCTTTCATCACCATTCTATCAATAAGGTCATCACTTCCCAACGGATCATAATCCCATACTTCTATTAGAAGATCCGGAAGTTTTGAAGACAATACGTCGATTACTTCAGATGACAAATCAAAAACAACACGAGATGCCACATCAGTATAATATCCTGATTCATAAATGATCAATCCCTCTTTGTCTTTTATCTTAATATACACATCTGGTCTCGTGTCGGTTATCGAAGACCATGCCCCATCTTGTACACTATTTATTGTTATCTTATCAAAAACAGTATGCCACAAACCAACGAAATTAACTTCATCTCCTAATTTAAATCCTTCATCGAATACACGACATCTATTTATAAATGAATACAAATCATCATCATTTTCATAGTCTATATATGCTTTTGTCGCATCCATTGTAACAATCCCTCTTTCTTCATCTATTAAATAATAGCTACCATTCTGTTCATATCCAATTATTTCCTGCCAATCATTATATGGCGTAACTGCTTTTGCGTTAATTGATGCTTTATTAATTTTTGAAACAACCTTCAATGTATCATTTGTTTCCGCATCAATATATACATCTTCCATCTTTTCTGCATCAAACAATTTGAATGCTGGACGATATAAAGTTCCATCTTCCGTTTCCACAGATACTATCATTTTTTCGCCTTTTTTTTCTGCAATACTTATTGATTGTACTAATTTAGAGGATGACTTTTCTGGTTTCTGCTCCGTTTCCATTATTTTTCCATTGACAGATGTCAAAAATCCACCTTTGGAATGCACAAAAAGTTTTGCATACTCAATTTTTGTACCACAATAATACTGTTGAAAGACCTGATGACGCATACCAATTTCATCACAATAATCTCTGATTTTTTCAAACGAGCAATCGCTATCCAAGCAAAACCATGAATTAAAATATGATTCCGCATCATCAACTGAGATATTTTTATCAGTTAAGTCAATCGTAAAAGAGCCTGCCCAAGCATTCACTGCTATAGCAAGCAAAAATGTTAATAATATTTTTTTCATTTTGAAGGTTTTTCAATAGTTGGTACTGAATATCTTTTATAAACAGGCTCCGTAAATGTTTTCCATTCTTTTATAGGAACAACAACAGGTTCTGTATATGTCGTTTCTTGCCAATATTTAACCAATTGCAACGCAATAATTTTCACGCCAACAGTAATTGAATTTAATATATTGTCATTATATAATTTCAAAGAAAATGCCCCTTGTAACACTTTGTTATTATACCCAGTAGTCCCTTTTGTATCACCATTAGCATAAATCATTCTTTGACCATTCACAAAGGCTTCAAACGAATATTTTACATTGCTTGAATATGATGAAGGACTTTGCAATTTACTTATTCCACCACAAGCAACATTTGCCAACAATGGATAACCTGACATCGCTATTTTAGGGCTCATCCCATATTGAGGTATATTAGCCGCATTATATTTGGCGATCGCATCACTACCAATGCCTATCCAATATGCCCATGAAACAATCTCTTTAGTAATATTACCAGATGTTTGATTGTCTGGTATATCAACAGTCAAATACCGAGATTGAGACGCAGGAATGCTAACATTGTCATCTTTCAATGGTACAAACGTAGTATCAATGCGAAGCAAATCTCTTTGTGTTCTTTCTTCATAAATTGTTTGTTCTCCAACAACCACTTCTTTTGTATAATGACGATAGGTTGTATCAACTCTTGTTTTCCAAACTGGTGTGGTCGAGAAATTTTCTGTTCCTGTTGCAGGAACTCTTTCAATTTTAATATTGCAAACTCTCGAACCAACAGCATCATGTTTTAGTTTGAATACATAAATAGCATCTTTATTTCCTATTGTAAATCTTCTATTTACAGTATTAGTTTTAAAATCAGAGAATTTTGAATTTGACGGATATTCTATTATTTCCAGCTCTTTCAGACTTTTACCATTCATCTCTTTAAATGAAAAAATAACCTCATCTCCTGCTGCAAAGCAATATACAAACTCGGTTTCCGATGTTACTTTTATCGTTTGTTCTGTGACCAACTGCACATTTTGGGCAAACAAACAATAACAATTCAATAATGTACATAAAAAAATAACGATTCTGTTCATAATTGTATTTTTAATAAAACATATAAATGGTTACAAAAAAAAGCGGGACTGCATTGTTGCTGTTCCGCGATTCGAGGCCCTCGCATTGCCCTAACTACTGAACAAGCAACACGAAGCCCACGCTGTATGCACATATATAAATATACGCATCCATGAGGACATCTCGTGCCACAATGTTTTGGTAGTTGTTGAATTTGCGAGATTCCGAATCGCCAAAACAAAGCGCATTAAGACGCCTTAATTATGTCCGCAAGCCCTCCGCCTAATGGGACATCCCCAGCGCAGGCTTGCAAATGAAACAACGCCATCGCTATGGCTGTATGGTTGTTTCAGCAGTAAAAGTATAGAATGAATTTTAGAAAAACAAAAAATATTAAAAAAAGTTGATATTCGCCCTCCCCCCCCCTCATTGAAAAAACGATACAATGCCGCTAAAAAATATAAATTCAGTCAGTGTATTGACAAAATTTACGTAAAAATCGTCAACCAATTGACAATTTTTATGTTTTTGCAAAAAACAAATATAACTCCATGAACAGAGGTGAAACCTCTCGAGATTTAACGGATAATGGAAATGACGCAGACTCAGACGCTGAAGTAATAATACAGAAACTTAGAAATCAGAAATCAAAATAATAACAAAAAACGCCTATATTTGCAAAAAACGAGCAATATGAACGGGAAAAGAGTTTTTGTAACAGGCGGTGCGCATGGCATCGGACGCGGCATTGTGGAGGCGTTCTGCAAAGCAGGCGCAAAAGTGGCTTTCTGCGACATTGACAAGCAAAACGGGCAACAAACAGCTGCCGACACTGACGCTGTTTTTCACCATCTGGATGTAAGCGACAAAAATGCTTTGGAAGCATGCATGCAACAACTTTTCGACCAATGGGGCGACATCGACATACTCATCAACAATGTGGGCATCGGCGCATTCTCCCCTATCACCGAAACCAGCGTTGAACAATTTGAACATGTGCTGAACGTCAATCTGCGCAGCGCATTCATCACCTCGCGCCAAATGGCGCTGCATCGTGAGAAACAGGCAAATTCCAACCCTTACGGCCGCATCATCAACCTATGCTCTACACGCTATCAGCAAAGCGAAGCCGGCACCGAAGCATACGCTGCCAGCAAAGGCGGCATTTATTCTCTCACGCACGCTTTGGCAGTCTCTTTGGCCCAATACCGCATCACGGTGAACTGCATCGCGCCCGGATGGATTCATGTGAGAGAAGACGAGGTGATACGCCCCGAAGATGAGGATTTTCATCTTTCGCGACGCGTAGGAAGACCAGAAGACATCGCCAATATATGCTTGTTTCTGTGCCAGGATGGAAACGATTTCATCAACGGACAGTGCATCACTGCCGACGGCGGCGTGAGCAAAAAAATGATTTATCCCGAATAGCCGTTCTACTCCAAATCGGATAGTTCCACCAACTTGTTCAGTATAGCATAAATAGTAAGACCCGCCGTACTGTGAATCTGCAGTTTCGATGAAATGTTTCGGCGGTGCGTGATGACGGTGTTCACCGACAGGAACAGCGCATCGGCTATCGCCTTGTTGGTCATGCCTTTCACCACACAGACAAGAATCTCCTTTTCGCGGTCGGAAAGTTCCTGTTTTTCGTCGGTGCGCTTTTCTGCATCTATCTTCTTGCGGATGGAAGGAACAAGCAGATAATCCTCCACATCGTTGTGCGAAGCCAAATCGTGCGAGCAGGAGAAAATGTCGAACAGCACGCTGTTGAGCGTATTGGTGTTTTTGACAGGGAAATACTTGATGATGATATTCTTCAGTTCCGACAGTTTCTGGTCGATATTGTCGTGCTGACGGCTGAAAATGTTGATGTCGTACTTCGACTTTCCGCCAGCCATAATTTGCTCTATATAAGGGAAAACCTTTTCTTCTTCGTACATCATGTGCTTTTTCACTTCTTCGGCATATTCGTCGAAATATCTGATGATGAGCATCGAGATGTCATTGTTTTCCGCTTTGGTGGCCTCAATCAGCTGTTGGCGTATGGAAGGCAGACGGAAATTCAGAAAATAGTTGTGCGAATCACGGAGATAAGTGAGGAGCGCAGGAATGGAAATACCTTCTGTTTCAGCCTGACGATTCTCGTTGATGAGCAGATTGACAACTGCCAGAAAAGTGCGGGTATCAACGTTAGAGTCGCGGCACACCTCCTGAATAGTCTTATACCCGAAACCCAAAGAAATGCCAAAACGGCTCAACACGAGCAGCATCGCATAGTTCTCGCAAATCAAATCGCTCATCAAATCCTGCTCCTGATATTTTCCAACCTTACTCATAATCGCTGTTTTTTTCTACAAAAATATGGATTTATAGCCTTAAACACAAAATGGCACACACTTTTTTCATCATAAGTTATGACGAAAAGCATAAAAAAATCACAAAAAATAATTATTGCACAAACCAGAAAACAGCCATAATTTTGCAACATGAAAAAAAGTATTTTAGCAGTCCTGCATTTTTCACTTTCTGTTTTAGCGTTTTCTCAAGAGAGCGAAGAAAAAGTGAATGCGCTGACATTCAGCGCAAGTTATTATGGTGATTTTTTAGGAAACACTACCGGCGGCATAAAGAAAGATTTCGCCTATCTGGGACAAGGCGCAATAGGGCTGAACCTGAACACCGAAGCCGCTGGATGGTGGAACGGCGGCGAATTGAGCATCAGCGGCATGAGCACGCACGGCGGCACCCCCACCGAAACATTTATAGGCGATTTTCAATGCGTTGACAATATAGAGGCAGGCAACCATGCTTTTCTGTCTGAATTGTGGTACAAGCAGCAGTTTGCCGATAAGTTCAGCCTAACGCTCGGATTGCAGGACATGAATGCCGAATATGCCTTCTGCGATGCAGCAGCCGACTATATCAATTCTTCGTTCGGCATCAGTTCGGTTTTTGGCAACTTCGGAACGCCGATGTTTCCTATCACCGGACTCGGACTGAATCTGCGTTGGGATATTTCTGACAAATGGGCATGGCAAGCCGGCGTTTACGACGGCGGCATACTCGATTTCGACGAGAATCCGTACAATATAAAATGGAAACTCGACAAAACGAAAGGCTACCTGACCGTCACCGAAGCGATTTTCAATAAAGAAGACGCCAATCATGCTGGTGTTTACAAATTGGGCGTGAGCTACCATACGGGTGAGGAAGACGCCGTGTTATACGCCAACATCGGACAAAGCCTCTGGAGCAACGACAAACATGAACTCGAAGCCTTTACCATGGCCGCCTACTCGTTCAACGCAAACTACTCCGACGACAAAGACGAACTGGCAGCAGCGTATTTCTACAATAATTTTCACATTGCAGCTGGTTTGAACTTGAACGGTGTATTCAGCAAACAGCAGAAAGATAAACTGGGCGTGGCATTCTCCACCTCGCTTTTCAGAGATTTTGACAAGAAAGGGGCACACGAAACTGCCATCGAACTGACTTACAAATACCAGATTCTGGAACAACTGTTTGTACAGCCCGATTTGCAGTATATCGTGAAACCATCGACCAAATATGCCGCATTGGACAACGCTTTTGTAGCCATGCTGCGATTTGGCGTTGAGTTTTAATGAGAGAAAAGTAAAAAGATTAAAGTGAAAAGCATAAAGTATATGGAAGAAAAGAAATTAACATTAGCCGACATCCCTGCCAAAGGGAAATGCGTCATCACCCGCATTCACGGGCATGGAGGTCTGCGCTACCGCATCATGGAAATGGGTTTTGTGAAGGGCAAAACTGTAGAAGTGGTGAAAAATGCGCCGCTGATGGACCCCATCGAATATATCGTCATGGGATCGCATGTATCGCTCCGCCGCAGCGAAGCGGAAAAGATTGAAGTGGTGTCGGTGAGCGACGCCGCCAGCATAGAGGACGAATACAACGGCACTATCGTCGAAGAGAACATCAGCCTGAAAAACAAGCAACTATCTGACGAGATAAAAGAAAGCCGCAACACCATCACCGTAGCCCTGGTGGGCAATCCCAACTGCGGCAAGACTTCGTTCTTCAATTTTGCCACCGGGCTGCACGAGAAAGTGGGCAACTACGGCGGCGTGACAGTGGACATCAAGTCGGGAAAATTCTACCACAACGGCTACACCATAGAACTGATAGACCTTCCCGGCACCTACTCCATCAACGAATACTCGCCCGAAGAGCTTTGCGTGCGCGAATACCTCACCAAAAACGACTACGACATTGTGCTGAACATCGTGGACGCTTCCAACCTCGAGCGAAACTTGTATCTCACCACGCAGCTGATTGACATGAATGTGAACATCATCATGGCGCTGAACATGTATGACGAGATGACCGCCAAAGGTGACAAATTCGACTACAAGAAAATGAGTAACATGCTCGGTTTCCCTATCATACCGACTACCGCATCGAGAGGCATCGGCATAAAGGATGTGCTGCAGGCGGTAATAGATTTGTTCGAGTCGCACCAAAACCTGACAAGACACATACACATCAACTACGGCAACGACATTGAGGACGCCATTGTACCCATCAAGAAACTGATAGAGAACAACAAAGACATTATCAACACCTATCCTTCACGCTACATTGCCATCAATGCGCTGGAAAACACCCAAAGCACGATTGACGAAATATCATCGCTGCCCAACGGAGCCGAGATTCTGGCCTTGACAAAAGAGAAACGCGAGAAATTGGAAAGCGCCTACACCGAGAAAATGGACTCGCTGATAAGCAACGCCCGATACGGATTCATTCGCGGCGCGCTGAAAGAGACCTACACACCCGGCGAAAAAGGCAACACCTGGGTGGCATACAAGGCCGACAAGATACTCACTAACAAATGGCTCGGATTCCCCATTCTGTTTGTCTTCATGTGGCTGATGTTTGAAGTGACATTCGACCTTGGCGCTTATCCGCAGGACTGGCTCGACCAACTGGTGGGATGGATAGGCGAAACCGTGAGCAACGCCATGCCCGAAGGCATCTTGCACGACCTGATTGTGGACGGCATCATTGGCGGTGTGGGAGCTGTCATCTCGTTCTTGCCCAACATACTCATCCTGTTCTTGTTCATCTCCATCATGGAAGACACCGGATATATGGCAAGGGCGGCGTTCATGATGGACAAGCTATTTCATAAATTCGGATTGCACGGACGCTCGTTCATTCCCTACATCATGGGATTCGGTTGCGGCGTACCGGCCATCATGGCCACCCGCACACTGGAGAACAAGAAAGACCGGCTGGCTACAATACTTACCATCCCCTTCATGTCGTGCTCGGCAAGACTGCCAGTATATCTGCTGTTTGTAGGCACTTTCTTCAGCAAGGGGCAAGGACTGATACTTTTCAGCATCTACGCCATTGGCGTGCTGACCGCCGTTCTGACCGTCATGCTGCTCACCAAGACCACTTTCAAGAACACTTCGGAGGACTTTGTGATGGAACTGCCGCCCTACCGCATACCTACAGGGCGCAATGTGCTGATGCACATGTGGGAGAAGAGCTCGCAATATCTGCGGAAAATGGGAACTGTCATCCTTGCCGCCTCCATCATCATCTGGGCGCTCGAATATTTCCCCACCGACAGCGAGACAGAACAGCGCCTTGCGCAAGAAATAGCGCAAGTGGAGCAAAATGACCAGCTCAGCGAAGATGAGATAACTTATACCGTAGATTCGTTGACGCATGCCATGAATGCCGCACATTTCGAGAACTGCTATATCGGCCGTTTCGGCAAATTCATCGAGCCAGCCGTGCGTCCTTGCGGATTCGACTGGCGCATGGGCGTATCGCTCTGCACCGGCATCGCCGCCAAAGAAGTGGTGGTATCAACCCTCGGCGTACTCTATCAAACCGAAGACCCTGAAGACGAAGACATAACCGATGACAATCCAAAATCGCTGAGCAACAAGCTGCAGGCGCAATTGTGGGACGACGGTCCGCTGGCAGGCAAACCCGTTTACACCCCCTTGGTAGCATACGGTTTCATGATTTTTGTACTGCTGAGCGTACCCTGCTTCGCCGCCTTGGCCGCCATCAAACGCGAAGCCGGCTGGAAATGGACAGGATTCACAGTGCTATACACGACCTTTCTGGCATGGCTCGCCGCACTGCTCATCTATCAGATAGGAATGTTATTTTAAAAACAAACAATTATGATACAGAAAATCTTAGCAATAATCTTCATCATAGCTGCTGTGGCGCTGCTTATATACCGCCTTTGGCGCAGCGCTAAAGGCAACGACTGCGGATGCGGCTGTGGCGACAATTGCAAAAGCTGCAACAACTGCAATGCTAAACAATGCGACAAAAAGTAAGACCACATAAATTTTTAAATTAATACTAAGACGGAGGGCTGACGAAAATCGTTCAGCCTTCCGTTTCTCTTTATTCGCGAATATGCTAAAAATAATCCATCTCCATTGAAACCACTCAAACAAACAGCATGCTTGCTTTTTGGGGGTGGCAGAAATTGCTTTTGGCAAAATCGCACTTGATATTTGGTTATTCCTATATTAAAATGTAATTTTGCATGCTAAAAAGAAAAATGATATGAAAGAAATTGTTGTCAGCGGAATACGCCCGACGGGTAATCTGCATTTAGGGAATTATTTTGGTGCGGTGAAAAGTTTTTTGCAAATGCAAAACGATTATAACTGCTACTTTTTCATCGCCGACTGGCATTCCCTCACCACTCGTCCGAAACCCGAAGACATTATAAAAAGCGCCAACACCATTTTGGCGGAATATTTGGCGTGCGGCATCGACCCTGAAAAAGCCACCATCTACATACAAAGCGACGTGAAAGAGGTGCTCGAACTCTACCTGTACCTCAACATGAACGCCTATTTGGGCGAAATGGAACGCTGCACCACCTTTAAGGAAAAAGCGCGCAAACAACCCGAAAATGTCAATGCGGGATTGCTCACTTACCCCACGCTGATGGCGGCCGACATTCTGCAACACAAGGCAGTGAAAGTGCCCGTAGGGAAAGACCAGGAACAGAATATGGAAATGGCACGCAAATTCGCACGCCGATTCAACACCATGTACGGCGTTGATTTCTTCCCCGAACCGCTAAATTTCTCGCTCTCTAACAAAGCTGTGAAAATACCCGGACTCGACGGCAGCGGCAAGATGGGAAAATCGGAAGGCAACTGCATCTACCTGATGGACGATGCCAAAACCATCACCAAAAAAGTGATGAAAGCCGTGACCGACAGCGGTCCTACACAACCCAACAGCGAGAAACCGGAAGTGATACAAAACCTCTTCACCTTCCTCGAAATCGTTTCGACCAAAGAGACATACGACTATTTCGACGAGAAATGGAACGACTGCTCTATACGCTATGGCGACCTTAAGAAACAACTGGCTGCCGACATTGTAGCGTTCAACGAACCTATCCGCGAAAAGATAGACTACTACGCCAACAATAAGCAACTGCTCGAACGCATCGCACGCGAAGGAGCTGAAAAAGCACGCGAAAGCGCCAGCAAAACGCTCAAAGAGGTGCGCAGCATCATCGGATTTAAAGCGTGAAGCGAGAGACGAGACAACTTTGACGCAGACACTGACGCAAAAATAACTTAGAAATTAGAAACAACGTTCATTGAGCGTATTTGAAATTGGCGGCTGAGCATAGTCGAAGCCACACTTCGACGTTTCGACAACGTTCAACGTCCGAAGCTCAATAATTACTTTTGACTTTTAACTTTAGATATTAAACTCACATTACTATGGCTCTTCAATGTGGCATCGTAGGACTTCCGAATGTAGGGAAATCCACCCTTTTTAACTGTTTGTCGAACGCCAAAGCGCAATCGGCCAACTTCCCGTTCTGTACCATCGAACCTAATGTTGGGGTAATCACCGTACCCGACGAGCGACTGAACAAACTCGCCGAACTCTGCAAACCGCAACGCGTCATACCCACCACCGTGGAAATAGTGGACATCGCCGGACTGGTGAAAGGGGCAAGCAAAGGCGAAGGACTGGGCAACAAATTCCTCGCCAACATTCGCGAGACGGACGCCATACTGCATGTGTTGCGCTGCTTCGACGACCCCAATGTGGTACATGTCGACGGCAATGTAAACCCCATACGCGACAAAGAGATAATTGACGCCGAACTGCAACTGAAAGACCTCGAAACAGTAGAAAGCCGCTTGCAGAAAATACAAAAGCAAGCGCAAGTGGGCGGCGACAAACAGGCGAAACTCGCCGTAGATGTGCTGTTGCGCTACAAAGCCGCTTTGGAACAAGGGCTATCGGCACGCACCGTCGCACTCGAATCGAAAGAGGAAGAAGCCGTAGCCAAAGAAATGTTCCTGCTCACTAACAAACCCGTGATGTATGTCTGCAATGTAGACGAAGCCTCGGCAGTGAACGGAAACAAATATGTAGAGCAAGTGAAAGAAGCCGTTAAAGCTGAAAATGCCGAAGTGCTGGTAGTAGCCGCTAAAATAGAGTCGGAAATAGCTGAACTTGAAACCTACGAAGAACGCCAAATGTTCCTCGAAGAGGTGGGACTGAAAGAATCGGGCGTCAACCGACTGATAAAATCAGCCTACAGCCTCCTCAACCTGAAGACTTTCCTTACCGCAGGAAGCGACGAGGTGCGCGCATGGACATTCATGGACGGCAGCAAAGCGCCACAATGCGCCGGTGTCATCCACACCGACTTTGAAAAAGGTTTCATCCGTGCTGAAGTCATCAAGTACAAGGATTTTGTGGAACTCGGTTCGGAAGCCGCTTGCCGCGATGCAGGAAAACTCAGCATCGAAGGAAAAGACTACCTCGTGCAGGACGGCGACATCATGCACTTCAGATTCAATGTGTGAAACGAGACGACTTTGACGCAGACTTTCAACTCATACATTTATACATCATACATTATACATTAATCAATGCTATTCAATCAGATTGTATTCGGACCCATAAAAAGCCGCAGACTGGGCATTTCGCTCGGCATAAACCTACTGCCAGCCAACGGAAAGTTGTGCACCTTCAACTGCATCTACTGCGAATGCGGCTACAATGCCGACTACGAAGACAAACGCATTCCTACCCGCGAAGAAGTGCGCCTTGCACTCGACGCCAAACTGAGTGATATGAAATCGAAAGGCGAATGCCCCGATGTCATTACTTTCTCGGGCAACGGCGAACCGACACTGCATCACGACTTTGCCGGAATCATCGACGACACCATCATCCTGCGCAACAAATATTTCCCCGAAGCCAAAATAAGCGTGCTGAGCAACTCCACCTGCATACACAAGGAATCGGTGTTCAAAGCACTCTGCAAGGTGGACAACAACATACTGAAACTCGACGCCGCTTCGCAAGAGCTCGTCAACCTCATCGACCAACCGACAGGAAATGTAGAAGTGGAGAAACTGGTTGAGAACCTGCGGAAATTCAACGGGAATGTCATCATACAAACTATCTTTCTGCGCGGTGAACACAACGGCGTGAAATTCGACAACACCACAGACGAGCATGTGAACAGCTGGCTGGAAGCCATCAAAAAAATACAGCCTAAACAAATCATGATTTACGCCATCGACCGTGCCACACCCGAAAAGAACCTAGAAAAAATCACCGTGGACGAATTGAAAAAAATTGCCCAAAAGGCGCGCGTATGGGGATTTGATGTAATGGTAGCGGGGTAAACAGACGGATTGCCAATTCGAATTAATCATTATCAATGACTTATCTCGTTTGCCCGCTCAACTGGGGACTAGGACACGCCTCGCGTTGCATCCCTATCATCCGTCGTCTCATCGACGAAGGCAACCGGGTCGTCATTGCCGCCGACGGCTATCCGATGCAACTGCTGAAAACGACATTTTCCGAACTGACATTCATCGAACTGCCATCGTACAACATCAACTACAGCAAGGGCAAAACACAAGTCTGGGCAATGCTCAAATGTCTGCCTGCAATACTCAAAGGCATATTCATTGAACATCAGACCCTGAAAAAAATCATTGCAGAATACGGTATCGACACCGTCATTTCCGACAACCGCTTTGGGCTCTGGAATCACCACATACACTGCGTATACATCACACACCAACTGATGGTGAAAATGCCATCGGGACTGAAATTTATGGAAAAATCCGTCTGGCGGTTACACCGTTTTTTCATAAACAAATACGACGAATGCTGGATTCCCGACAATGAACAATTGAAACTCGCAGGCGATTTGGCTCACAAATATCCGTTGCCGTCCAATGCACGATTCATAGGCATATTGTCGCGTTTCAGCATCATCACGCCAAGCGACAGCATGCCCCGTTACCATACGGCAGCCATAGTGTCGGGCCCTGAACCGCAACGCACCATTTTCGAAAACGAACTGACAGAAAAACTGTCGGCACTCGACCAAGACTGCATCATCATAGAAGGGAAACCGCAAGCCGAAATCAGTGAGCGGAGAATCAACCGTCTGCGCATCGTCTCGCACCTGAACGATGCCGAAATGATGCAACTGCTCATCCAAACGCCGCACATCATCTGCCGCGCCGGCTATACCTCCATCATGGACCTTGCTTTTCTAGGGAAAAAAGCCACACTTGTGGCCACACCCGGACAAACAGAGCAAGAATACCTTGCCACGTTACACAGTTGATAAGAACAGATTGACTATCGGCTGTTGCGTATCAGCGAGAGAAACTCTTCGCGTGTGGTTGCCTCTTCGAAAACACCCGTGAAATCAGATGTAGTAGTAATAGAATGCTGCTTCTGAACACCGCGCATCTGCATGCACATGTGCTGCGCCTCTATCACCACTATCACACCCAGCGGGTTGAGGGTTTCCTGAATGCACTCTTTTATTTGGGTTGTCAGACGCTCTTGCAGCTGCATGCGGCGCGCATAAATATCTACCACACGCGCAATTTTGCTCAATCCGGTAATATGCTTGTTGGGAATGTAAGCCACATGCGCTTTACCGAAGAATGGCAACATGTGATGTTCGCACATCGAATAGAAATCAATATCCTTGACAATCACCATCTGCTGGTAATCCTCTGTAAATGTAGCAGAACGCAACACTTCGTGCGGATCTTGCGCATAACCGCTCATGAGAAACTGCATTGCCTTGGCCACTCTTTCTGGGGTCTTTATGAGCCCTTCGCGCTTCACATCCTCACCTAAAAGTGTGATTATTTTGCTGTAACAAGCCGATAGCTCCTGTGTTTTCTTGCTGTCTTCGTCCGACATTGCCATGCTTATTTTATTGAGATTCTGATATTATCTTCTTTTACAATGTAACAGTTATTCTTATATTCGGGAAATGCCTTTCGCACCTGCGCCAAGAGCGACATGGCATCCTGATAGGTACGGCAGTCGCCAAGACGCACTTTCCAGAAAGGCGAGTTGAACGACACATACGACGGAACATCCGGCATTTTTTCCTTTACCTTCGTCTCCATCGAGAAGGCTTCGCTGCGGGCAGTCTGCGGCACATTGCTCGAATAGACTTGCACACGATAGCCCGAAATAAGAATATACGGCACTTCCGCATCCTCTTTGTACGATTTACGCTCGGCTATGGCAATCGGAAGACGGGCATCCTGCATAATGCGCACAACACCCTCGTGAGCGCTGTAGGATGTCAAGTTTTTCAAAAACTCGTTCTCTTTGACCGACGCCACTTGCGCAAACATTGAAGCAAACGCAAAAAAAGCCACCCAAATACACACAAATCTTTGTTTCATAACCGTTGTTTTTTGCAAAGTTAATAAATAGTCGGCAGTTTATAGGGCAAAATCAGAGATTTTTGACATGAAAGAGAGCTCCGTGTGATAAAAATCACATTTTTTTGCTAATTTTGTTTCTGACGGAATCAGACTGACCAATGAAAAGATACATCGTGATAGTGGCTGGAGGCAAAGGACTTCGCATGAAAACAGACATACCGAAGCAATTCCTCTGCATCGCCGGAAAACCTGTGCTGATGCGAACCATCGAGGCTTTCGACCGATGGGACAGCAACGCGGAAAAAATCGTTGTGCTCCCCAAAGAGCAATTCGACTATTGGAACGAATTGTGCCAGAAATACAGTTTCTCCATCTCCAACCTGCGTATTGTGCCTGGCGGCGAAACCCGTTTCCATTCAGTGAAAAACGCCCTCGACACCATGCCCACAGAGGGCATTGTCGGCATTCACGACGGCGTGAGGCCTTTAGTGCCGGCGCAAGTGATAGACGAATGTTTCGACCTTAAACCAGGAGAATACGGCGCCATTCCGGCTGTGCCCGTCACCGACTCGCTGCGGCAAATCGACGCTTCGGGCAGCCACGCCGAAGACCGTTCACGATTCAGAACCGTACAGACACCGCAAGTATTCGACCTGCGCACCCTGAAAGCAGCCTACGAAAAAGGACTGCCCACCGCCCATTCGTTCACCGACGACGCCAGCGTGATGGAAGCGGCCGGACACCACATCAAATTGGTGGAAGGAAGCTGCCAAAACATAAAAATCACCACGCCGACCGACCTGCTCATCGCCAACGCCATTTTTGAACAAAACAACGCTGCATGCCAGAAATAAAAGAACTGCAATATCTGAAGGGCGTAGGGCCGCAACGCGCCAAACTGCTCGAAACCGAGTTGGGCATCAAATCCATCGACGATTTGCTGCACTACTTCCCCTATCGGTATGTCGACCGCAGCCACATATACAGCGTACGCGACTTGCGCCCCGACATGCCTTATGTGCAGTTGCGTGGATACATTTCGGGATTTCAGACCATAGGCGAAGGGCGCAAAAAGCGCATCACCGCCACCTTTGCCGACAACACCGGAAAAATGGAACTCACCTGGTTCAAAGGCTTGAAATATGTTGAGAACAAATTCTCAAACAAGCCGAACACAGAATTCTATGTTTTCGGGAAACCTGTTTTCTTCGGCGGAAAATTCAGCATTGTACATCCCGAAATAGACGAGCAGAACCCCATGAATGAGATGAAAGTGAACGGACTGCAAGCCATGTACAACACCACCGAAAAGATGAAAAGCGCATTTCTGAACTCAAAGGCGCTGCAAACCATTATGTACGCTGCAGTCAAGCACCTGCAAGAATACCCGCAGCCAGAATCGCTGCCCGAATACCTGATTGAGAAATACCGTTTCATGCGACTCAACTACGCCTTGCGGAATGTACATTTCCCTGTAAGCCAAGAACTGCTGAAATCGGCACAAAACCGATTGAAATTTGAAGAATTGTTCTACATACAGCTGAGCATTTTGCGGAAGCGCATTCACAGAGAAAACAATACAGGCGGACTGCTATTCCCTCATATCGGCGATTACTTTAACCGCTTTTATAAAAACAATCTGCCATTTGAACTGACCAACGCACAAAAACGCGTACTGCGCGAAATCAGGAGCGATGTGGGAAGCGGAAAACAGATGAACCGTCTGCTGCAAGGCGACGTAGGAAGCGGCAAAACCCTTGTGGCACTCATGGCTATGCTAATGGCTGCCGACAACAATTATCAAGCCTGCATGATGGCGCCTACTGAAATTCTAGCCACACAACACTACTTGAATTTGTCGGAAATGCTGCAAGGCACCGGCGTAAACATAGCGCTGCTCACAGGATCCACCAAGAAGAAAGAGCGAGACGAAATACACTCCGCCCTGCGCAACGGCTCGCTGCATATACTGATAGGCACACACGCCCTGATTGAAGACACGGTGCAATTTCAGAATCTAGGGCTCGTTGTCATCGACGAGCAACACCGCTTCGGCGTAGAACAGCGCGCTAAACTATGGAGCAAAAACGACACACCGCCGCACATCCTTGTAATGACCGCCACCCCTATCCCGCGAACTTTGGCCATGACCATCTATGGTGACTTGCGCGTGTCGGTCATTGACGAGCTGCCACCAGGAAGAACACCCATACAAACCTATCATTATTACGACAACAAAAGGGAATCAATAAACAACTTCATCCGCACACAGGTGCAGAGCGGAAGGCAAATATATATCGTCTATCCGCTCATTCAAGAATCGGAGAAAATAGACCTGAAAAATCTTGAAGACGGCTACGAAGATGTAAAAAAGAAGTTTCCAGAATTCAACATCTGCATGGTGCACGGAAAAATGAAACCTGCCGAAAAAGAAGAAGAAATGCAGAAATTTGTACGCGGCGAAGCACAAATCATGGTGGCCACCACGGTGATAGAAGTGGGCGTGAATGTGCCCAACGCAACCGTGATGATAATAGAAAACGCCAACCGTTTCGGCCTATCGCAGCTGCACCAGCTGCGCGGACGCGTGGGACGAGGCAGCAACCAGTCGTACTGCATCCTGATGAGTCCGTATCAGATTTCGCAAGAAACAAAACAACGGTTGGAAATCATGGTGCAGACCAATGACGGATTCGAGATTTCGGAGGCCGATCTGAAAATGCGCGGTCCTGGCGACATGGAAGGAACAGCGCAAAGCGGACTCCCCTTCGAACTGCGCATTGCCAACCTCGCCAAAGACGAACACATCCTTGAGTTCGCCAGAAAAGTGGCACTCGAGATTCTGCAAGACGACCCTCGGCTGGAAAAACAGCAAAACAGCCTGTTGCCCGTGCAACTCGCTAAAATGACGCATATTAGAACCGACCTTAGCGAAATAAGCTGAACCATATCATGAAAACACTGCTCATCACCGGCGCAAACGGATTTCTGGGATACAGAACAGCCATAAGATACAAAAATAAATACCATGTCGTCGCACTTACACACCACGAGCTCGACATTACCAATGCACTTTCCGTGATGCAAACCTTCGACATCGTACACCCCGACTTTGTGATACATTGCGCCGCCATTTCCAACCCCTCCACCGCCGAGCGGCATCCCGAACTGGCGCAAAAAGTGAACGTGGACGGCACCGTGAACATCGCCCATGCATGCCTCGCGCACAAGGCAAAACTGCTCTTCATGAGTTCCGACCAAGTGTACAACGGCACAAAACAAAGAGGCGCACTCACTGAAGGCACTCCCCTTGCGCCTACGGATGTTTACGGACGCAACAAGATGGAAGCCGAGAAACAGGTTTTCGAACTGCTGCCCTCGGCCGTGGCGCTGCGCCTGACATGGATGTACGACGCCCCCGACAGCGACAAGGTGAACACCAATATCCTTACGCTCCTGCTTGACGCTTACAAAACAAAAAAGCCATTGCTCGTATCGACCAACGAATATCGCGGGTTCACCGATGTGAATTCTGTGGTAGAGAACTTCGAAAAATGCTTCGACATTCCGGGCGGCGCCTACAATTTCGGTGCCGAAAACAACGAAAACTGCTATAACACATTTCTGAAATTCGCCCGAAAAATGAACCTGTCCGATGCCGAACAATGGGTTCTCCCCAACAACAGTCTGCCGTTTTGCAATATATCCATGAACACAGAGAAAATCAGGAAAACCATTGACATTTTTCAATCGTCATTATTATTTGATGTATGATGTATCTTGAAAGTAAATTGATAAACAATAAACTGTCTCGGCTTTTTTAAACTTGTTTTGGACTCCATTGCACATATTTTTATCTGTTTTTTACACTTTTTCGTATCAATGTATTATCTTTGCAGCGATAATTCAATTATTAATTCTAAAAAATTAGAAAACATGAAAAAAATTACATTATTGTTTGCATTTGCTGTAGCAGCATTGTCTGTTTCGGCGCAAGGCTTAAAATTTGGTGCTGAAATTGGTTACGCCCATGACATCATGAAAATGAAAATTGGAGGCATCAAAACTTCTGACGGAATCAATGGTATACAAGTAGGTCCAGTATTGCATTATGGTTTCGACGAACATCTGGGTATCAAAACCGGATTGCTCTACAAATATGCTGGTGAAAAAATATTGGAACAAGGCGACAACAAAATCAGCGAAAGATTCCATGACCTCACTATTCCTGTTCAATTTGTATACACCCACAACTTCAGCGACAATTTCGGCATCTATGGTTTTGCTGGTCCTAAATTGAATTTAGGTCTCTCTTATATCGACAGAAACAAAGGAGAAAAAGTTTACAAATACAACCACTTCAACGGTAAAGAAAAATACGATGGCGAAGATGTTTCTGATGCTGACCACGAAGGCAATGTCAAAAGATTTGATGTGAAATTCGGATTTGGTGTTGGTGTAAACTTCCTCAAAAACTTCTACGGTCAATTAAGCATTGATTTCGGATTGCTCAATCGCATCAAGGATAACAAAGATGCAGAACTCGATGACGATGATTGGTATTGGGATGACGACGATGATTACTACGATATTGATGATGTAGATGTAAAAATGCACATGAATGCATTCCAACTCTCTGTTGGTTACTATTTCTAATCAATCAAACCTAATGATAGAAAAGCGGATTTCACGAAATCCGCTTTTTTTTTTGTGCTTTTTTGAGACATAAGTCAGTGTCTGCGTCAATGTCAAAGTCGTCTCATTTCTTGCTTCTAAAAAAAATCACTATATTTGTAATTTGATTCAGTAAAGGACTTATGTATCTGTTGGAGAAAAATATCAATCGTCGCGGCATACCCGAAGCAATTCTGGTATTCGTATGCATATTCTCGTTTTTCATCCACAACGGCGTCATTTACCCTGATTCTATGGAGTCGCAGAATCTGGTGTCGGCGCGCGAGATGGCGGAAAGCGGCGATTGGCTATCGCCTACCGTGAACGGTGTGCTGAATTTTGAGAAACCGCCACTGCCCATTTGGATTTCGGCCTGCATTGAGAAATTGTCGCCCGACAACCTTGTGTTTCATCGCTGTTTCGCAGGACTGATGGCGACACTGATGGCGCTTTTTGTCTATTTTCTCACCGCTTTTCAAACCAAAAGCCGTTTCATAGGACTTGCGGCTGGCATTATTTTCTCTACATCTATCAATACCATACTCATCAGTCGTATGGCGATATGGGACATCTATTGCCATTCGTTCATGTTGGGAGCTATTTTGTGCTTCATACACGGATACGAGCAAAGAGGGAAGAATCACCTTTGGTTTATATCAGCAGGCGCACTCATCGGGCTTTCGTTCTTGAGCAAAGGGCCTGTAGCTATCTACTCAATGCTCATTCCATTCTTCATCGCCTATTTTTCGGTATTTCGCCGAAGCTGCAAAGAGGTTTCGGGAGAGCATAAATTCTACCCCATTGTACTGATGATAATAACAGCATGCGCGATAGGACTCTGGTGGCCTGTCGCCGCCTATATGCACCATCCTGCGGAATTTATCGCATCAGGGAAGGCTGTTGTCATGCAATGGTTCACCGACAGGGTACGACCATGGTATTACTATTGGAATTTTTTTGTTGAAAGCGGTTTGTGGTGCATCTTCTTCCTCATGTCGCTCAATATCCCCTATTGGTATAAATTCATCGGACACAAGAGACATTACTTATCTTCGGCAGTATGGTGTCTGACGGGGCTGCTGCTGCTATCGCTCATCCCCGAGAAGAATCCGCGCTACCTTTTACCCTTGCTTGTGCCTATGTCGCAAATGACAGCCTTTTTGCTGCATTTCTGGGGGAAATGCGCCAAAGACCATTTCTTCCCTGACAAGACAAAGCGCTACTGGCATTGGAATTCGTGGCTGCTGGGCATTCTTGTACTTATCTCGCCCATCATCAATTTTTTCGTGCTGTATCGCACCGAAATGATACCGCTGAACTTTTATCTCATCAGTTCCGCTTTACTTTTCATCATCGGAGCGTTTCTGCTGGTTTGCGCCATGAAAAAATACATCTTCGGATTCTGCTACTGCATCCTGTTTTTCGTTGCATGCGTATCTGTTTATATTCTGCCATCCATAGCTGATTTATTCTCGGTGCTCAACAAAAACGGATTCGACAGAATATCTGAGATTGAAGAACTGCACAATGTGCCCTTCTATTGCGACGAGAACGAAAGCATCAGAGTAAACCTGATTTACGAGACACGCAAAAACATCACTTCTATAGCATTCGACAAGCAGATGCCACAGCCGCCTTTTGCTGTGATTCATCATACGCCTATCGAATCAATTATTCCTCAGGAGAAACTGAACACGCTAAAGATAAAGGAAATCGGTCAGTTCAACGACAACTACCGCATCGAGCGAGAAATTCAGCACGACGACAATTATTACAAAACTATCACGCTGTTTTATTAGACTGCGTCAATTCACCCTTGCAAAAGGTTTACCTTCAAAAAACGACATGATATTCTGTGCCGCATACTTAGCCATAGCTATGCGCCCTTCCATAGTAGCCGTGCCTTTGTGAGGCGTAAGCACCACATTGGGCAGCGACAAGAGCCCTTCTGATATTTGAGGTTCGTACTCATACACATCAAGTCCGGCCCCTAAGATACGCTTCGTTCTCAATGCTTCCGCCAAAGCTTTTTCATCTACTTCTGGTCCTCTGGCGGTGTTCACCAATATACAATTTTTTTTCATCAGCGAAAAAGCATGTGCGTCAATCAAGTGATATGTTTCGTCAGTGAGCGGCGCATTAAGCGACACAAAGTCGGCCACAGCATATAATTCGTCGAGCGGCAGATAGGTTGCTCCATACTTCGCTTCTATCGTTTGCGGCAATTTGCGCCGGTTGTGATAGACCACTTTCATGCCGAAAGCCACTGCACGACGCGCCACGGCCTGCCCTATTCGCCCCATGCCTATAATGCCAAGCGTTTTACCGTAAAGATTAACGCCCATATCATTGAAAGGTCCCCAAACCAACGACTTATCATGCAATTTTCGATCGCATTCCGTTATACGGCGCGCGGCATCCAGCATCAACCCGAAGGCCAGTTCGGCTGTCGGCTCTATCACAGGATCGGGCGTGTTGGCTACGGCAATGCCTTTTTGCATAGCATACGCCACATCTATATTATTGAAACCGACTGCATAGTTGGATATTATCTTCAGGCGAGGCGCATGATCCATCATTCTGGCATCCACTTTCATCGAAAAATCCGAAAGTAAAGCGTCATACTCAGGTATGAGCGCATATATGTCATCATATCCCCAAATGCCTTCTTCTGGCATTTTCACTTCATATTTCTGTTTCAATTCATCAAAGGCATCGCCAATGGGTGCGTATGCCACCAATACTTTTTTCATATCGCCATTCTTCTCTTTGCTCAAAAGACTGTTCGGAAAACAAATCAAAAAAAATCAAAAACAATTACTAAAAGTAAACAAAAAAAATCTTCCGACAATATTGCCGGAAGATTTTTCTTCAATATCGCTGTGACAATTATTTCGACACAAGCACCTTCTTCGTCATTCCACGCTCGTCGATGCGAACCATGTGAACGCCTTGCGGAAGCGAGATGTTTTCTTTAGAAGACTTAGCCTCTATCGACAACTCGCGAACACCAAGCACAGAGAACACGCTGATGTGCTCGCCTGCCTTGACACCGCTCACCAAAACACCGTTTTCTACAGCTTCGATACGCACTGCATCAGATGCTGACGATTGTATGTCGGTAGGGGTGCCGACAACCAGATTTTTGGTAAACACATTGTTGTTTTCGTCTTTCTCGCCTACCAGGCCTGAATCATCCACAGTACCTTTCACTGTATGATTGCCGCTTGTGGTAGCTGTCCAATGGCCAACACCGCTGTCGCCGCCATTGGTTTCCAGCACAATCGATTGGCAAGGCTCCAAGTCGGCAGGAAGCTGCTCGTTCTTGTATGTGTCGCTCCAAATGTAGGTGTTAGAGCCAGCGGCATAATTCTCAACGCCGTCCATTTGTATCAATACGCCTAACTTATTGTTTTTTGTAAGGGTTGTACCGCCTTGGTTCTTCACAGTTATCACGAATGTGACAGGGTCGCCAATAGCAATGAAATTGCGCGGATACCAATCGATGTCGGTGATTACCAAATCCACGCCGCCTGTAGCGTCACAATCGGTAGCAGTAATAGTCATTTCGGCCGTTTTGCCACCATCTGCAGTCGTTACACGAACTCTGATTTCGCCTACGCCAACAGCTGTCAATACATTTCCGGTTATAGTACCAGGACCGCCAACAACCGTATAAGTCACATTCTTGTTGGTTGCGTTGGCCGGTTGTACATTCGCCGACAAAGTCACGGTCTGTCCTACCAGCACAGTAGTTGCCGAAGCATAGATACCTACGCTCGATACAGGAACAGCCGAAGCTGTGATATTTACTGTAGCAGTCTTGCTGCCATCAGCAGTTGTCACTTTAGCGACGATTGTACCTGCACCTGTAGCTGTCACTACATTATTATTGATAGTACCAGGACCACTTTGTATTGTATAAGTTACATTCTTATTTGTAGCGTTGGCAGGCAATACGGTTGCACTCAATGTTGAAGTGCCACCTACATTGATTGCTGTCGGGTTGGCTGCGAGGGTTACGCCAGTCACAGGTACATTCGCCGTTACAAATGTTATCGTAGCAGTAGCCTTCTTGGTATTGTCAACCGTAGAAGTGGCAGTAATAGTAGCCGTACCTGCTGCAGTAGCAGTAACGACACCGCTGTTGCTTACCGAGATGGCATTGTTGTTCGAAGTCCAAGTTACGGTTTGCGGGATATCACCGCCCGTACCGCTTACAGTAGCCGTCAGAGGCACCGAAGTACCCAAAGTGACACTTCCTGTAGGCGCACCGTTTATGGTCACGCCAGTGATGGTGATGTCGGACAAATCAGCCACCTTGTTGAAGGTGTATTTATCCACATTGATGTTTCCACCAATATTCATGGTCATCACATGCTTACCAGCTGTCAATCTTACATTTGGCACAGTGATATTCTTATATGTCTGCCATGCACCAGTATTGATACCTACCATCTCGTACTCGTCCACCTCGTCGAACACAAGCCAGAGCGAACCGCTTGCATTGTTACCTGTTGCAACTGGTATCACAATGTTGTAAATACCAGGTGTTTGCACATTCAAGGTGTATTTGGTCCATTCGCCAGAGTTGCTCCATGAGATATGGATGCTTCCCTCAGAATTTTCCAAATCCACGCCTTCGTTGGTACGATATGCGCCAGAGTTATTTGTCGCATCGTTGTCGAAGTATGCCACACCCATGCCACCGTTGTCAAAGTCTTCGGCTTCGACCACCGCACCATTGTAAATATTGTGCGGACCATTATATGGCGTTCCTGAATACGGCTGCGCGTTGCGTATTTCCATACGGTCGAAGTTGAATCCGTTGCTGATGCGGATATCAATATACTGTTCGCCTTCCTTCAACGGAATGTTAGCCACCGTCAATTTCTGGAATGTCGTCCATCCGCCAGTGTTAGGCACTGATATCTCAGCCGATTTCTTGGTACCATTCACACTAACATGGAATTTGCCATCGCCATTTCCGCTTGCCACATAGAAATCTATGTCATACAGACCGCCTTTCTGCGCATTCACTGTGTAACGCAACCATTCGCCTTTCTCCATGTTGCCTACAAATGTAGCGCCGTTTTGGTTGGCGATATCCACATTCACATCTGTACGATAAGCACCGGTGCTGTTACCTGTTGTCTTATCCCAATAACCATAATGTGAACCGGTATTGAAGTCTTCGGCTTCGAGTTTCAATGCGATATCTGTTGTATTGTTCTTCACGCTGATGGTATGCGTACCATTGTATGGTTCACCCCAGTTTTTCACTACTTGAATAGTACCATCTGCATTGAAATAAAGCGGATCAACGCAAACCGAACGTAAGTTGTACTCGCCCGAAGCGTTTGAAGTATGATAGAACAAATACCATTGTCCTTTGTATTCTACAATAGAGCCGTGGCTGGTGTCGCATCCTGTAGCATAAAGGATAACGCCTTGCGGAGTCCATGGACCGAGCGGGCTGTTACTTGTAGCATATTTCAACTGGTTACCGTCGTCACCATGATTGTCGGCGTGCATCAGGTAATAAACGCCATTGCGTTTGAACACCCAAGTTCCTTCGTGGAAATCGCTCAATCCTTCTTGCACTGTCATTGTGCCACTGATTTTTGTCCAGTCGTTCTTGTCGAGTTTTCCTCCCATGCAACGACCGCCGCCACCGTGATAGATGTAAGGCTGTCCATCGTCATCTACAAACACACACGGGTCGATGAGCGATTCAAGGCCATTGATGTATCCTTGAACCTGGAAGTTCTTGGCTGGATCTTTACTTGTAGCAATACCTATTTTCCAAGTTGCGCCCCAGTCGGTTCCCGTAGGATGCGGGAAGTAATAGTAATATGTTTGGTTAGCAGGATTGTAGGCGCAATCAGGAGCCCACATGAATCCGCCTTCGGCGCGTCCCCAAGGCACATCGTTCGAGCCGAATGCTTCGCCATGGTCAGTCCAGTTCTTCATATCTGTTGTAGAGAAGATGTGGTAGCGGTCCATGTGATCGCAACCTACAGCAGGTTCCATATCATGCGATGCATATACATACAGACGATTGTTGAACACATGCGCCGAAGGGTCGGCAGTGTACATGCGTCCTGTGCCAGCGCCTTCGTAAAGCGGTGAAGTGAAATCAACGAACAACGGGTTGTACATTTCTTTAGTAATATCACCTTCGTCGCCACCGCCTTGTCCGCCGTCGTCAATGTCACCGGTTCTCACAAAGGTGAATTTGTTCAGGTTCAGATTACCATAAGTGTACCATTTCAGTTTGTGCGTACCAGCAGTGAGGTTGATTCCCGTAGTCGAGAAGTCCTGCCATGTGCTCCAACTTCCCGTTTTGGTAATTGTAGTGGTAAGACCTACCGGGTTTCCATCCAGTTCATAATAGTATTTACCGCCGTCGTTACCCGAAGCGCAATTTGCATTGATGGTGTACTGACCTGCTTGTGTAACATTGATGGTGTACATCAGCCATTCGCCGCTGTTGGTGAATCCGATGTTGTAATCACCTGCGCCGTAGCTTTCTATCTCTACATCCACATCGTTACGATAAGCTATTGCAGTACCTGCGTTCTGGTGACCGGTTTCTTGGTCGTGATAAGCCACGCCCTCTCCGCCGTTGTCGAAATCTTCGGCTTCGAGCACAGCACCGTTGTAAATATTGTGCGGACCATTAAATGCAGAACCAGCATCGGGTGTTGTGCCGCCATTTTCTTTAGTGAATGTAAAATAGTCGATATTCATGCCGCCACCGCAGTTGAATGTCATCACATGGTCGCCGGCAGTAAGCGAAATGCCCTCTTTCGTCACTTCTGCATAATTGTCCCATCCAGCAGATTGAGCGGTAATATTTCCTGTCACATCCACACCGTCGAAGGCCAGCGAGAAAGTTCCTGAGCCGTTAGCGTCGGACGATACGCCGCATGTGAGCGTATAAGTGCCTGTGGAAGCCACGGTAACGGTGTATTTTGTCCATTCGCCGCCATTTGTCCAGCCAATGTTGTAACCAGTTCCGCCGTTGCCTATATCCACGCCTTCGTTGGTACGATAGTAACCGCCTTGATTGGCTGTGTCGTTATCGTTGTAAGCCACACCCTGACCGCCTTCGTCGAAGTTCTCAGCCTGAATAGTGCCAGGAATAGCCCATGCTGTTCCGCCGTAAGGTGCTTGCGTACCAGGTTGCGGATCGGGATCCGGATCAGGTTCTGGAATAGCAGATTCGCTCACATTGAATGCGTACAGCTCATATACAGCCCAGAAGTTAGCCTTGGTACTTGCAGGTTTTACCACACGGAAATAACGCACATTCTGCTCTGGGAATTCAATGATAGTCATATTGCTGCCGCCATTGCCAGAAGCCACGGTACTCCAGTTGTTGTTGTCGTTCGAAACTTGCAGTTGATAGGTCTGCGGACCATCGTTGGGGGCATTTGAATACTCGAGCAACACTTCGTTGATCGTCTTCTGTCCGCCCATATCCACTTTGAGCCAAACCTCGCCGGCTCCAGTGCCTTGGTTTTGCCATCCCGAAGTCCAGCTCGATGACGAATTTCCGTCAATAGCCTTACGCGCCTCTGTTGTATTGTCGCCACCATTGCTGTATGAAGCTATAATTGTCCATCCGCTGCGGTCGATGGCTACATTGCCGCTGGCAAGTCCACTCTGCGAGTTGTATTTGTTGACAGTTGGGTTTCCTGTAGGATTGGTAAACGAACCGATGATGTTCACCATTCCAGAACCCGTCTGGTTCACAAGGTTGTTGCGCGACGATGCAATGGTAGAGTTAACCACATTAAGCGTACCACCGTTCACATTGAATGCATTGTTTGAATTTATCTGCATGAAGTTGCTCTCGTAGAGGTTGATGGTACCGGCTGCACCGCTTTCCATCATTACGGCCGACATGGTGGAGTTACCCCAATAGTCGGAGCCGAAAAGCGTAACTTCGCTGTTTGCTCCATAGTTGCTTGTTGCCGTGATATATGACGATTGTTTTGGTGTTGCGCCACCACGTTCCAATGCCACACACTGCAAGTTGATGAATTCAAACTTGATGTTGTTTCCGTCGAGCAACAGACCTGTACGGTCGTCATCCAAAGCAAAGCCGAGTCCAAGACCCGAAACATTATTCTTGAAAACAATACCATTCAACGTGTTATAGTTGAAATCGTTATACAAGAATATGTCTGTCACATCCTCCATTGTCAGGAAGTCCAGATTCTTCGAGTTATAGGTATAAGGGTCGGTTGATTCAGCACATCCGTCGGAATACGAATTCGGGAACTGTCCGTATTTTGTTTCGTAACCGTTGTTATACACCTGCGTGTTGCACTGCATATTAGCGATGATGCCGTTGCTTGAGTTCTTCACATTCACACCCTCACGGAAGAAATATCCAGTCAGGTAGTTGATATAGAAGTTGTTGCATCCGTTCATGTCCACGCCGCGGTTGCTGCATCGTGTTCCTACATTTACTATATATATATTATCACCGTTGCCTTTGATGGTGAACGGGAAATCAATCACATTATCAGGAATATTGGTGCAACGCACTTGTTCAGGATAGTCGAAATGCACACCGCGCAAACCACTGTTGGCCTGCATCAGTACAGCAGGCGAATTGCGGTTGTACACATCAAGGTAACTTCCCGGTCCAAGCGGGAATGTACCCACATCCGTAGAACCTTTCAATTCTACACCACTCGGGATATTGATTTGTCCGTTGATGCGATAGTGTCCCGGAGCCAGATAAACCACACCTCCACCAGCATTCTTCACCTGCGTGAGGGCGTTGTTGATAGCTGCGGTAGCATCAGCGGCACTGCCTACATTGTTGCGTGTAACAAGCGTATTGCCGTAAGGTTGGCACAACACAAAGTTGTTGCCGGCAGGCTTGGTGTTGCGTTCGGTAAACTCTGTATAGGCAGGCAGCGACTTCAAGCCCAGCTGCGTATCGTCAATGGTGTTTTCAAACACATTGTTCTGCGCTATGTTTCGTGTGCTGGTCCAGCGGTTGCCAAGCAGCACGCCACGTCCATTCTTGTTTATCTCCACTTGCGGAGCAATGTTACTGAAATCGTTATCCACCGCAGCAAACGAACCGCCGTTTATCACTACACGACCGCTGCGCACCGTAGATTGCTGCAAGTGCACCTTAGAACCAGCCTTGTCGCTCACATAGATGTCATACTTGTTTGTACCCTGATTGACGAAGTTCCAACCAAGCAGCTGCAGTGTTCCGCCAGCCACATCAGATACATAGCATCCGTATTCGCAGTTGCTGACATTCACATTGGTGAACATCACACCTTCGCCCATGCGTCCGTCGTGATACAAACCATATTTACAATTTGAAAAATTGAATCCGTAGTTGTGTCCGTTAGGCGTTGCAGAGTCGCCGTCGCGCTTACACTCGGTAGAATAAAAACCTTTGTTGTAGCCATCTACAGTAAGGTAGCAGGTGTACGACCAGTCATTGCGTCGCATAATGACACCCACACCATTATTGTAAAGCCAGTTTTTGAAAGCATTGGCGTTGGCAGTACCCGTAGGAGCACCAGCGAAACCAGAACCAATCCAGTATTCGGGCGAGAAATCGAGTTTGTCCAGACGACCTATATCCACGATGTTGTCAATCTCCACACCACGTACCATAGGCGTACCGTACACGCCATTCACATTAGGGCATGTACCGCCGTCGTCTTGATAATAGATACCTGAATAAGCGTTGACGAATGTCACATTGCGCACAAAATTGAATTCGGCGCTCCATCCGTAACCTTTACCCAAGAGGATGGTATGCGAATAAGGCGTAGGGTTGGCGTAGTTGGTCTGTTCAGGATACCAGAACGTGATGCCATGAACCGAAGCCCCCGAATGCAGTTTGATGAAGGCATCGCCCTGCGCCGTCTTGTTGGCTCCCCAATACACTTCGAATACCGCACCTTTGTCAAGCGACTGTCCTTTGACAGGTTTCTGCCAGTCGCCGCGGATGGTCACACCCTTAGGCACGCTGATTTGACCGCGGAATTTGTAGTGTCCGCTCTTGAAATAGAGCACGCCACCGCCATGACCTTGGTCTTCGGTGTCGCCTCCGCAATTGTTCAACTGGTTCAGCATGTTCTGAACCTCGTTGGTCACATCGTTGGTGTTCGAAAAGTCATTCGGTCCAACGACGAATCCTGCCACCACCGTTTCGGTTTGTTCAAAAGCTGGCGTCACCAGCTGCCAGTTCTGTGCAGCCGCTGCGCCTGCCCATACCGACAGAGCGAGTGACAAGATTAACTTCAAAGAAGAAATCTTTTTCATATAAATTAGATTAGGTTAATAATTGTCTCCTCAATAGAAAGCGCTTGCGCAACTTTCGCTATCAGAAAATCTTGTAAATTTAGAAAGAATATTCTAATTCTCAAAAAAAATATGACGTTGTGTCAAGAAGTAAACGCAGGATATAATTTTCAAACTTCGTAAAACTCCTTTTTTAGTTGCTGCACACAAAAAACACTCTCCCACCTCAAAAAAAATAACTTCTCTTTTAATAAAATTTTAATAAAAAAACAGAAAATTAATCTCAGTAAAGTTTTTTACTAATTTTCAAAACTCTAATAATCAACAATATACAAACAATTTGTCATTTTTTTTAAAATTAACCTACCAACATAGTAGGTTAGTGTGTTATTTGTATTATATTTGCAACGTCAAACTGAAAAAAAGACAAATAACTCATGGCAAAAATCGCAAAAAACATAACAGAACTGATCGGAAAAACACCGCTATTGAAACTTTCAAAAATAGAAACGGAGAAAAAAGCAAAAGCGCAAATAATCGCCAAACTTGAGTTTCTGAACCCAGGACGAAGCGTAAAAGACCGCGTAGGGCTTAACCTCATCAAAGAAGCGGAAAAGAAAGGAATCATAGACAACCGGACTGTGATAATAGAGCCCACTAGCGGAAACACCGGCATCGGTTTGGCTATTGTTGCTGCTACACGGGGTTACAGACTCATACTGACAATGCCCGACTCGATGAGCAAAGAAAGACGCTCTTTACTTAAAGCGCTTGGTGCAGAATTAGTGCTGACTCCGGCTTACGAAGGGATGCCGGGAGCCATACGCAAAGCAAAAGAACTTGCGGCGGAGATTGGCAATGTGTTTATCCCGCAGCAATTCGAAAATCACGCCAACCCTCAAGCACACATTGAAACCACTGCAAAAGAGATTATTGACGACACAGACGGAAAAGTTGACATTTTCATTGCTGGGGTAGGCACTGGCGGAACAATAACTGGCGTGGGAGAAACGCTGAAGAAGTACAATCCAAACATCAAGATTGTCGCAGTAGAGCCATTAGGCAGCGCAGTATTGTCAGGGCACAAGGCCGGACCGCACAAACTTCAAGGCATCGGTGCCGGATTTATCCCCAAAACACTCAATACGCGCATTTATGACGAGATATTCCGCGTGTCGGACAACGATGCTTTCGAAACGGCACGATACATCTCGAAAACCGAAGGAATATTGGTCGGGATCTCGTCAGGAGCTGCTTTGTACGCAGCAATAGAGGTGGCAAAAAGACAAGAAAACAAGAACAAGCGCATCGTTGTTCTGCTCCCCGACTCGGGCGAACGATACTTGTCCACAACATTATTTCAATAAACTATCAAACACAAAAAAAATGGCAACAATTACAGTTAACGGCGAAAAACAAGAAGTGAAAACCCCGATTTCCGTATCGGAACTTATAAAAATTAACAACGTAGCACAACCCGACATGGTGAGTGTACAAGTGAATGAAGAATTTGTAGAAAGAGAGAATTTCGACACTACACTACTTAACGAAAACGACAGCATCGACTTTCTGTACTTTATGGGAGGCGGAGCATTTTAAAAACAGGAAAAAATATGTTTGATTTCACTGAAGAAGAACTAAACCGATATTCACGCCACATATTACTAAAGGATGTAGGCGTCGAAGGACAAGAAAAAATCCGCGAGGCTAAAGTGCTTGTGGTTGGAGCCGGAGGGCTGGGAGCGCCCGTGGCAATGTACTTAGCTGCTGCCGGAGTGGGAACTATCGGCATCGTAGATGGCGATGTGGTTGACCTGAGCAACCTGCAACGGCAAGTTATCCACACCACCCCCGACATAGGCAGGCCAAAAGTAGAATCTGCAAAAGAGACCATGAATGCCATCAATCCGCATGTAAAAGTAATTACGCACAGAGATTTTCTGTATGCGAACAACGCCAACGACATCATAAAAGAATACGATTTCGTGGTGGATGGAACAGACAACTTCCCTGTCAAATTCTTAATCAACGACGCATGCGTCATGGCCAATAAACCATTCAGCCACGGCGGAATACTGCGCTTTGAGGGCCAGACTTTCACATACAAACCTGGCCATGCGTGCTACCGATGCATGTTTGAGACTCCCCCGCCCCCCAACGCAGTGCCTACCTGTTCGCAAGCGGGAGTACTGGGAGCAATAGCCGGCATGCTAGGCACTATACAGGCGGCAGAAACGCTCAAATACATCACAGGCGTGGGCGAACTGCTCACCGACAAACTGCTGACATTCAATGCAAAGACCATGGATTTCAGAAAAATAAACGTGAAACATCGTGAGCAATGCCCTATTTGCGGAGCAAATCCAAAAATAACATCATTAATAGATTACGAACAAGCTGTGTGCGACCTTGCATCACACAAAAAGTAAACATCATTATGGCAGAAACAAAGAAACTTTCCTTAATTGCCTTTTCAGGCGAATTCGATAAACTGACAGCCGTATTTACACTTGCAACAGGAGCAGCGGCTGTAGGATACGAAGTGAACATTTTCTTCACATTTTGGGGACTCGACGCCATCAAGCAGAAGAAAGGACGCGCGTTTGTGGGTGGAAACTGGCTCACAAAACTGTTTGGCTTTATGATGGGCGGGCTCCACGCAACCCCCACCAGCCGTTTCAATTTTTTGGGGATTGGCCCCAAAATCTTCCGCTCGCTGATGCGTAAAAACAACGTGGCGACGCTCGAAGAACTTGTGGAAGCGTCAACCGCCTTAGGCGTGAACCTATACGTTTGCGAAATGGCGATGCATGTACTTGGTCTTCAGCAATCCGACTTTATCCACGAAGTGAAAGACACACTGGGTGTCGCAACATTTTTGGAGTTGTCTGAAGGCGGAAGAACCTTGTTCATATAATATTAACAAAGGATACGATTAAACTTTCAAAATATGGCTACACACCATTTAGACATTACTAAAGAACATTGCCCGATGACATTTGTCAAGACCAAATTGAAATTGGCTCAAATTGCCGAAGGCGACATTCTCGAAGTGCTGCTCTCCGAAGGCGAACCACTCAACAATGTACCACGCTCGGCAACCGAACAGGGGTTTAAAGTGTTGGAGATAACAAAAATAGAGGGAAATATATATAAAGTAATCATTCAAAAATGAAAATAAGCATTTCTGAATCGGCATATCAATCGCTGCTTGAACAAGCGCAGAAAGAAGCACCTGTTGAATCATGCGGATATTTGTTAGGAACAGACCGAATGACTGTCACCGAAAATTATCCGATGACAAACATCGACCATTCGGAGGAGCATTTCAGTTTCGACCCTAAGGAACAGTTCGCCGCGGTTAAATATGCGCGGCAACACGGATTGGTGATTGTCGGCAATTGGCATAGCCACCCAGCATCGCCATCGCGTCCGTCGGCGGAAGACATACGGCTTGCTTTCGACCCGAACATCCTATATTTCATTCTCTCGCTTGCCGACGAAAAACCAGTTTTTAACGCTTTTTCGATTGTTGGCGGCGAAGTCAAAGAGAAGGTACAATTAAGATAACATATTGATTAACATTAAAAAAAACAGAAATTATGGCAGACAGTAACATTCAACGCAGCATTACGACAGCTACGGCGCGTAAACTTGCAAACACAACCAAAACGCCCCCACAGATGGGGTCAATCACTCCTCGTCTTCTCTTGAAGTTATTACCTTGGACGCAAGTGGAAAGTGGCACATATCGTGTAAACCGTACAAAAGTGGAACTAAAAAAGGCCGACCGCATCGCTATTCAATATTTTGACGGTGTAGCAAGTTTCACGGCGAAAGATTTGCGTCAAATTCCGCTTTTTTCAAGTATTGACCAGGAAATTGTAGCCGACCTTGCACGGAATTTCGCCCCCGTTGAAGTAAAACGTGGTAAAAACCTTATCACACAAGGCAAGGACAAACAAAAATTCTTTATCGTCGCAAGTGGGCAGGCGGAAGTAATCAGCACTGGAATCCACGGCGAGGAATTGCGTATCGCCTTGTTGGGCGCAGGAGAATACTTTGGCGAAGCAGATTTGCTTAGTGCCGCAGATTCAACCGTTTCGGTTCGTTCGCTCACAAATTCTACGTTTCTTCAACTGGAAACTCCCGCTCTTGAGAAACTAATCAAGGAAAAACCGAATTTTCGCGAACAGTTCAACAACGCAGTTGACGACCATCTTCGTCTGAAAGCAACGGTAAACGACCACGGCGAAAAGCACATCGACCTTGTTTCTGGTCATGAAGAGGATAACATTATTCCCGAAACATACATCGACTACGATGAAAATCCAACGGAATATTCGCTCAACACATTGCAGACGGTTGTTCGTGTGCATACTCGTGTAAGTGACTTGTTCAATGCCCCTTACAATCAGCTTGAACAGCAGTTGCGTCTTTCAATCGAAAGTATCAAGGAACGTCAGGAATGGGAACTCATCAACAACAAAAAATTCGGTTTGTTGGCACAAGCCGCTCCTGGTTACAAAATCAGCGCCCGCTATGGCGCACCGACCCCCGACGACCTTGACGAACTTTTGTCGCTCGTATGGAAAGAACCAGCGTTTTTCATTGCTCATCCGCGTGCCATTGCCGCTTTCGAGCGTGAATGTACATGGCGTGGTGTGCCACCAGTATCAATTGATTTGTTTGGAACAAAAGTGATTACATGGCGTGGCGTGCCAATTATTCCGTCTGACAAAGTCGAAATTAAAGGTCAATATTTGACAAGCCGCGGCGTTGGCACAACCGACATCATACTTGTCCGCACAGGTGAAAAGGAACAAGGCGTTGTTGGTCTTCATCAGGCAGGCATTCCGGGCGAAATTGCGCCTTCGTTGTCGGCACGGCTTATGGGATTAGACCAATATGGCGTGGCAAGCTACTTGCTCACAAAATATTTCAGTCTCGCCAGTCTGACCGATGACGCAATAGCCGTTCTTGAAAACGTGGAAGTAGGCTATTATCACGATTATCAACACAGAAACCAAATTGAAAAATAATGTACGGTAACGAATTAGATAATTTTCGACCAGATATTCCCGAATTGGGACATATTCCACAAATGAGGCTTGACGGCGACGCACCCGTGCTAGATGAGAATCAGGCACGGGTACAGCCCTCAGCCGTCTCTGACGCTGACTTTGACGGCTTCAAAATGCCCCAGTTTCCGTTAGCCGGAGAACTCTCGGCAAACGAAACCGAAATGTTCAAAAGCGTTGTGGAGAAATATTTTGGCGAAGATATACAGACTTACGAAGCCCCATCGAAAATCACGCATTCTGACTCTGCAGACGATCTAGAGCCAGACTCGAAAAAGTGTCTGCTCACTGACAACGGATTCGGAATTGGCATTCCTGAAACAGAACTCGTAGGTAACCTGCACTACGAGGAAGCCGATACGATAGACCAAACGGAGATTCGGAAGCAGTTCCCGATTCTCGACCAAAAAGTGAACGGAAAAGATTTGGTGTGGTTCGACAATGGAGCATCCACGCAAAAACCTTTGCGTGTGATTGACGGTCTCAGCCATTTCTATAAGACCGACTATTCAAACATTCACCGTGGAGCACACACGCTTGCAGCACGAGCTACCGACCAGTACGAGGCAGCACGTGAGAAAGTGGCACGATTTATCAATGCTCCATCAACCGACAACATCGTGTTTGTTCGTGGCACAACCGAAGGTATCAACCTTGTGGCTCAGACATTTGGACGCAAGTATCTGTTGGAAAACGACAATGTGATTGTGTCAACACTCGACCACCACGCCAACATTGTACCGTGGCAGCAAGTGTGCAAAGAACGCAAAGCGGAACTCCGTGCAATTCCTATTGACAAAAACGGCGATTTGATTTTGCCCGAACTTGAGCGACTGATAACACCACGGACGAAATTCATCTCAGTGGGTCACGTTAACAACACGTTCGGGACAATCAACAACGTGAAAACCATCATAAAAATTGCCCACTCGCACAACATTCCCGTGCTGATTGACGGAGCGCAGTCGGTTGCACACACCAAAATCGACGTGCAGGATATGGATTGCGACTATTTTGTTTTTTCTGGACACAAAATATACGGCCCATCGGGAATCGGTGTGGTTTATGGCAAGAAAGAAGCATTGGAACTACTTCCCCCGTGGCAGGGCGGTGGCAATATGATAAAGGATGTGACCATAGAAAAAACGGAGTTCAATGAACCTCCGGCACGATTCGAGGCAGGCACGCCAAACATTGCCGATGCCATTGGGTTGGGCTATGCTCTTGATTTTGTCAGCAGTGTCGGCATTCACAATATTGAACGTCATGAACACGACCTGACCGAGTATGCACGCCAGCGAATTGCACTCATTCCAGGCATTACACTCATCGGGAATCCCAAAAATCGCGTGAGCGTAGTTTCGTTTGACATTCCCGGCATCCCAGCACCACAAGTAGGACAAATGCTTGACAAAGAAGGTATTGCAGTCCGTGCAGGACACCATTGTGCCCAACCTGCATTACGTGCCTTGGGCTACGAAATGTCTGTACGTCCCACATTCGCTGTCTATAACACTCGCGAAGAGATTGACCGGCTGACTGATGCTCTCAGACGAATTGTAGGCAACACAAAATAACGACAATTAAATAACTGTGGAAAAAAAAATTAGAATGGATAAACGAGAAATTTTGACAAAAAACATCGCCATTCTATCCGAAATGGCGGAAATAGAAAAGAAAATGCGTGCAAAAGAAGGCCGCCTGCCTTCTGTCGATGCCATAAAGCATGCCATAGAACTATTGAAACAGATTATTTTTCCGGGCTTTTTCGGCGCTGAGATTAACAGCAGGGAGAGCAGGCTGTACCGCATAGGAATAAACACAGAGCAACTCACAAAAGAGCTCTCAGAACAAATATTCCTGAGTTTCAACAACTTCAACGGCGGAAAGACCAAAGATGAAGTTGAGCGTATCACAATTGACTTCATAAAACAATTGCCAGAGCTAAAACGGATACTATACACCGACATCGAAGCAATGTACAACTCCGATCCTGCAGTAACTTCTTATAATGAGATTATTTTCTGTTATCCGATTGTGCAAGTGATGATTCATTATCGTGTAGCGCACGCACTACTGAAACTAAAAGTACCTGTATTGCCACGAATCATCACAGAAATGGCACATTCGGCAACAGGAATCGACATTCATCCTGGAGCCGAAATTGGCGAGTATTTTTCAATTGACCACGGCACGGGCGTGGTAATCGGAGAAACTTGCATAATCGGCAATCATGTAACACTTTATCAAGGTGTTACATTGGGCGCGAAGAAATTCACATACAACGAAAACGGTCAACCAGTGAACACGCCGCGCCATCCAATAATAGAGGATAATGTTACGATTTACTCTAATTCATCAATATTGGGACGCATTACAATCGGGCACGATACCGTGATTGGCGGTAACATTTGGGTTACCGAAAGTGTGAAACCACATTCGAAGATTGTACAACAAAAAGCAGTTTCAGAATTGTTTTCCGACGGTTCTGGAGTATAAATTAAGACAAATAAAAAATAACAGAGATGGGAGCTTCGTTTCCATCTCTTGTTTTATTCAGACAATCATCATTATTTTCTGATTGCCTGAATAATATCATCAAACAAATCATCAACTGACTCCATTCCTATGCTAAACCTTATGGTAGTGTCTCGTACATCCATAGCCCGACGCTGCGAACCCGCAAACGCAGCAAATATCGTTGATGCAGGATGAATTGCCAACGATTTGCTGTCGAAGAGATTTGTCGCTCGATGTATAAGCCGCAAGTTGTCAATCAAATCGAAACATTTTTGCTTATCCTCTAAATCAATAGTGAACATAGCGCCGTAGGTACCTCCGAACTGCCGGGTAGCCACATCATGATACTTATTGTCGGAAAGGCCATTGTAGTTCACACGCTTCACTTCGGGCACCTGCGTCAGTTTTTTTGCCAACGCAAGCGCGTTACCTGCCTGAATCCGATAACGCAAATCAAGCGTCTCGATACCATTCGTTTGCATAAACGCCACCTGCGGCGTCATATAACTGCCTATGTTATAAAGCAATTCAAATTTCAGGCTACGATAGAGTTGCGGGAAATGTCCATAGTCAATCACCAATCCGCCTAACGATGTAGCACCTCCGGAAATGTATTTTGTACTCGACACCACTTCTATGTCAACCCCAAAATCACAAGCACAGAACTGCGTGAACGGGATAATGGTAGTGTCGGCTACCAGCGGCACATTCTTCTGATGAGCCACAGTTGAAAGACACTGCAAATCAACAACTTCTAACTGAGGGTTTGTTATAATCTCAAGGAAAACACAAGCAGTGTTTTCATCAATAGCATTTGCAACCGCTTCGATGTCGAGCAAATCAACAAAACGCGTTTCGACTCCAAATCGTCCCAATGTGTTTTTTAGCAACGAAACCGTGTTGCCAAAAAGATGCGCCGAAGTCACTATGTTTTTTCCACTTGCAGTCAAAGCCATCATCGTACAGCAAATGGCTGCCATGCCCGAATTAAATGCAAAAACATTTTGAGCTCCGCTCAATTCTTTCACTCTCTTCTCGAAAAATGTCACGGTAGGATTCGACACACGCGAATATGTAGGCGAATCCGTGCGTCCAGCAAAAGCGTCAGCCATTGATTTAGCATTCGGGAAACCAAACGCTGCAGAATGGTAAACGGGCATATTGAGGGCTCCATATGCATCAGGTAAAGCAGATTTTGTATGTACTGTTTTGGTTTGCTTGTTCATATTTTTTTCTTTTTTCTTTGCAAAAATAATACATTTACCTATCATTTTAGTATGTTAAATATTTTTTCTACAAAAAAGATACATTTGAACATTAAACTTAAAACACTACAAAAACTACCCGCAAAATGACTATCTTTGCAAAAATTTATACAAACAATGGGTCAATTACAAGAAGAAATCAAACGGCGACGCACTTTCGCCATCATCAGCCACCCCGACGCTGGTAAAACCACCCTGACGGAAAAATTGCTGCTCTTCGGAGGCGCCATACATGTGGCAGGCGCGGTGAAATCGAACAAGATAAAGAAAACCGCCACTTCCGACTGGATGGAGATTGAGAAACAGCGTGGTATATCGGTGGCCACCTCGGTGATGGGATTTGAGTACGACGGCTATAAAATAAACATCCTCGACACCCCAGGACACCAAGATTTTGCTGAAGACACTTTCCGCACTCTGACTGCCGTTGACAGCGTTATCATTGTGATCGACTCCGCTAAAGGTGTGGAGGCGCAAACACGCAAACTGATGAATGTGTGCCGCATGCGCAACACGCCCGTCATCGTGTTCATCAACAAGATGGACCGCGAAGGACGCGACCCCTTCGACCTGCTCGACGAGATAGAGGCCGAACTGGGCATACAGGTGCGACCGTTGAGCTGGCCTATCAACATGGGCATAAACTTCAAAGGCGTGTACAACCTCTACGAACAGAAATTGAACCTGTACACCCCCAGCAAACAGACCGTGAGCGAAGCCATCGCCATCGATGTGAACAGCAACGACCTCGAAGCCCATGTGGGCGACAGCGACGCCGCCAAACTGCGCGACGACCTCGACTTGATAAACGGCGTTTATTCCGACTTCGACACCGAGGAATACCTCAAAGGCGAAACGGCGCCTGTTTTCTTCGGCTCGGCACTGAACAACTTCGGCATCAAAGAATTGCTGGACTGTTTCGTGAAAATAGCTCCATCGCCACAACCCATAGAGGCGCAAGAGCGCATCGTGAAACCGGAAGAAGAAACATTCAGCGGTTTTGTGTTCAAAATACATGCCAACATGGACCCAAACCACCGCAGCTGCATCGCCTTCGTAAAAATATGCTCCGGAAAATTCGAACGAAATGTAAACTACAAGCATGTGCGGTTCGGAAAAATGATGAAATTTTCGGCACCAACCTGCTTCATGGCACAAAAGAAAGAAACCGTAGAAGAGGCCTATGCCGGCGACATCGTAGGTCTGCCCGATACTGGTAATTTCAAAATTGGCGACACACTGACCGGCGGTGAAGAACTGCACTTCAAAGGTCTGCCTAGCTTCTCGCCCGAAATGTTCAAGTACCTCGAAAACGAAGACCCAATGAAGATGAAACAACTGGACAAGGGCATTCGCCAGCTGATGGACGAAGGCGTGGCGCAGATGTTCGTCAACCAGTTCAACGGACGCAAGATTATCGGCACCGTGGGACAACTGCAGTTTGAAGTGATACAATACAGGCTGCTGCACGAGTATGGTGCAAAATGCCGCTGGGAACCACTGCCCATGTTCAAGGCGTGCTGGATAGAGAGCGACGACATTGCCGAACTCGAGAACTTCAAAAAACGCAAATTCCAATACATGGCCAAAGACAAGGACGACCGTGATGTATTTCTGGCCGACTCCAACTACGTATTGCAAATGGCACAGGCTGACTTCAAGAACATCAAGTTTCATTTCACATCGGAATTTTAGAATCCCACGCGCATGAATAAAATCCTCCAACTGCTGTCCTTCGCTCTGCTATGTCTTTCGTTTGGCGCCTGCACCATGGTGACGGCCACCAACGAACACTCCGACAGCACCGCCAGCAGACAGAACAGCACGGCCACCGACGCCAACCTAACTGGCTACGAATTGCCGTTGGCAAAAGACAAGAAAAACAAATCACTGATAATCAGGCACAAAGGATTTACCTTATCGTTCAATTGCCAGACGCTCTGCCCCGACTGGGTGGCATGGTGCCTCACCAAAGAAGAAGCGACAACAAAAAAAGTAGAACGCACCAACTATTTCCAAGCCGACACTCATGTGCCGTCGAACTGCCGCGTGGAGTATTACGACTACTCCAAAAGCGGCTACGACCGCGGACACATGGTGCCCGCCGCCGACATGCGCTGGGACAAGCAAGCCATGGAAGACTGTTTTCTGATGAGCAACATGTGCCCACAACACCACGACTTGAACGAAGGCGACTGGAACTCGCTGGAAATGGCTTGCCGACGCTGGGCCAAGGCCGAAGGCGCGATATACATCGCCTGCGGACCAATATTTGAAGAAGACCGACAGCCCGATCGCATCGGAAGGAAACGCATCGCCGTACCCGACCACTTTTTCAAGGTGGTGATGACACTCACACCCGGAAACGAACGCGCCATCGGATTCATATTTCAGAACACCACTGGCGTGCAGTTCATGAAAGACTGCGCCGTGAGCGTAGACGAAGTGGAAAAAATAACAGGATATGACTTCTTCGCCTCTGTTCCACGCGAGCTGCAAGAGCGCATCGAAGCCCAAGCTGACTTCAAAGAATGGAACAACTGATACCGTAAACGCACATCAGAAAAAGAAATTCCCAAAAATTGGAGAAAAAACACTCTGAAAACCGAATATTTTTTTATCTTTGTGAGTTTGATAAAAAAAACATCATGTTAAATTTTTAAATAATAAAGGTATGATTTATTCACACGAAGTAGAACACATGTGTGTTGTAAAAAAAGGCCCTAACCACGGACCTGCACCTATTCCCGAAGAAGGAAAATGGGTGAAAGCGAAAGAAATCAAAGACATCTCTGGTCTTACTCACGGTATCGGTTGGTGCGCACCTCAACAAGGAGCTTGCAAACTGACGCTGAATGTGAAAGAAGGCATCATCGAAGAAGCTTTGGTTGAAACAATCGGATGCTCAGGTATGACTCACTCTGCTGCTATGGCATCAGAAATCCTTCCTGGCAAAACTCTGCTCGAAGCGCTGAACACCGACTTGGTATGCGACGCTATCAACACAGCAATGCGCGAACTCTTCCTGCAAATCGTTTACGGTCGTACACAATCTGCTTTCTCTGAAGGCGGTCTGATGGTAGGCGCAGGATTGGAAGACCTCGGAAAAGGTCTTATCAGCCAGACAGGAACATTGTTCAGCACCAAGAAAAAAGGTCCTCGCTACTTGCAATTGACAGAAGGCTACATTACAAAAATGTATCTTGACGCAGATGATGAAGTTTGTGGATACGAATTTGTTCATATGGGTAAATTCATGGATGCTATCAAAAAAGGAGTTGCTGCAGATGAAGCTCTTAAGAGCGTAACTGGTACTTACGGACGTACAAAACCAGAACAAGGAGCAGTTAAATCTATAGATCCACGTAAAGAATAATTCAAAATTAAAATTCAATTCAAGATGATTAGAGAAGTAAAATTTGAATCACAAGACCGTCGCGAAAAGCAGATTCTTGCTGCATTGAACGCTAACGGCATTAAAAGCATAGAAGAAGCAAACGAGATTTGCGAAAAGGCAGGTTTAGACCCTTACAAAACTTGCGAAGAAACACAAATGATCTGCTTCGAGAATGCAAAATGGGCATATGTAGTAGGTACTGCCATCGCATTGAAGAAAGGTTGCACCAATGCCGCTGACGCTGCTGAAGCTATCGGTATCGGTCTGCAGGCATTCTGCATTCCTGGTTCTGTAGCTGATGACCGCAAAGTAGGTATCGGACACGGAAATCTTGCTGCACGCTTGTTGCGCGAAGAAACACAATGTTTCGCATTCTTGGCTGGCCACGAGTCATTCGCTGCTGCCGAGGGCGCTATCAAAATCGCCGAAATGGCTAACAAAGTGCGCAAAAACCCATTGCGTTGCATCTTGAACGGACTCGGAAAAGACGCGGCCATGATCATTTCGCGTATCAACGGCTTCACTTATGTACAGACTGAGTTCGACTATTTCACTGGCGAACTGAAAGTAGTGAAAGAAAAAGCATACAGCGACGGACCTCGCGCCAAAGTGAAATGCTATGGTGCCGATGATGTTCGCGAAGGTGTAGCTATCCTTTGGAAAGAAAATGTAGATGTTTCTATCACGGGTAACTCTACCAACCCAACTCGTTTCCAGCACCCGGTTGCAGGAACCTACAAAAAAGAGCGCATCTTGGCAGGCAAACCTTATTTCTCAGTAGCTTCAGGTGGCGGTACGGGTCGTACTTTGCACCCCGACAACATGGCTGCAGGTCCTGCATCTTACGGTATGACCGACACCCTCGGCCGTATGCACTCAGATGCTCAGTTCGCAGGTTCTTCATCAGTTCCCGCTCACGTTGAAATGATGGGATTCCTCGGAATCGGAAACAACCCGATGGTAGGTTGCACCGTTGCTTGCGCTGTGAATGTAGCATTGGCATTGAGCAAATAAAAGTTTCCATAATTAATAAGGGAGAAGGCTGTGGCGTTCGCGCTACGGTCTTCTTTTATTTTCCGCATCAACATCGTCATTTGAGAAGAAAGTTAAAAAGCGCATTTCGCCTCTTGTTTCTCTTCTAATTTTCATGTATGATGTATTTATGTATGATGTATGAAATGATTTGACGTCTGCGTCAAAGTCTGTGTCAAAGTCTCGCTTCTAATTTCTTGTTTCTGAATTATTTTGTCTATCTTTGCACTTTGAAAAAAAATTTTAACCTAAAAACTTTAATCCAATGATTACCTTTATCATTATCGCATTTTTGGTCGGCTATCTCGGCATTGCGCTCGAGCATCAGCTGAAAATGAACAAAGCTGCCACAGCATTGCTGCTGTCATCTGTACTTTGGGTGGCCTACATCTTTTACGCACCACAAATCGGACGCAGCATCGAGCAAGTGCTGAATGTTGACATCATCGAAAACCTCGGCGATGCCTCACAAACGCTCTTCTTCCTACTGGGAGCCATGACCGTGGTCGAACTCATTGACGTACACGGAGGTTTTAACATCATCACCGACCGCATCACAACAAAGAATAAGCGTAAACTGCTTTGGGTAATCTCATTGTTGACATTCTTCCTTTCGGCCATTCTCGACAACCTGACCACCACCATCGTAATGGTGATGTTGCTTCGCAAGCTCATTGCTGACAAGAGTGACCGATGGCTTTTTGCCAGCATGGTAGTACTCGCCGCCAACGCTGGAGGCGCATGGTCGCCTATCGGTGACGTGACAACCATCATGCTATGGATTCGCGGAAACGTGACAACCGGTCATCTCATCCCTAACCTATTCTTGCCCTCGCTGGCAGCTATGATAGTACCTCTCGCTGTTGTTTCTTACTCACTGCACGGCAATATCAGCACGCCCGAAAAGACTGCAGAAAGAGCCATGCACCCAGCCGCAACTATCATCAGCAACAAACAACGAAAAAAGATTTTCTTTTTCGGCATCTGCGCACTGATATTTGTACCTATCTTCAAATCAATAACGCACTTGCCTCCATTCATCGGCATTTTATTCGGCCTCAGTATTTTGTGGATTTACACCGATTATCTTTATCACCACATGAAACAAGTGGACGAAGCAAAAAAAGCGCGCATATCATCGGTCCTTTCCAGAGTTGACACTCCTACCATTCTGTTCTTCCTCGGCATCTTGATGGCTGTAGCCGTGCTTAAACTGTCTGGTATTCTGGATGCATTCTCTGTATATCTTGACAAAACCATCGGTGATTATCGCTTGATTACACTCATCATCGGTTTCATCTCATCCATAGTGGACAATGTTCCTCTTGTTGCTGGTGCCATTGGCATGTACGATGTTGTTCCTGTTCCCGCTGAAGGTTTGTCTATGCTCAATCCTGATTTGCTTCCATACATACAGGACGGCGCATTCTGGCTATTCCTCACCTATTGTGCAGGCGTGGGCGGAAGCATCCTTATCATTGGTTCGGCTGCAGGTGTAGTAGCTATGGGTATCGAAGGCATCGACTTCATCTGGTATCTAAAACGCATTTCTTGGCTGGCTGCCATCGGTTATTTGAGCGGTGCCGCAGTATTCTTGTTAGAGCAAATGATATTCACCATCTGACGCGCAATATAAAGCAATAAAAAAAACTCTGCATAATGCAGAGTTTTTTTTATCCTTGAAAAGAGAAAAAGAAATAAATCTATTTTCTGACTCCTAACTATTTTCTCAAATCCACACGTTTAATCTTGCCACTGATAGTTTTGGGCAACACATCCACAAATTCTACCACACGAGGATATTTATATGGCGCAGTAGTATGTTTCACATGATTCTGAATGTCTTTAACCAAATCGTCGCCAGCCTTGTCTTTAAATTCGGCTTTCAGCACAATGGTAGCTTTCACCACTTGTCCGCGAACAGGATCTGGCACACCTGTGATAGCACATTCGGCTACAGCGGGATGCGTCATTAAAGCACTCTCCACTTCGAACGGTCCGATACGATAGCCAGACGACTTAATCACATCATCATTTCGTCCCACAAACCACAGATAACCATCTTCGTCGCGCCAAGCCACGTCGCCAGTATGATAAACGCCGTCGTGCCATGTATTTTCGGTCAACTCTTCAGCTCTGTAATATCCCAGGAAGAGTCCATTCGGTTTGTTATCGCGTGTAGCACGGATTACAATCTCGCCATGCGTTCCCTGTTCTACAGGCTTTCCTTCTTCGTCCACAATGTCGATGTCATAAGCAGGATTCGGTCGTCCCATAGAACCTGGTTTTGGCTCCATCCACGGTGTAGTAAGTACGGTACAGGTCGTTTCAGTCTGGCCGAAACCTTCGTGTAACTTCACACCTGTCAATTTATGAAATTCCTCATAAACACTTGGGTTGAGCGCTTCACCGGCTATCGTGCACCACTTGAGCGATGACAAGTCGTATTTGCGCAAATCCTCCAGAATCATAAAACGGAAAATGGTAGGAGGCGCGCAGAACGAAGTGATTTTATAATCCTGAATCATCTTCAGCATATCTGCAGGAGTAAATTTCTCATGGTCGTACACAAAAATGGTAGCGCCAGCTATCATCTGTCCGTACAATTTTCCCCAAACGGCCTTACCCCATCCTGTATCAGCCACCGTAAGGTGCAGACTTCCTTCATGCAAATTGTGCCAAAAAGAACCCGTAACAATATGTCCCAACGGATAGCAAAAATCGTGTGCCACCATTTTGGGGTTGCCTGTCGTACCTGATGTGAAATACATAAGAGAGATATCGTGGTTCGTATTCACTCTTTTCGGCTTGAATTCCGGAGCCGACTCAATTCCTTTGGTGAAATCAAGGAATCCTTCGGGCACATTCGGTCCTACAGAAATGACATATTCCACACTCGGCGATTTTGGAAGCGAATTCTTCACATGCTCGAGCACAACATCCTCGCCTACGCAAACTATAGCCTTGATGGTAGCCGCCTGGGCACGGTAGATAATATCTTTCTCCGTAAGGAGATGCGTGGCAGGAATGGCCACTGCTCCTATCTTGTGTAATGCAATGATGGAAAACCAGAACTCATAACGGCGTTTGAGAATGAGCATCACCATATCGCCCTTGCCTATTCCCAACGACTGAAAGTAAGCTGCTGTTTGGTCTGTCTTTTTCTTCAGTTCGGCATAGGTGAAATCAATGTGAGCGCCGTGGTCGTTCGTCCATCTGATAGCAATTTTTTCGGGTTCTTCGGCTGCCCAAGCATCCACTACATCGTAGCCGAAATTGAAATTTTCAGGGGTTTTTATCTTCAGATTCTTCTCAAAATCTTCTTGAGAAGTGAATGTCGTTTTTTCTACAAATCTTTCTAACATATTTTATAGTATTATAGCGAAGAACCTTACTTTTTGATTATCAAGAGCTTTCATGCCATGCGGCTTGGTAGCGTCGAAATATACGCTATCACCCTCTTCCAGCACAATCTCCTTCCCTGCAATTTGCAGCAGCAGTTTGCCTTTCACCACCAAGTTGAACTCTTGTCCTGGATGAGTATTAAGATGAATGGGCTCATTGTTGGGCTCAACAGTCACAAGAAATGGCGTAGCTTTGGCATTCTTGAAACCGCCAGCCAAGTCACGATATTTGTACGCATGGTTTCGTTCAACCGAAATGCCCATGCCCTTTCGGGTGACAAAATATGTCTGTGCATGCGTATCATCGCCCGAGATGAGCACTGCTGTGTCAATATTGAATGCTTTGCCTATGTTGCAAAGAAAGTTCATCGGAATGTCCACCTCTCCGCTTTCGTATTGCTCATACACGGTTTGAGACACCTCGCCTTTTTCTGCCATCTGAGCCGTCGTCATATCCACAGAATCACGCAATCCGCGCAAACGCTCTGCGATTTGTTTTATTTGTTCATTCATAATATCGTATTTTATCGAATTGCAAAGTTAGTGATTTTTTTTAAGAAACGAGAATTGAAAATCATTGAACGAAGTGAAATCTATAAGCGAGACTTTGACATTGACGCTGACACTGATGCAGACGCAAACTTTGACACAATTGTCAAATCTTCAAATCAGAAACTTACTAACAAGATTCAAGTCAATAAAAAAGGGATGCCGCAACTGCATCCCTTGAGAAATCCATGTTTTTGTTACTTTATCAAGCTTGCCTTTAATCCTTTGATGACAGCGTTAGTGAATCCGTTGGCTTCCATCTCGTTCAGTCCTTTGATCGTGATGCCGCCAGGGGTAGTCACCTTGTCAATTTCTACTTCAGGATGGCTGTCATTAGTGTCTATCAAATCGATGGCGCCGCGCAAGGTTTGCGTAACCACCTGCTTTGCCACTTCGGGATAAATGCCCATTTCGACAGCCCCCTCAACAGCAGCACGAATATAGCGGAATGCATACGCAATGCCGCAGCTCGAAAGTGCCATGAAAGCGTTCAACTGACTTTCGGGCACAATGAAAGCCTTGCCGGTTTCGTCGAAGATAGATTTTATCAAATCAACTTTTTCTTTGGGAGCGTCTTTGTGCGGTGCAATGGTCAGCACACTCTGCAGCACGTCGATGGCTGTATTCGGAATCATTCTGAACATCGCTGGCAGTTTGCCATTTTTATTGAGTGCAACCTCCAGTTTCTCAAATGGCACGCCAGCCACTATCGACATAAAAATCTGCTTGTCGTAATCGAGCGAATCTTTAATGCCCGCTATGACCGTTTCGGCTAGCCATGGCTTCACTGCCAGCAACACAATGTCAGCCCCTTTTACATTAGCCGCGTTGTCGGTCGTCACCGCTATCGAATTGTTGAAATTCTGCAATGCGCGCAGAGTGTTTTCGTTCACATCGCTTACCTTCACTTTTTTTATGATACTGCTCTGTGTGAGCGCACGGGCAATGGCTCCGCCCATGTTTCCGCCACCAATAATTGCTATTTCCATAATGATACAGTTTTTTGTTTTTACAAAATTACATTTTTTTACGGTGTTTTTTATGAAGTTCTTCAAAAACTTTCTTCTTTTACCACTTTCCGCGTTCAACTTTTTATTACCTTTGTTAGATTAGAATTTACAAATACCAAATAACATGGATTTAATAGAAAGCATTAAAGCGAACGCAAAAAGGAATTTGCAACGCATTGTTCTTGCCGAAGGAACGGAAGAACGCACCATCAAGGCTGCCGACCAGGCCATAGCCGAAGGAATAGCCGACATTATTCTGTTGGGCAACAAAGCGAAAATTGACGAACTGGCACAGAATTTCGGATTAAAAAACATCTCGAAGGCCACCGTTATCGACCCCGAGAACAATCCTCGCGCCGATGAATACGCAAAACTCCTTTTTGAATTGCGCCAAGCCAAAGGCATGACAATGGAAGAAGCGCAGAAACTGGTTAAGAATCCGCTCTATCTGGGCTGCCTTATCATCAAGAATGGTGATGCCGACGGCGAAGTGGCAGGAGCCATGAATGCCACCAGCAATGTATTGCGTCCCGCACTGCAAATCATTAAAATGAAAAAAGGCATCAGCGTAGTATCTGGCGCATTCTTGCTGCTTACAGGCAAGGAAGAGTTTGGCGAAAAAGGCATGTTCCTGTTTGCCGACTGCGCCGTAACTCCAAACCCTACTGCACAACAATTAGCCGAAATTGCCGTAGTAAGCGCATCGACAGCAAAAACGTTAGGCGGTTTCGAGCCACGCGTAGCCATGTTGAGCTTCTCGACCAAAGGCAGCGCCAAAAACGAATGCGTGGACAAAGTGCAAGAAGCCACAAAAATCGCCAAAGAAATGGCACCTGAACTCACTTTGGACGGCGAATTTCAGGCTGATGCAGCCATCGTGCCTTCGGTGGGCAAACAAAAAGCCCCGGGCAGCTGCATTCAAGGCGACGCCAACGTGCTGGTATTCCCTACTCTCGACGCTGGAAACATCAGTTACAAACTTGCACAACGAATGTCTGGCGGTGTAGCGCTCGGCCCAATCCTTCAAGGCATGGCTGCTCCCGTAAACGACCTTTCGCGCGGATGCACACCCGATGAAATTGTGAAAATGATTGCCATCACAGCAAATCAAGCGATGGGGAAATGAGAGAAAAGCAAAAAGTGAAATGTCAAAAAAAACATTCTCTCCGATGTTCAAAAAATTCGAAGATTTAGCAGTATGGCAAAAATCAAAAGAGATGACCGTTTCCATTTACCAGGTTTCTAATAACATAAAGGATTATGGATTCAAGGATCAAATACAGCGTGCAAGCGTATCTGTTATGAACAACATTGCAGAAGGTTTTGAAAGAGGAACCCAAGCAGAGTTTAAACGATTCTTATATATAGCAAAAGGTTCATGCGGCGAAACTCGCTCAATGTTAATTCTTGCACACGAAATCGAATACATAGACAAAGACATTAAAGATAAACTTACCGCTCAAACTGAAGAAATTTCGAAGATGTTATCGGGACTAATAAAGACTTTACACTAAAAATCTACCATAAACTCATTGCCATTAACTTTAAACTTTAATCTTTCAACTTTAAACTTTTATGAAAATATTAGTATTAAACTGCGGAAGTTCATCCATCAAGTACAAACTGTACGACATGAAGGACAATTCCGTACTGGCTGCCGGTGGCGCAGAACGCATCGGCATCGAAGGGTCATTTGTGAAAGTGACACTGCCTAATGGCGAGAAAAAGAAAATCATGCACGACATGCCTGAACACAACGCCGGCGTGAAATTCGTATTCTCGTTGCTCACCGACCCCGAAATCGGCGCCATCAAAGATTTGTCGGAAATTGAAGCCGTAGGACACCGCATCGTGCAAGGCGGCGACAAATTCTGTCACAGCGTCATCGTGGACAAAAGCGTAGAAGACGGAATTGAAGAACTTTGCGACCTTGCTCCCGTACACAACGCGGGCCACTTGAAAGGTATCCGCGCCGTGAACGCAGTCATGCCCAATGTTCCGCAAGTATGCGTGTTCGACAACGCATTCCACTCTACCATGCCGGACTACGCCTATATGTACGGCATCCCATACGAACTATACGAAAAATTCCATGTACGCCGCTATGGTTTCCACGGAACTTCGCACCGCTATGTTTCAAAACGCGTCTGCGAATTCTTAGGAAAGGATATCAAAACACAACGCATCATCACCTGCCATATCGGAAACGGCGCCTCAGTATCTGCCATCAAATTTGGTCAATGTGTCGACACTTCCATGGGACTCACACCGCTTGCCGGCGTGATGATGGGAAGCCGCTCTGGCGACATCGACCCGTCGGCAGTCACCTATCTGATGGACAAACTCGGCAAGAAACCGCAAGAAATGGCAGAATTTCTGAACAAAGAATGCGGTTTGCTCGGCATCAGCGGACATTCATCCGACATGCGCGATGTGTCTGACGCAGCAAAAGCAGGCAACAAGCGTGCTAAACTGGCCATCGACATGTACAATTACCGAATCAAGAAATACATCGGCGCCTACACTGCCGCAATGGGTGGCGTAGACATTATTGTATGGACTGCCGGCGTAGGAGAAAATCAGATGGACATCAGATGGGAATCGTGCAAAGACTTAGAATATCTGGGCATAAAGATTGACGAGAAAGCCAATCAGACCCGAGGCGAAGAGGCCATCATATCAGCACCCGACAGCAAAGTCACCGTTTGTGTGATACCTACCGACGAAGAACTCGTCATCGCACAAGACACTATGGCTTTGGTGAAGAAATAAAGTCATCTGTCAAACAACAAAAAAATCCGCCTCTTTCGAGACGGATTTTTTTTATTTGGACTGCATGATGCCACAATGCATCATTTGTTGTTGAGAAGTATCGTTTCAATTATCTGCTTGTACTGCTCCTTTTCCATTGCCCCTTGCGACACTTGCGGATACCCGTTCTTGGGGAAATAAAACAATGTAGGAATACTCCGTATGCCAAAAACATGAGATAGCACCTGACTGTTCGGCTCTTCGGTATTTACCTTATAAATGTATATTTTACCTTCATACTCTTTTGCCAATTCTTCCATTATCGGGGCAATTCTTTTGCAAGGACCGCACCAAGTGGTGTAGAAATCGACAATACAAGGCAAATCGCCTTTGTACACTATTGTTCCGTTGTTATTAGGATCAGAGAAATCCCATATCAACTCTTTGAAGTCATTGCCGTCAATATGCTTCACATAAGTCTTCTGTGGAGCAGGAGAAGCCTCCTTATTTTGAGCGCAAGCTGCAAAAATCGGCAGCAATAAAAAACCGAATGCAAAAAATATCTTTTTCATCATCTTTTCAGTTTTATGGTAACAAAGATAAATTTTGCAATCAGAAAAATCAACCTTTTTTGAGTTTTTTTCGCTCATTTTCATCCAAGATAATTTTTCGCATACGCATTGCATGAGGCGTAACTTCCACATATTCATCCTCTTTGATGTATTCCAGCGCCTCTTCCAAACTGAATACCACAGGCGGAACAAGTACTGCTTTGTCATCGGCGCTCTTCGAACGCATATTGGTCAATTTCTTCGATTTCGTGACATTCACCACCAGATCACCCTCTTTTGAATGTTCGCCGACAACCTGTCCTGCATACACTTCTTCCTGCGGGAAAATGAAGAAACGACCTCTATCCTGCAACTTATCTATCGCATAAGCGAAAGCCGTACCGCTTTCCATCGCTATGATAGAACCGTTTTCGCGTTTTGCAATCTCTCCCTTGTAGGGCTGATATTCCTTGAAACGGTGCGCGATGACTGCCTCGCCAGTTGATGCTGTCAGCATATTAGTACGCAAGCCGATAATGCCTCGAGACGGAATTTCAAATTCCAGATGTATGCGGTCGCCCTTGCGTTCCATAATTTTCAAATCACCTTTTCTGACAGAAACCATTTCAATTATTTTTCCAGAATATTCTTCCGGAACATTCACTGTAAGCTGTTCTATCGGCTCGCACTTCTCGCCGTCAATTTCTTTGAAGATAACCTGCGGCTGACCCACCTGCAACTCGTATCCTTCGCGACGCATGGTTTCTATCAGCACCGACAAATGGAGCACGCCTCGGCCAAACACATTCCAACGATCGGCCGAAGGATCTTTCTCCACACGAAGAGCGAGGTTCTTGTCCAACTCTTTCATCAGACGCTCGTGGATATGGCGAGATGTGACGAATTTTCCGTCTTTGCCAAAGAATGGCGAATCATTGATGGCGAAAACCATGCTCATGGTCGGTTCGTCGATGGCAATCGGTTCAAGCGGTTCCGGGTCGATGGCATCACAAATGCTGTCGCCAATTTCAAAACCTTCGATGCCAACCAAGGCGCAAATATCGCCACACTGCACTCTGTCAGTTTTGCGACGGCCAAGGCCTTCAAATGTATGCAATTCTCTGATTTTCGATTTAATGATTTTACCATCGCGTTTCACCAACGACACATCCTGTCCTTCGTACAACTCGCCGCGATGCACACGACCGATGGCAATTCGTCCCACATACGACGAATAGTCGAGCGAAGTGATAAGCATTTGTGGCGTTCCTTCCAATATTTTAGGTTCTGGAATGTATTTTATTATAGCGTCGAGCAACGGAGTGATATTGTCGGTCTGCGCTTTCCAGTCGTCCGACATCCAATTTTGCTTTGCAGAGCCATAGATAGTAGGGAAATCAAGCTGTTCTTCGGTAGCGTCCAGACTGAACATGAGGTCGAACACCTCTTCTTGTACAATGTCGGGACGGCAGTTCGGCTTATCCACCTTGTTGATAACCACAATCGGTTTCAAGCCCAGCTGAATGGCCTTTTGAAGCACAAATCGCGTTTGTGGCATCGGGCCTTCAAATGCATCGACAAGCAGCAACACACCGTCGGCCATATTCAGCACACGCTCTACTTCTCCACCGAAATCGGCGTGCCCCGGAGTGTCAATCACATTGATTTTCACATCCTTATAATTGATAGACACATTTTTGGAAAGAATAGTGATGCCACGCTCACGCTCCAAATCGTTATTGTCCATTATTAAATCGCCTGTGTTTTCGTTTTCACGAATCAATTTTCCGGCAAGAATCATTTTGTCCACCAGCGTGGTCTTTCCATGGTCGACATGGGCAATGATAGCGATGTTTCTGATTTTCTGCATAAATGTACTTTTGGCAAGTTGTGCTTATTTTTATCGTAAATGAAAGAAAGACTGCCTGTAAGACAGTCTTTTTTTCAAGAAATGTGATTCCGGAGCGATTCGAACGCTCGACCCACGCCTTAGAAGGGCGTTGCTCTATCCAGCTGAGCTACGGAACCATCAGTTTCGTGGTGCAAAGGTACTACATTTTTTTTATTTGACAATAAGAAGCTATTTAAATTTTATTGCAAATGTCAACGATAATTTTACATGCCGAATACGAATCAGAACGGGTAACCGATGGCAAAATGGAAAGCCTTGTCATTCTTCCATTTGAAATTAGCGAAACGCCACGCCTTTCCCTCTGCTATCTTGGATGGATCGTATGCTTTCAGGCCAAAATCGAAACGCACCAAGAAATATGTGAAATCGAAACGCAGGCCAGCTCCGTAGCCCAACGCCATTTGCTTGTAGAAATCCGAAAAATGGAACTTTCCGCCAGGCTGTGTATTGTACTCGTTCAGCGTCCACACATTTCCTGCATCGGCAAACAGCGCGCCCTCAATGCGCCAAAACATTTTGAACCGATATTCAATGTTCAAATCAAGCTTTATATCTCCCGACTGGTTCATATAGTCGATATCGTCGGCGTATGAGTAAGTACCTGGACCAAGGGTGCGTACAGACCATCCTCTGACACTGTTTGCGCCGCCACTAATGAATCGTTTCTCGAACGGGACAACCGAGGAATTTCCGTAAGGACAAGCCATTCCTGCACCGATATGGAACACGATGTTATTCTTCTTGCTGATAAACTTATCGTAAGAGAAATCCACCGTTCCCCTGATATACTGGGCATATTTTATTTTCCCGATGGTATACGAACCATCAACTTTACTCAAACTGAAAACCGGCGAGAGTACGTAAAAGAGGTTACCTGCCGTTTCGGCGCTGAAACGTAACGTGAAATTATCCTTCAGTTTTGATATCGGCTGTTTGGCAAGCGAAAACGAATAGCCGCACCCCACCAACAACTGGTCCTCGTAACTGTATTTCAATATGGAACCGCTATTCAGATAACGTTCGCGAAAAGCATCAGACACATAAGGAAGATATATGTAACTGATGTCGCACAAATCGACAGTCTGACGCAGGCGCGTATTGCGCGAAATCCAATTGTACTTGACGCTGGCCGTAGAATAGGTACGTGAAAATTCAGCCCTACGCTGGTAGTTGTAATTGAATCCGAACTCGGTGGTTGCGCGCACCTTTTGCTTGAACTCTTGTTTTATGAATGGGAACAAAAATTTCGGGAAACGCAGCGAAATATTCCCCTCCACTTCATTTGAGGTATGCTTAAGCAGATCGGAAAGCGACCCCGTTTCCGTTTCTCGCGCATACTTTATAGAAGCCTTCAAAGTCTCCGAGCCCCTGAATATGTTCTTATGCTGATAACCAAGAATGCCGGCAAACCCAAGGTCGCCATTAGAATTGGTGCCTTCAATGTCGAGCGAATAAGACTGCGGCTTTCCCGGAGCCAGCAGTATCAGGCAATCGAGCACATGAGGCTGCGTTTTGCTTTCGACAAATCTGATGTCAACATAATTAATGGCAGGCAGCACATTGAAAGCCGTATAGGTGCGCTCCACATGCCGCTCGTTATACAATTCTCCAGGTTTGACATAGCAATTGCCGATAAGCACTTTCGGACGAAGTTTCAGCTTTTTGGTATAATAGATTACATAACCGTCATGCACCACCGAGTCCATTCCTGCCGTCTGCATGCCGTTGATGGGATCGTACGAGGCAAAAAAGAACACGCGCCCTATCTTGTATTGCGAAAATTCAGAAGACACATACACTGAATCGGAAACCTGCTGACGAACACGGGAACGAATCAGCAAACGCACATCCACCTGATTTGTACCCTTGGTGCTGTCGGCCACATAATGCATGTTCTCTTTCCCAAAATTATAATATCCGTTCCGCTGCAGCAACGACGCTATGCGCTGACGTTCGGAATCAAGCACATCCAAATCGAACAATGCGCCTGGCCTGAGCAACGAATGAATGGAATCGGAACGCACAATCTTCTGAATCAGCGTATCGCGGCAGTGGAAAGAAAAATTGCGCAACCGATAAGGCGCTTTTCCATAAAGATTATATGTAACATAAGCCTTTCTCTTTTTAAGCGACACATCCGTAATGACACTGGCATCCACAAAGCCCTTGCTTTGGGCGAACTTCTGCAACTCGTTGGCCGACTGTATTCGCTTTCGGTCCGAATAGACCTGCGGCGCAGAACCTATCTTATGCAGAAAACGGTTTATCCACCGCGTTGAATCTTTTCCTGAAAGGCTGTACAAATGCAACGACATCGGGAACACGCCGAAGATTCGGGTGTTAGGAGTCTGGCGCAGATATTGCTTGAGATTCGCATTGCCAAGATCCTCCTTCGGAATATCTGTTTTTACCGATGTATTGCGAAGCAGATACTCCCCTTCCGGAACATACTTATAGGCACTACAAGACGAGAGCAGCAACACCAATGTCACGATATAAAAAACTTTTCTGCTCATAAATGTCTTACAGGAAACAACTAAAACACAAAGATAAAAAGTAATTTGCAATAAAGAATTATCCGAATCTTCAATTTTTTCAAATATCTTTGCAATATGTTGAGCAAAGGAAAAATAAAGCTGATAAAATCTCTTTCGCAGAAAAAATTCCGCGACGAACTGAAACTGTTTGTCGCAGAAGGCACTAAATCGGTGTGCGACATTGCCAAACACTGCCGTTGCGTCACGCTCATCGCCACCGACAAGTGGTTGAACGAGCACCATATCGAGTCAAACGAAACCATCGTGGCAACACCCAAAGAAATAGAGATTGTCTCTTTGCAAAAGACACCTCAACCCGTTGTCGGCATATTTGAACAGCCGTCTTTCAAAATTGATTACAAAGAAGTGAAAAGCAGCCTGTCGCTGGCTCTCGATTCGGTGCAAGACCCGGGAAATATGGGCACTATTGTGAGAATTGCCGATTGGTTCGGGATACGCAACATTTTCTGCTCGACGGGCACCGCCGACATTTACAACCCCAAAACGGTGCAAGCCACTATGGGAGCTGTAGGACGCGTCAAAGTGCACTACATCGATTTGCCTAAATTTCTGTCTGAAATAAGCAGCGAGACTCCTATATTCGGCACTTCTCTCGACGGCGAAAACATATACATGAAACAACTGCCCAAGCATGGCATTATCGTGATGGGCAACGAAGGAAACGGCATTTCCACTGAAGTGGGCAAACTTGTCACCGAGCGCCTGCTGATACCTAATTTCTCAAAAAACACTGAGACCTCTGAGTCGCTCAATGTAGCGATTGCCACCGCCATCGTCTGCTCGGAATTCAGAAGATAGATTCTAAAATTTCTTGAACAATCTTTTCAACTGAAGGCACACCTGTTCTGAATCAACATGGCTTATCTCGGCAAAATTCCTGTTGCGGTAAAGCAATTGCCCCGTATCATTGTCAACCAGCAAAACTGTGACCTCGTTTCCTGCCTTATATGGAATATAATAGACTGCTCCAAAAGAGACAAAACTTGCCATGACACCAAGCACAACCTGTTTCGTATATTCCTTGGCATCCAACACAAAGCCCTTGGCACAAATGAACATCGAGTAACGCGCTTCCGAAAGCGTTGTCAAAGAATCCATTCGCATTGGCAAATAATGGCGAACAGACATTGCCTCTTTCGGCTCTGCGTCTTTTTTCTTTTTACGATAAATTTCGTCTGAATCGTCATCATTTCGCTGATAGAGCACTTGATTGTAAAAACTCCAGACCTCTTCAAAAAGTGCGGCACGCTCCAACGAATCTGCAATTATCGTTCTATATGAAAACGACAACCCAAGGGAGTCCCTTATCAGCTTGTACAGATTCTCGGCAGCCGCATCCGACAGCGAGTCCTGATACAGCGAACCTGATTTTTCGACAGCATAAACATAAGGTTTCACATATATCAGTTGCACATCAGCAACACTGTCTCTATTCATCTTTTTTACCATCCATTTCTGTGCCGAAAGTGACACCGTCATGAACAGCAAAAAAAATATACAGACTATTTTACGCAACATACATCTGTTTCTTACTCCCACTCAATCGTTCCTGGAGGTTTGTGGGTGACATCATACCAAAGCGAGCCTGCGCCGTCGGCCTGGAAGTTTTTCCACAATCCTTGCAACAGCGTCTGGTCTATCTCGGCAAAATTAGCCGTCATAGCCTCCGAACTGTTCACCGGGCGCATCACCACGCAAGGCTTGTCTTGCACGCGCAATGGCGTAAGCACTACTGGCATCTGCCATATTTTTTCGTACAAATCGTTGGCCTGCAAAAATTCGGTGCAGATATTATCGAACTTGCGCAATGTGTCGAATTTGTCTTTCGTAGCATATTGTGCCACCAATTTAGGCATTTCGTCAGAAACGGTTCCCACTTGCCATATCACACGGTTGATTGTTTTGAATCGGTTCACAATCTCAGTCGAGAATTTCTCGCATTGCTTCCACGAAATATTTGGTGTGGTAATGAGAAACGGCTGTGCGTATGTACGCCCATCGCCCTGCACACCCACACTTTTCACGGGCAGCACTTTGCCTTCAATGTTGTTTTCTTTCAGATAGTCGTCCAATCCGGGCACATCGGCATTCGTGGCGAACTCGCCCTTGCCGTCGGTACAAAGCAGACGCACGCCAAGTCCGGGACCGGGGAACGGATGGCGCCATACCAGATTGTGAGGTATCCCCAACTCTTCACCCAACATACGCACCTCGTCTTTATAGAGGTCGGCCAGCGGTTCGAGCAAAAGGCCTTGCTCCATCAGGTCCATCACTTCTTTCACACGGTTGTGATGCGTCTTAATAAGGTCGGCATTTTTCGTTCCGCCGCTTTCTATCGTATCAGGATAAATGGTTCCTTGCGCTATCATCCATTCTTTCGGGTCGAGGTTGAGTTTTTTCATCTCTTCGTCTTTCACCACCAAGAATGTTGCGCCAATGCGCTTGCGTTTCTCCTCGGGAGCTGTGATACCTTCCAATCGTCCGAGAAAATCGTTGGTAGCATCCACCACGCGCAAATTATGCATGCCTTCTGCTTTCAAGAAGTCGATGATTTTGGCCGACTCGTCCATACGCATCATGCCATTGTCGATATGAAGGCCTAACACGCGCTCGGTGCCCAAAACACGGTTGAGCAACACAAAGGCCACGGTACTGTCCACGCCGCCCGACACGAGCAAGAACACTTTTCTGTCGCCCACCTCGGTACGGATTTTCTCCGAAATTTGCGGCAGATAGCTTTTCATATTCCATGTACGCTGGCAACCGCAGATATTCACAAAATTTTCGAGCAGTTTCAATCCGAACTTGCTATGTGTCACTTCGGGATGGAACTGTATGCCGTAAATTTTTCTTTCGTCGAATGCCACCGCTGCCACCGGACAGTCTTTGGTGGAAGCGATAATGCGATAGCCGTCGGGCAAAGCCGATACGGCGTCGCCATGACTCATCCACATGGGCGAAGAAGCCGGGATGTCTTTCAGCAAGGGATGCGATGCATCTGTCAGCTGCAGGTCGGCAATACCATACTCTTTCACTTTGCCCGGAGTGACCGTACCGCCCAACTGCTGCGCCAAAAGCTGATGGCCATAACAAATGCCAAGTTTAGGAACCGGTATATTGATGATTTCGGGATTGTATTCCGGCGCATCTTCGGCATACACACTTGACGGACCGCCGCTGTAAATAATTCCGCTTGCGCCTGCCAACTCCGCTACAGGAGCATTGGGCGAGTGAATCTCGGTGAACACACCCAAACGGCGCACCCTGTTCGCTATCAAGTGGGCATACTGACCGCCAAAATCAAGAACTACAATCTTTTCCATAAACTGTTCAATTATTCAATTATCTAATTATTTAATTTCCAATAAAATAGGAATTTCGCTCCGTTAAAGTCGCATTGACGGAATGAAAGTACAAAGATAGGGAAATTAATTGACAATTGATAATGGATTATGGATAATTGACAATGGACTATGACTTTGACACTGACTATGACTCTGACGCAGACAAAATCTTCAAATTTTCAAATTAGAAATTATCGACAGAAGGGAGATAATAGTCCGTTAGGACTTACATATTAATAAAAACCACCACCAACCACACACAAAAACGCCGTAGGTGTTTCACAAAATTAATATCTGGCATTCATACGGAACGCCTTTCTACCCGCATTTTTTTTGTTCAGTACTTAATTTTGAAATAGTCAAGCATACGCTTGTAATTATCTTGCGCTGTAAGGCAAGTGTCACGCAAGAATCCATCTGTATGTCCCCAATGCTGAATGCCACGATAATAGTAAAAACGCAAATCTTCCGTTATAATGAACGGAACTATGTCCGACTGCAGGCACTGCCAAAACATCAGCAAACGCCCCACACGACCATTGCCATCCTGAAAGGGATGTATGCGTTCGAACTTCACATGAAAATCCAGCACATCATCAAAACAAACCTGCTTCAGACCATTGTAAGACGACAGCAATAAACGCATGCTCTCTTTCACTTTTTCGGGTTGAATGGTTTCTTCTCCACCCACCTCGTTTGGCAAACGCTTATAATCTCCGACGGCAAACCACTGCTTACGGCTATCGGATGTACTGTTTTTCAGCATTGCATGCAATTGCTTTATATGCGCTTCAGTAAGTTTTTCGGTCGCATGTTCAATCACATAATCAATGCAACGAAAATGATTGACTGTTTCCAAAATATCGTCAATGCGCAAAGTATCGTCCACCACACCAAGCGTATTTGTTTCAAAAATGCGGCGCGTCTGCTCTTCACTCAAACGGCTGCCCTCGATATGATTGGAGTTGTATGTCAAATCTATCTGCGTACGGTGGTAAATGCCGCCTTTCATCCTTGCTTCCCACTCTTGCCGCAAGCGCTCCAGCAAAGGCGAAACACGCAGTTTCCCCCTTTGTGGCATTGCGGCATCAGCTGGAATGTTCCATGTCTTTCCTGTCAGGAAAGCTCCACTGATTTTGCCCGAAGCGCAATAATTGCGAGCAGTGCGCTCGCTGATACCGTACTTCTCGGCAAATTGAACAACTGAAATATAATCCATCCTATCGGCAAGTTTTTAATGAAACATGCCACAAATATACAAAAACTTGCCGATAACGGCAAATTTTTGAACATAATTGGGAATATTTGGAAACAAAGAGAAATCTGCACATAACAATCACACCGTGAAACCTCTACGAGGTTTTGTGGTTTTACGGATTATGTTCAAAAACAACAAAGATTGCACTAAATGTGCAATCTTGAATAGTTATATTATTACAGAGAAAATCTCATTCCCTGCAGATGCTTGGATTTTTTCGCAGCTTATTTTCTCCGATATTCTACAAACGAATAGTCGTACTCGTTACGCTCATCGGCTGCATGGCGTTCTCTTGACACTTCAGTCCATTCTTCCATCTCTATTTCTGGGAAGAACACATCGGCATCGTCAAACGCATGATGAATCCATGTGATGTAAAGCCTGTCGGCCATGCCGATGGCACGCTTATAGATTTGCGCGCCGCCAATGACAAACACTTCGTCCTCGTCATTGCACATCTGTATCGCCTCTTCGAGCGATGATGCTATCTCGATGCGGTCATCAGCGTCATGCATTGTGCGGCTCACAACGATGTTGCGGCGGTTGGGCAATGCACCATTAGGCAACGACAGGTAAGTGTTGCGCCCCATGATGACGGTGTGTCCCGTGGTCAGCGCTTTGAAACGCTTCAGATCGGCCGAAATGCGGCAAAGCAAGTCGTTGTTTTTGCCTATGGCGTAATTTTCTGATATTGCAACGATGATAGAAAGCATAATTTATGTATTATGTATTATGTACGGTGTACAATGTATGATGTATAAATGTATTGATGTATGAAATGATTTGATGTCAGCGTCAAAGTCAAAGTCTATTGTTAATTGTTAATTAATTACACTGCCACAACGCCTTTGATGTGCGGATGAGGATCGTAATCGGTAAGCTCAAAATCTTCAAATTTAAAATCAAAAATGCTTTTCACATTCGGGTTGATGTTCATCTTAGGCAGATGACGCGGCTCGCGTGTGAGCTGCAGATTCACCTGCTCCAAATGGTTGGTATAGATATGCGCATCGCCAAGGGTATGCACAAAAGTGCCGGGCTTCAGACCTGTCACTTGCGCTATCATCATCGTGAACAGCGCATAACTGGCAACATTGAACGGCACACCCAAAAAGACATCTGCGCTACGCTGGTAAAGTTGGCACGACAGTTTGCCTTCGTTCACATAAAACTGCATAAAGCAATGGCATGGCGGAAGTGCCATCGCATCAATTTCACCTGCATTCCAAGCCGAAATTATCAAACGACGGCTGGTTGGGTTGTTCTTTATCTGTTCGATGAGCTGCTGCAGCTGGTCAACACCGCCAAAGTTACGCCACTGTTTGCCGTACACAGGACCAAGTTGTCCCCATTTTTCGGCAAACACGTCACTTTCTTTTATCTTTGCCGCGAACTCCTCTATCGTTTCTCCTTGATAATCAGCAGATTTCTTATAGGCAGCATACGGCCAATCGTTCCATATACGCACCCCGTTATCCACCAGATATTTGATATTCGTATCGCCTTTGATAAACCAAAGCAGTTCGTAAATAATACTCTTCAAATGCAATTTCTTGGTTGTGAGCAACGGGAATCCGTCTTCAAGGTTGAAACGCATCTGATAGCCAAAATACGAAATGGTGCCCGTACCCGTACGGTCGTCTTTTCTCACGCCATGTTCAAGTATTGTGCTGCAAAGGTCTAAGTATTGTTTCATGAGGATTCTTAAATTACTGATTTGAAGATTTGAATATTTGAATATTTGAGTCTGAGTCTCGCTTCTCGTTTCTTGTTTCTTGTTTCTATCTTCTCGCTTCTGTTTTAATACATATTATAAGTTGTTTTCAGCACGCGGAATTCTGTGCGTCGGTTTATCTGGTTGATAATCTCCTGCTGGTCTTGCGGACGGCTCAAGACGGAAGTCTCGTCCAGCACTTCGCCCACACGGAGGAAATTGTATTTCTTCGCCAGATTGGCGTCAACCACCACAGGCTGTTCCTCGCCATAACCCACAGGCGTCACACGCTCAGGCTCTATACCGGCTTTCAACAGATATTTCACCACCTCTTGCGCACGCTTCTCCGACAACTCTTTGTTGGCCGCATTGGTACCCACCATATCGGTATGCGCACTTATTTCCATTGTGATATTCGGGTTATCGGTCAGGATTTTCGCCAAATCCTTCAATCCCGCTTCCGAATCGGGCGTAAGGGTCCATTTGCCGAATTCGTAGAAGATATTGTTCACCTGCACCGGTTTGCTTATCGACGCCAGCTGAATATTTTTCTTAAATTCCTTGCCGTCTTCCAGCCCCACAGTCGAAACAGACTCTTTTCTATTCAGGTATCCGCGGCACGATGCCAGCATCACATAACGGACATTCTCTTTTAACTGATACTCGAACGAACCGTTTTTTTGCGTGCGGAATTTCGCATTAGTACCGTCATCGCCCACTATGCGGATTGTGACATCCGACAGCGGTTCGTTTTTAGAATCAGTCACCACGCCGCTGACGGCATATACGATTTTCACATCCTCAAACGCCCACAGTTTGTCGTATCCTTTCGTCTCGCCCCTGTTCGACGAGAAAAAACCCGTATTGCCTTTCGGAACAAACGAAATGCCGAAATCGTCGCCGTTGGAGTTGAAAGGGCGCTTCATGTTCTGCACTTTCCATTTGCCGTCGTCGCCCACGATAGCCTTAAAGATATCCAAGCCGCCATAACCGGGATGTCCGTCAGACGAGAAATAAAGCTCGCCGTTGTCACGCATATAGGGAAACATCTCGTCGCCGGCGGTATTCACCTCCGGTCCAAGATTTTCGGGCAGACTCCATTTGCCGTTAATTTCCTCTACGCGCCAAATGTCTTTGCCGCCAAATCCGCCTTCCATATCCGACACGAAATACAGATATTTCTCATCCGGCGAGAGCGTAGGATGCGCCGCCATCAGCGTGGAGTCTGACAGCACTTTCACGCGCTCGCCTGCGCTCCATTTGGCTCCGGAGCGTTTTGACATGTGTATCTCGGCCGTTTTGTCCGTTTCGGCAGCCGATGGACATTTGGTGAAATACATTGTCTTGCCATCGGGCGAGAAAGAAATCACACCTTCGTCGTGAGCCGAGTTCAAGTCACCCTCAACGGCATAGGCCGCCTCCCATTTCCCTGCCATGTTCTTTTTTGCCACAAAAATATCGTTATTGCGCAATCCAGTGACAGCACTTGCCTTGCCGCCCGTCTCCTCGTTGGGGCGCGTAGAATTAAAGTATACCACATCGCCGTCGGCAGGGAAGGCCGGACAAAACTCCGACGATTTTTTCATGTTCAGTTCGTCGCACTTCTTCGCTTTATAGTATTGGCGTTCGCTGTTCCATGACTGCAGACTGTCGCACGACTCTACGCCATTAGCTCCACGCACATCATCCGGAACAAGCTGACTATAAATCACATAATTCTTCTTGGCATCGGCATATTTCTTGTTGCGGCGCAACGCATCAGCGTATCGCAAAAAAGCCAGCGGATCGGTGGTTTTGTTGCGTATAGCGTTCATATAGGCATATTCAGCACGCGAATTATTGGTGCGCCAGTAGCAGTCGCCCATTTTCATCGACACCTCGGCGCGCAAAGGCTTGTTTTTGGACGGCACGCGCTTGTAGCAACGTTTATAAGCCGTTCCTGCCGCGAAGTATTCGCCCGCAGTATATTTCTTGTCGGCTTTAGCGATGGCAGACTTCACGCCGCACGAAACGCAAAACACCGACAACAGAGCAATCAAAGCAATATATCTTGTTTTCATTCTTCTCAAAAAACTTAACTCACAAAGATACAAGAAAATTCTGATTTATAAGTTCTAATTTCCGATTTCTAAGTTAAAGACGCATTCCCTCTTATTTCACCACTTTCATCATGCAGTTTTTGCAATCGAACTGCAAGCGCAGCACCAGATTGCCGTGGCGCAGCGACAACGGTTCATTCACTTTTTCAGCATCGGGGAAATGTTTCGGACAAAGGCCAATGCTGTATTTAATGCAATATTTGGTGAACATCACAGGCACTTGCTCCCGTGGCTGCAGTTCATACGCGGATTCGATATGCGTGACACCATGCCGACGATAGAACGCTTCGGCCTTGCTGTTGCATACATTGCCCGTATAATCCAGGCGGTCCGTCACATAAGGATGTGAGGTAGGCCGCATCGTTGCGCGTTGCGGCGTATAAGCCTGCTCACGTTCCGTCGCCAGGAGGTCGAACGCCTCCCTGCGGCACTCTGCCAGTATCGACATCGGAATGAAATACATTTGGGACAATCGAATTTCCACCTTTCGGGGATAGAAATAGGTATTGCCGATTTTGACAAGCTGCGCACGCAAATTTTCTTCGGCACGCGCTGCATTTTTAGCCAATTCCTTATCGGCGCGCATTACTTTGCTGACCATATTTCCGTCTTCGTCGGTCAGCCGCAACGCGAACCCTTGTTCCGTCTCTTCAAAAACAATATCTGCCGCCACTCTGCGCTCGGCTGTTTTGCCCGAAAGGATTTTCATGAATTCCGCATCATAGTTGCGATAAACCGCTACACCTCGCTCGGGCATCACCTTTTCGTTGGGGAACAAACGCGCTCCCTCTGCTCGATTCACCCTGAATCCGCAAAGTTCGCCTTCTTTGTCAATAAAATAACAACCGTCGCCATTATGACAAGCCACCCCCTCACGCAACTGAAGCGAAAGACTGTCGGGAAACGACTGTTTCACCGTGCCTATCAGTTCGCCTTGCGACTTTGGCGTAGCGTGCATAGAATAAACCGTGTTCTTATCCCGTCCATAAAGGAAATACGTCGTCATGCCACGCGAAAAGGTTTTCTGAGGATTGGGAGTAAAGAAGAAAGTCGTTTTTCCTGACGAAGAAGCGCGATAATGTGGATGTCCTTCCAATATGGCATCCATCTTCTGGCGATAATAGGCCGTCACGTTCTTCACATAGTTTTCATCTTTCAGCCGTCCTTCTATTTTGAAAGAAGAAATGCCGGCATCCATCAGTTCCAACAGGTGTTCGGAGAGATTCAAATCGTTGAGCGAAAGCAAGTATTTCCCTTTTCTCAACATTTTTCCGTCGGCTGACATCAAGTCGTACGGCAAACGGCAATATTGGGCGCATTCGCCACGGTTGGCACTCCGTCCGCATGCGGCGGCACTCAAATAGCACTGCCCATTGTAACTCACACACAACGCGCCATGCACAAAATACTCCAACGCCGCATTGGTCTGCGAGGCAATCTCACGCACAGTCGCCAACGGCGTTTCGCGCGCCAGCACCACCTGACGGAAGCCGCATTTTTCGAGAAACAGCACCTTTTCCGCCGTTCGGTTGTCCATCTGCGTACTGGCATGAAGCGGCACTGGAGGCATATCCATTTCGAGCAACGCCATATCTTGCACGATAAAAGCGTCGACGCCTGCGTCGTAAAGTTGCCAAGCCAGCCTTCGAACAGGCTCTAGCTCCTCATCACGCAATATGGTATTCAGCGTGACATATATCCGGGCATGATACCGATGGGCATACTTCACCAACTGCTCAATGTCCGACACGGAATTGGCCGCCGAACGACGCGCACCATAATCTGATGCGCCAATATATACTGCATCGGCACCATGATTGACAGCCGCGATGCCGCAGGCTATGTCTTTGGCTGGAGAGAGAAGTTCCATTCAAAACGTTTTTTGCCGCGCTGAAGCAGTTTAATGTATCGAATTGATGTCGTAAGGAGTAGCCTGATACACAAAATAGTTCAGCCAGTTGGTAAACAACAGATTGGCATGCGAGCGCCAACGAACCACAGGTTTTTTACGAGGGTCGTCGTTCTCGAAATAATGTTCGGGAATCTCAATAGGCTTTCCTTGCTCTTTGTCGCGATAATACTCGTTCGCCAAGGTGTCGGCCACATATTCGGGATGTCCGAACACGAAAAATTCCCTTCCGCGCTGCCCCATCACAATGCCCACATCGCCATCGGTTGATTCTGCTATAATTTTCAGTCCTTTCACCTTTTCCACATCTTCTTTGTGCACTTCGATGTGACGGCTGTAAGGCATATAGAAATAATCGTCAAACCCGCGGAATATTGGATTTTTAGCATCCTTCACCTTGTGTTCGTATATGCCGAAACGCTTCTTAGGAAGCACATATTTTGGAATTCCATAATAATAATACATCGCTGCAAACGCCCCCCAGCAGATGAAGAAGCGGGCGGTGACATTAGTTTTTGCCCAATCGAGAATTTCGGTAAGCTCATCCCAATATTTCACATCCTCGTATTCCACAAAATCGAGCGGCGCACCATTGATAATCAGCGCATCATACTTGTGTTCCTTTATCTGGTCGAAGTCAATGTAAAACGCCTGCATGTGCTCTACCGGCGTATTTTTCGAGGTATGGCTCTTTATTTTGATAAACTCTATCTCAATCTGCAACGGCGTGTTCGAAAGCAGACGGATAAAATCTGTTTCGGCCGTTATCTTTATCGGCATCAGATTCAGAAACGCGATTTTCAACGGACGGATATCCTGTTTGTTGGCACGTTTCGAGTCGATGACAAAGATATTTTCTTTTTTCAGCAGTTCGATAGCTGGTAATTTTTCTGGAATATTTAATGGCATAAGTCAATTATGAATTATGAATTATGAATTATGAATTATGAATTATGAATTGTCACCACTCTATTGGCGTTAATCCGTTTGAAATCAAATAATTATTGGCTTGCGAGAAATGTTTGCATCCGAAAAAGCCGCGATAGGCCGACAACGGCGACGGGTGAACCGCTTTCAGCACCAAATGGCGGCTGGTGTCGATGAATGCACCTTTGCGCTGCGCATACGAACCCCACAGCATAAACACCACATGCTGACGCTCTTCGGCTATCTTCCGTATCACAGCATCGGTAAAGCGTTCCCAACCCTTGTTCTGGTGCGAGCCTGCCTGATGCGCCCTCACGGTGAGCGTGGCATTGAGCAGCAGCACACCTTGCTGCGCCCAGCGCTCCAAATTGCCCGACTGCGGCACGGCAACGCCCAAATCGTCGTGTATCTCCTTAAAGATATTCTGCAACGAAGGCGGATACTGCACACCGTCGTTCACCGAGAAGCACAACCCGTGCGCTTGACCATCATCATGGTAGGGGTCTTGCCCCAATATCACCACTTTCACTTTGTCGAACGGGCATTGATCGAACGCATTGAAAATCAGTTTGGCGGGCGGGAATATCTTTCGCGAAGCATATTCCGAACGCACAAAATCTGTCAGTTCAACAAAATAAGGCTCATCGAACTCCGATTGCAAAACTTTTTTCCACGATGGTTCTATCCTTACATCCATTTCGCAAGATTTTTCACAAAGATAGACAATTAAATTGATAATTGATAATGGACAGTGGAGAATTAGGAACGGACGAGCATTCAATTATCCAATTTTTCAATTATTTTAATTCCAATAATTTTGACATTGACATTAGGCTACCAAGAAACTGTTTGAAATTTTATTGATTCATTTTTCAGAACAATTGCAAGGATTTTCAGTTTCTTAAAGCTTGTTTTGGGACACCTTTTCTTTGTGGTCTTTGGGAAATAAGCCTGCCATTCACTTGAAACAAAAAAGGTCTGCGCCTCCAGTAACGGACAACGCAAACCTTTTTTCTATATGCAGTTTTTTTTACTTATGCAAGATGACCTTTTTGCCATCTATGATGACAGCGCGTTTTATTTCACTCTTGCACCGCTTCCGCTGATTACACTGCCGTCGGGCAGGATAATGTACATCACACCGTCAATGAGCACTTTCTGTGCCTTGCTGCCCGCTGCTTTGTCGCTTTGCAAATCTTCAATGCCAGCTGATTTCACCTTCGGTTCCGGGATATTGATCGTGAGATCGGCGCCAGAAACCGTGAAGGTAGCTGTGATGCCGGTGCCGTCAAGCAGTTTCACCCAACCCTCGGGAGTCTTGGCATACTCGTAGCCCTGTTCGGGTGTCGCCGTGATGACAACTTCATCACCTTCCTCGAGTTCAACCTCGTCGCCAACTATCTCGCCACCGACCGTGACCGTGTAGTCTGCATGCTCGGCAGGAGTAATGTCCAGCGAGTAGGTGGTTGCCGGCTCAACATATTTCTTGACATCAACGAAGACAGCATTTTTAACCTGCGGATTACCTTGATACTCACTATAAATAGCCTTAATGGTCAGGGTATCGTTTACTTCTACGCCGAGGTTCTCAAATTTCTTAGCCTCACCAGCCGGAGTAAGGACGCCATATACATAAAGGGTGTCGGTCTCTTCAGCAAGATAGAGGTTGCCGTAAGTGGTGCTGGTAATCGAAGTAACGACACCGGTCAGCACGCATGTATCTACGGTATTCTTGAGATCGAGGAACTCGGCGATGGTTTTCTCTCCGAGATTCTTCGGACCTTCTGCTTTTGCAGGAACGAAGGTGACGAAATAAATAATGATGGCAGACGAACCGGTAATGGTAACATCTCCGGCAGGAACTTCAATAGCATCCGAAATCACATTGAGTTTAGCCTCGTACGAATCCTCGCCATTGTTGGGACGAGAGGTCCAATATTCGGTCTGCTCATCATTTACAACGAGATAGCGTTTTACTGCACTTGCACTTGCGGACGAACCGGTATCGGAGAACTTGACTACGATAGTTCCGGGAACTTCTGCCTTGAAATGAAGCGTACCAGCCTGGCAGTACTGATTCTTGCAGATAGGAAACTCTCCTTTGAATGCCATGGTAGTAGCATCAAAGCCTTCGCCAAAAGTCATATAATCGGCTGAATAATTAGCATAGACAACTTCTTCATCCTTATTCGGCGTTGATTCTGCCGTCAGCTTGATGCCGTTGCTGCTATAGAAGGCATTTTCCGTATTGGCTGCAATCATGGAAAAATCCCATGTGGTGGAATCACTGACTGCCTGCAGTTCAGCAGTCTTAGCAACGTACTCGCCATGAATAAAAGAGGAGAGAGCTTTGGCTCCAGTGTTTACCGTAGCCGTCATACTGCCGACGAAAAGTACGGCAGCCAAAAAAGTAAATAATTTCTTCATAACGCAAATGATTTTAAATTGTTATACATTAAATTGTTGTTTTGGTCTTTTTTCGCACTTAACAATCAGCGTTAAGTGTTTGTAAATTTAAATGTTTTTGGCAAGAAATCAAAATCTTCTCCGCAAAAAAAATATTTTATCGGCAATATATGAGTTCAAGCCTCAATATCAAAAGCGGAGCACCATCAGCGGAGCACGCATAAAGAAAGCAGCGGCAAGCAAATACACGCCAGCATCGAAATGCTGCACACCGCAAAGGCCAATCGCCATCATTACCGCAAGCGACAACAGATTCAGGCAGGCATAATACACATAGCTCTTTGGAGAAAAAAACAGCAATGCGAGCGCCACCAGTTGCAAAGGATGCATCAGCAGCGCCACATAATTGGGGTAAACCGTAGGGTGAATGGAGAAAAACGACACGAAACAAACGATGACACCTGCCAATCCGCACGACAACAGCAACAACGCATCTACAGCACGGTTCCATCGTTTTTTGCGCCACTCACGCAAAGTGCACCATGCCACCGCCATCAGCAACAAGGCAAAAAAAAGTGTCGGTGAGAACAACGATTTCTGCGCCTCATGATTAGCTTGCCTGCCAGGGATAAGCGCTGCCGGTGTTGAGGCCAAAGGAGCAGTCATGCTGTCGCGCATCACCGTTGCCGACGCGAACGCCTCCTCCATCACCAATGGCAAAAACATTTGTTCGCGCACCGAAATAAGCGTATCGGCCGGCGCGCCAAGCAGCAAGTTGATGCCGAACATCTGCCAGTTGTCGCCCACACAGTCACGCACACAAGTACGATAGGTGGCGGCAGGAATTTCATTATATGACACATGTGCGCTTTTTTCAATCAAGTCGCGTATACGCGTGGCGCAGTTGTCGTTGAAATAGTTGTATAGATAACGGCGGTTTTCTATACGCATATTTTCCTGCAAGAGCGAATCCAAGCGATTTTGCTCAATATCAGTCAAATCGAGCTTCAGCAGCGAAACATCCGTTTTTCTGCCCGACAAGAAAGCATAGAAATCATCGTCATCAAGCAGATAGTTTGTCTGTCCGAGCACAAATTTCAGCATGAAATTTTCTTCGGAAAACGAGAAAATGCCGTAGTTATATACCCTTCCTATATTTTCATCGTCAACTACAAGCAGTGCAGAATGGCCGTAAATTTCATAAACTTTTTCGCCTGGCGCACAAGTAAGCAGATAACATGACTTGGCCATCATTTGCTGTGCCAGTACGAAGAGCAGAAAAAAGAATGCAAAACTCTTTTTCTTCATCCTTTACTCAAAGTTAAATGTAAGCACCAGAACACGGCTTGTGAGACGAAGCAAGGCGTCAGTATATTTACGGTCTGATTCAATCAGCAAATCATGTCTGTCTTTTTCGAGCACATCAAGCATGCCGAGACAGAATTTCAGTTCAGGCGCAAACTTAAAGTACGGCAAATAGAAATCGCATCCTACGCCAAACTCAATGCTCACATCAACTGGTTTGAGCAGCAGCGCTTCGCCTTTCTGGCGTCCCACCTGATACTGCAAACCGCCGCCGAGCAGCACATACGGGCGATAATTGTTTATACGCTTGGCGCGATACTTGAGATACACAGGGAAATCGACCACTGTTGACTTCAACGAATAAGTCTTGACCTCATTCTGCTTTTGGTCTATGAAAGTTGTAGATATATCGCCAAAATGGATAATCGGAACAAAGCGCAGATTCAGATATTCGCACAGGCGCAAATCTGAAATCACACCCACCGTAAAACCGGGATTGTACTTGTTCACGCTCATTGAATACACATTGCCGTCGGGCGCTACGGCGTTCGATTGGCGGACACCCAAGTTCATGAAATCCATACCAAGCGTGAAACCGAAATGAATCGTTTTGTTGTCGGACTGCAGCTGGTTCTGCACAACTTTGTTCTGCGCCGATATATTCAGCGAAGCCGCCAGCATCACAACTGCTATTATAATATTTTTTGGCATCATCTGTAAATTTATAGACAAAACGAGAAAATAGCGTTTTTATTTTACGCATCTTTTTTTTCAAGTCGCAAAATTAACAAAAAATCATGACATTACGCCTTTTCGTTTTTTAATTAACAGAAAAGGGAAAAAAATGAAAAAACATTTGGTAAGTAACATTTTTTAATTTACATTTGTTTTAACATATATTTATGACATTTTTTATTCAATTCACCAAAAATCTGTTGTTTATGAAAAAATTTCTATTTTTTATGATTTTGGGCGCAACATCATTGCTCTTCCCTGCAAAAACATCCGCCCAAAACGCGCTCATCAACGTCGAGCGCATAGGCTGGTATGACGCCGAGTACCCAATCATCACATGGGGAGGTGTTATAGGCGGAAGCATTGATGTGGTGAAATACATTAACAATCTGGTGGACGACAACGCTGGAGAGAATAAAAGCACCACATTCAAGGCCACGGACGAAACGGCATATTTCGGGTCACGTGTCGAACGCATCGACGGCATCGACGCAAAAGGCATGAATTCCGCAAAATTTAACTCGCTGATGGCCGAGCCGCGTTCGCACACATTACTGCTCAACCATCCCGCAAAAGGACGATTCGAAGTGCATACCGAATGCGACATCCCCATCTGGATGCAAGCATACGGTTTTCACCCGTTATATGCCAAATGGACAACTGAAACCACCAAAGTGCCTGAAAATATCAAAATTCGCATGGACGAGAATGCACCTTGGCGCACTTTCCGCACCTACGACTTCCTGATATTGAGCGACGATGTGCTCACCGACAAGGAATTGCTTGAAAAAATCGGCAGGAAATACAACGCCATGGGACTTACGCGCGACCCCCAGAATCCCGACTTGCTAATCACCATCAGCAAGGATGCGGACAAAAGCGTGGAATACACCTATGTGCCCGAAACCGTGGAACATGTGCAGACAGGGACCAACTCGTATGCCATGTACGGCCTGTACGGCAAATACCTCGGCAATTTCTCCACAAACAAGTATCAAACCGTGAAAAGCGGTGGCTACACCCATAAAACTTCCACCACCAATGTCTATCTGGAAGTGTCAGTTTTGGAAGCTTCGCGCATGGGCGAACGCACCATACCGATGATTTATCAGATGAAATACAGTTACAACACCAACAGCGATTTGGATGTTGACAAGCTATACAGCAACGCTGTTTCGTGGATTGAGCATCCGCTCTACGGCAGTTACAGCCTTAAACACACCAGTTCGACCGAATGCAGCCGCTTCTTTTGGAAAAACCTGCCGCTTGTCAACTTCGGCATCATTGTGAACGCCGACAACAAAGTGGTTGGACTCGACAGCAATTCGAATGTAGTGCAATCAAGCGGACTGAGAAAAGGCGACCGCATCATCTCCATCAACAGTACACGGCGCAAACCTTTTTCCGGCGGCGAATACAAAGCCACATGGTCGGGCACCATCACAGTGGAGCGCAACGGAAGTACACTGACTTTGAAATTCAAAAACTGCCGCCGAACCAACCAATATGCGCTACAGTGCTATACCTACAGTTATTTCGGCTATAAATAAGAAACCTTTAAATACTCAGAATTATGAAACGCTATATTCTTTTTATCCTGCTATATCTGATGGGTACTATGGCTTACGCCGAAAAATTGTACACCGTCATCCTACCCGTTCCCGTAAGCGTGTATGAGAACGCAGTGACCGACGCAAAAGTAATCGGTTCGCTCGCTCCCAGCCAACAAGTAGAAGTGTATGTGGTGAACGGCGATTGGGCTATCATCAAATACAACAACGGCGTAGGCTATGTGGCCGCTGCCTGTCTGAAAGAAGTGACAACTTCCGCGACAACCACGCCACAAAACGCCGCACCGAAAAACGAACCCGCAAAAGTGCAACCCGCAAAAGAGCAGTCCACCCCTGCAACCTCAACCACTCCAGCGCAAACAAAGCAAAGCACGCCAGCGCCCAAAGTGGTACAACACGAAGAAACCGCTGCACCAAAAAGTCAGAAAAACAACCCCTACAGTCCTTACAAAACCTACACACTCCGTTCGAAGGAAAATCGCGTGAGTGATTTTTTGAGATGCAAGGGACAGATGTATATTGCGTTGAATTATCAACGAACAACAGCATTTGACCCAACAGCAGAAACAGGACGCAACATGCTTATAAGGATAACAGCACCATTCAGAAACGGTTCTGAAGCGACAACAACCCTAAACGGCGGAGGGTTTGACTTCGGCGGTATCGTAAGAATTTGGGGGCCTATAGGATTGGACATGAACTTCGGGCTTAACTATAGCATAGGCAAATACGACGAGCCAAGCAGCAAATCTCCATCAAGCGACTACTACGACAAGACAAGGCGCTCTAAACTGGACTACAATGTCGCTATCCGCCCCGTGTTTTACGTGAGTCTGCCTAAAGAATGGTCGGTGTACGCATTTTCCGGTCCACGATTCGACTTCTGCTTTATGGACATGGAGCGCTCAAAAGGAAATATGGATAACGACTTTGAATCCGACTTTCATTTTGCAGGTGACAAAAACGCCATATTCCGCGCATTAAGCATTCCATGGGGAGTAGGATTAGGCATACAGCACAAGCATATCGGCGTTCGCGTGAATTACGAATGGGATATGTTCAGAGATTTCAAGAAAGACTACAAGAAAAACATATTTGGAAACGATAGCGTCAAATACTTCGACTACGAGTATAACGAGCCATTCAAATACCTGACGGTATCACTCGTTTTTCCGTTTGAGTTATAATTTCAAACACAGGCATATACAATGAAAGGGGGCTGCAGCCCCCTTTCTTGTTTGTAGTCCCGCCGAGAATCGAACTCGGATTTAAAGTTTAGGAAACTTCCGTTCTATCCATTGAACTACAGGACCATTCGGAATGCAAAAGTAATGTTTTTCCGCATACTGCACAAATTATCTGAATAGCATTTCGAGAACCGACAAAGTTTTGAACTCTCCTATTCCCTGTAAATGAATCTGATAATAGCGCAACAAATTTCTAAGCATGGCATTTCGTTGAGCGGCTGTCATCTTGAGCAAATGCATTTCAAAAAAGCCTATACGCAGCAAATCATTCAAAAGTTTCGAGTCGTCCTCGGAAAACATATCCTGATGAAGTCCTGCCTGAGACGTAAAGCATCCTGCCTGCATATCGAAGAAACACCCTTCAGAATAGCCTTCGGTGTTGGGCGCAAAACCCAGATAGCCGCACAAACCCAACATGAACAACAGATGAAAATTAGCGCAACGCTCGCCAGTTGCATCCAAGAAACACAGAGACTCCTCCAAATACGAAAAAAGCGGTATGTTCTGTTCTTGCGTACGCAGGGTTTTCTGCATCACTTCCGCCAAGAAATACGACAGGCTGTTCTTCACCGCATCATAAGGCATATTACAATAGGGTTGCACTATCTTGCATTCTCTCATGTAATGCACTTCACGCGTCTGACGGTAATCGAAATCAACCTCCAGTAATGTGAGCGGCTGAAAATAAGCGGCTGAAAATGATGACTTGCGTGTGCGAGAAATCTTCACAGAGAAATCCACTCTGCCGAACTTCTCTGTATAAGTGCTCACCATACGTGCGCTGTCGGAGTATTTTGAAACACCCAGCACTATCGCCTTTGTCTGTACAAACATTCCTCTGCCGTCATCTAACAAGCGAGGCAAGCCCTTGCGAACCTGCCCCACTCTTTATTTGTCATTTTTTCTTGTCAATCGGTATATCCTTTCAATATGCCGCGTTGCGACCCTTTCACAAACGACACTATCTGATCGCGAAATTTCGACTCCTTCACCTCTTCCATAATGCGGTCAACAGCCGAAGACACATTCATTCCTGACAGATAAAGATAACGGTATATATCCTGAATGTCACGAATCTCCTCGTTGGAATATCCGCGGCGTTTCAATCCCACTGAATTGATGCCGCAATAGGCAATAGGATCGCGTCCTGCCGTCACATACGGCGGAATGTCCTTGTTTATCTTCGAACCGCCTTGAATCATCACATGCGCACCAATTTTGGTGAACTGATGAATCAGTGTTCCGCCACTGATGATAGCCCAGTCGTCCACTTCCACTTCGCCCGCAATCTGTGTAGCATTGCCAATGATGATGTGATTGTTCAACACGCAATCATGCGCAATGTGCGAATAAGCCATCAACAAACAGTCGCTGCCGACAATTGTTGTTCCGCGCGACTTGGTGCCTCTGTTTACTGTGGCACACTCTCTTACTGAAGTGTTGTCGCCTATGACAGCTGTGGTTTCTTCGCCTACAAATTTCAAATCTTGCGGTATGCACGAAATGACAGCATTCGGATAAATATTACAGTTTTTTCCTATTCGGGCGCCATCCATAATGGTAGCATGAGAATGCACATGCGTTCCATCACCGATTTCCACATTTCCCGCAACAGAAACAAACGGATCGATAATCACACCTTCACCCAATTTTGCATCAGGATGAACATAAGCCATTGGACTGATTGTATTCATATTTTTCTTTTTATTTGTTTTTCACTATTTGCGCCAACAGTTCCGCCTCGGCTGCAATCTTGTCACCTACAAATGCATAACCCTTCAGACTGGCGATGCCTCGACGAATCTCGGATTGCAGTTCCAAACGGAAAATGACCGTATCGCCCGGCACCACTTTTCTGCGGAATTTCACATTGTTGATTGAAAGGAAATAGGTTGAATAGCGTTCCGGTTCTTCAATGCTGTGCAATACAATGATACCGCCTGTCTGCGCCATAGCCTCTACCAGCAGCACACCCGGCATAACCGGCTCTTCGGGGAAATGGCCTTGGAAGAACGGCTCGTTCACCGTCACATTCTTCACACCAACCACCATGCGGTCAGTAATCTCTATAATCTTGTCAATCAGTAAGAAAGGATAACGATGCGGCAAGAACTGACGAATTCTGTTGACGTCGTATATCGGTTCCTTGCACGGATCGTAGGCAGGCACTTGCATGTCCTGCATGCGAATTTGTTTGCGGATTTTTTTCGCCAATTCGGTGTTGGCAAAATGTCCTGGACGAGTGGCAATCACCTTTCCTTTAATAGGATGTCCAATCAACGAAAGGTCGCCAAGCACATCCAGCAGTTTGTGGCGTGCAGGTTCATTCACAAAGCGCAACGGTTCATTGTTGATATATCCTATTTTCTTGGCGTCTTTCTGTTCAATATTCAACGACTTTGCCAAATTGTCGAAGTCAGACTGCGACATTTCCTGGTCATAAATCACGATGGCGTTGTCCAAATCGCCGCCCTTAATCAAACCGGCCTGCAAGAGCTGCGCTACTTCGCGCACGAAAACGAAGGTACGGCACGAAGCAATTTCTGCAGCGAAATCGCTCAATCTGTCCAGCGAAGCGAACTGATTGGACAATACTGGCGAATCGAAATTCACGAGCGCAAGCGCTGTGAAATCATCATCGGGCAGCAACACGATAGAAGTTCCGTTTTCGTTGGTGTATTCAATTCTTTTTTGTACAACAAAGTAGTTTTTATCCAAAGCCTGGTCAACAACACCCACTTTCTGAATCTGCTCGATGTAATATTTTGCGCTGCCGTCGAGAATCGGGAATTCAGGAGCATTCACCTCTATCAGACAGTTGTCAATCTCCGAAGCGAACAATGCCGCCAAACCATGTTCCACGGTGCTCACTTTCACATCATTTTTGCAAAGCACAGTGCCGCGGTTGCTTCCTTGCACATTTTCTGCCAACGCCTCAATTATAGGTTTTTCTGGCAAATCAATACGTTGAATCTTATAACCATGATTCTCTGGTGCAGGTTTAAAAGTGATTTTCACATTCAAACCCGTATGAAGTCCTTTACCTTCGAGCGAAAAGGCCTCTTTTAAAGTTTTCTGTTTACTCATTTTTATTCAATTGTTTTTTCAATTGTTCAACTTCGCGCTGCAGTTCATTGATTGTCCTCAACATATCGGGCAGTTTACGGAACACTGCCGAACTGCGCATAAACTGCTTTGCAGGCATAGTAGGCGAACCGATAATCGGCGTTTCCACATCTTTTTCGCTGAGCGAAGATATAATGCCGGCCTGAGCGCCAATCTGCGCACCGTCGGCCACATGGATATGTCCAGCGAAGCCCGCCTGACCGCCTATCACACACTGGCGACCGATTTTTGTCGAGCCCGCCACTCCAACCTGCGATGCCATCACGGTGTTTTCGCCCACCTCAACATTATGAGCTATCTGAATCAGATTATCGAGTTTAACGCCCTTATGTACGACAGTGGCCCCCATTGTAGCGCGATCGACACAGGTATTGGCGCCTATTTCCACATCATCCTCTAACACGGCGATGCCTATCTGCGGAATTTTCTCATAACTTCCGTCGGGACGCGGAGCAAAGCCAAAGCCATCGGCTCCTACTACACTGCCCGAATGCAGAATGCAGTTGTCACCCACACGACAGTCGTGATACACATTTGCATTGGTGTACATGATGCAGTTTTTACCCACTTTGGCGCGTGGACCTACAGTGGCATGCGGATGCAGTTCAGTGCCATCGCCCACTTCAGCATTATCGCCCACGGCCGAGAAAGGAGCCAGATACACATCCTTGCCAATCTTGGCAGTCGGAGCCACATAAGCCAAGGGGTCAATGCCTTTTCTTTTCGGTTTCATCGAATCGTAAAGCGTCAGCAGCTTAGCAAGGCTTTCGTAGGCGTTATCAACCTTGACGAGCGTCGCACTAATCGGCTGTTCGGGAACAAAGTCTTTGTTCACCAGCACAATAGACGATTTCGTTTCGTAAATGTAATGCACATATTTGGGATTTGAAAGGAAAGACAATGCACCTGGCACGCCTTCTTCGATTTTTGCAAATGTACAGACTGTCACATTTGCGTCGCCCACTATCTCTCCACCGAGATATTCGGCTATCTGTTTGGCAGAAAATTCCATACTTCTTTATTTTCCTACAAAGATAACAAAAGTTGCAAGTTTTTGCCTGCAACTTTTGTTTTTTTTATTCCTCGTCTTTCATATAACAAAAATAATGCTTGCGCACCTGCTTCGAAAGTACCGATATATTCAGCATATCCGACGCCTCCGAAATGTCTTTCGTCGAGCCATCGCGATAAAGTATGTTGATATTGTCTTCGCCCTTGGTGTAAGTGTCGGAAGCAAAAGAACCGCGATAGGTGAAATAGGCGGCTTCGTGTTCCGAAATGCCGAGCCGATTCATATAGCGTGCAATCTGTTCGCTTACCACATCGTCGTCAAACGGCACATCCGACTCTTTTATTTTAAACAGCTTCCGATTGGTGAACATGTCGCATAACATAGACAGCACCTTGTCGTCGTGCGACATCCACACCTTAATGGCGCAAAGCAAATCGGAGTCGTCGAGCAAAGCGTAATTGGCCAAGGTCTCCTCTTTTGTCAGAAAATCATGTTTCGTCACTTTGTTGTAGAGAAAATAGCGCAAAGCCGGCGAAGCGAAAAGTTCCACTCCTTGCCCCGCTAACTCCTTGGCGCGGCGCACAATATTTATCAGCATACGTTCTGCAGCCACCGAAGTTTTGTGAAAATACACCTGCCAATACATCAAGCGGCGGGCGATCAAAAACTGTTCTATGGAATAAATGCCTTTGGCTTCGAGCACGATTTTGTCATCCGCCACATCCAGCATCTTTATAATGCGTGCCGAACCAATTGTTCCCTCGCTTACGCCAGTATAGAAACTGTCGCGCCGCAGATAGTCCATGCGGTCCATATCCAATTGTCCCGAAACAAGCGTATGCAAGAAACGTTTGGGATATTTGTTCTCAAAAATTTTCAATGCCAAATCTAGTTTTCCGTCCATTTCCGCATTGATTTTGCGCATCATCAGCATAGTAATCTCCTCGTGCGACATTCCTTCGGCAAAAGCATGCTCCATGATATGCGAGAAAGGAGCATGACCAATGTCGTGGAGCAGCACCGCCGCATACACGCCCTCGGCTTCAGCATCGGTTATTTCGTTGCCCTGAAACTGCAAATGCTTGACCGCTTCCACCGTGAGGTACATCGCGCCAATGGAATGCTGCAACCGCGTATGCTGCGCGCCAGGATAGACCAAATAAGAAAGTCCCAACTGCTTTATTCGGTTAAGTCGCTGAAAATACGGATGCTGAATCAGGTCGTAAAGCAATCCTGACGGAATATGAATAAATCCAAAAACCGGATCGTTTATTATTTTACGCTTGTTTTGTATTGACATATCCATTATATTTGAAAGCACAAAAATAACAAAAAAAAGACACGCCACCCAAAGCGTTTCTTGCACTTATCTTTCAAACTGAAGATGAACATAGAAATAGAACGAAAATTCCTGCTAAAAAGCGACTTCCCTAAAGAGGATGCAACAAAGGTCTTTCACATCAAGCAAGGCTACCTCAACGACAATCCCGATCGCACGGTAAGGGTGCGCATCACCAACAGTCACGGATACTTTTGCGTGAAGGGACGCACACAGAACATTTCAAAAATGGAATTTGAATACGAAATCCCTATCGACGATGCGCTGAAACTGCTGGAACTGTGCAAAAGGCCCATTATAGCCAAAACACGCTACAAAATACCCTACGAAGGACATTTATGGGAAGTGGATGTATTTGAAGGCGAAAACGAGGGGCTAGTGATGGCCGAAGTGGAGTTGCAATCGGAGGACGAAACCGTCGTTCTGCCCAAATGGATTGGCAAAGAGGTGAGCGGCGACAAACGCTACTACAATTCATACCTGAGTCTGCACCCATACAACGAATGGAAATAAGAAAAGCCGTCTGCATTGCTGCAGGCGGCTTTTTATTCATCTTTTCTATTTCAAAAATCTTGCACCAGACGAACGGAATAACCCATATAACGAAGTGAAGTTCCATCATAATTTCGCATACATTCTACAGCATTGCTAGAAAAGAAAAGGCGAACAATTCTGGTAGTTCCATAATAATTATACGAGCCTATAGTCCAATAACGACCATCTTCATTCTGTTTATAAAGACTTGTTTCCATCCTGTAACCTGCAGCAGGAAGGAAAACCGCTCCATAATCCTCCAATTGCTTCCATTGGGCTTCGGAATAATTATTTACAGTAGAATAGTAAGCCGCTCCATCCTGGCTCGCCACACCTGGAGTAAACGACACCTCTGCAGGAAACGACCAATTGTCGGGCAACAACACCAATCCATTCACACCATTGACCTTCGCCACACCCTTAAGATTGGCATGATTAGCACGCACATTTAGGATATAGTGGAAATCACTGTGTGTAGGAACTCGCCATGCGCCCGGCTCATCAATATCAGTCCCGTTCTGTATGGCGTTATATGTACCCCAATCTGAATATTTATCCGCAGTGTTTCCATAAGTAGCTGATGTAGATGTCGTATATGGATGTGCGCCATAACCCGTAACACCCCAACCAAAAAGATCAACCCATCCTGTATAGGTAGATGAAATATTGCTGTTTCCTGCGCCAATATAATCATACTGATGCTGTGCAAAACGCCATGTCCCCGTTTTGGTCGTGCCATCGGCACAACTATGTGTTCCCGTAGTCGTATATTGCAAATTGCCAGGGGCGAACAATACCCACTTGTCTGCTTCAACAGAAAAGAGAGGAAGCGTACTCGGATCTTGTTCAAGCACACGCACACTGCAAGTGGCCTTATATCCGCCTTCTGCAGTGGCTGTAACGACAGTTTTACCTATTTTCAGACCTCGGCATACACCATTTTCATCTACCGTAACAATCGAATTGTCGCCAGACGACCATGTCACCGTCTTATAGGTTGCGTCTTCGGGCAAAATCGTGGCCGTAAGCACTACTGTACCATTAATGGGAATAGCGACAGACGCCTTGTTGAGAGCGACCGACTCCACTGGCTTCACTTTTGCTTCAACCGTTATTGTTTTCACAATCTCATCATTCTCTACGGAAACAGTGTAGACACCTGCTTCTGATGCCGTAAATTTCCATGTCTTGTTTTCAAATTTCAAGCTGGCACTTTCGGGCTGCACCGACACGTTCAAGCGTTTAGGGCTCGCTTGGGCTGGCGTCACAGTGATGTCTAGCGCCATAGGCACATTCACCGCAGCTTGCAAAGTTCCGCTGGGCACGTCAAAATCTGTTATTGGCAATGGCGTCACCCGTACATCTATTTCGGCAGTTTTGCCGTAGGCCGAAGCCGTAACAGTACATCTGCCATCGCTGCTGGCCAGCACCATGCCCGAACCAGTTACGGAAGCTACTTCTTTGTTTGACGACTCAAAATCGATGGTCAAAGTATCAACAATACCCTCCGGCTCCACAATCAGATAGTCGTAAAGGTCATCAAATTCGCCTTCCCTCAGCGTGATTTCTTCTTCGGAGAACGCCATACTTTCTACAATGAACCCAGATTTCTTTTCATTGTCATCTTTGCATTGCCAAAAGAGCAGTCCGCATAGCGCAAGCAGGATTCCTGCTGTAAAAATTCTAGTCATTCGCATAGATTTATTTTTTTTTATTTATTCCATGCAAAGATACACTTTTTTTGCACAAAACACGGAAATGTGGGAATAATTCAATGTGTATATATTTCAACAATGAATACTAGAAAAATAACGAAAGAGCGCCGCAAGCGACACTCTTTCTTCGTGTATGTAACATCGTTTCAACCGCGATTATCGCACGCGTTCTCCCTTCACATTGTATTCTTTGCCATCACGAAGGATATATACTGCATCGTCGCGAAGAACCTTCATGCCTTGTTTCTTGTTATCCTGCACTTCATTTATTCCTGTAGGATATACTGGAACAATAAATACATTCGCTCTGCTGATGCCAGATTCTGTAACTTCAGCATCGTCAGGAGACGCTATTCTACAATCAGTCAGCGTAACAGAATGGACACGGCTAATTGAGCCTGCCCTCACTGTCGATTTAATGATTTCCACATCACCAAAGGTCTGAGAGTTATTGTTAATGCCGTAATCACCATAGCCAGTCGAATGCAAATCCACTGTGGTATTATCTATTACGATAGAGCATGACGCATCAGTGGCAATAGGATACCATTGTACCGATGTAATAGTCAGGCTGCCGCTGCCTGAGATATTGAGCACGCTGCTCTGCGCAGAACGGACACAAGATACATAACCGCTGTTTGTCTGATTAAAGCTATTCTCGCCTACCAACACTATATTCAGTGTACTGTTGGGATAGAACAGAATGACACTTTTATCACTGTTGCACTCAATTGTAGCATCCTCCAATGTCAATGTCTTCGTACTTGCATTGAAAGAGATAGCTCCTGAGGCAGTCATACCGTCCACCTCATTGATGCGGGATGTCAAATCATCAACATCTTCATCATACACCAAATACACACCGCCAATGCTTACGGCATCAGCAAAAGCCAAACTGACACTGCACAAAATTGCAGTTGCAAAAAGTAATTTTTTTTTCATATCAAATATTTTTTTAGGGGTAATGTTTAGAATTCGACATATAATTTCAACGAAATGTAGTTATTTCTTTTGAAAAACAACTATACTCCATTGCAAAAATACAACATTTTTCTTACCCAAAGAACTTTGAACAAAAAATTACTCATCTCAAACAGAATACAGAAGTGACGGTTACTCTGTCGCCTGCTTCAAAGCTAGCGTTTCGCCATCAAATTCGGCATACGAGCAAAGCGAAATCCAATCGCCGAGAACAAGCATGCGTCGTCCGCCGAAAGTTTCGTCTAACAAGATGTGCCGATGGCCGAAAATGAAATAATCGACAGCCGGTCCGTCGTATTTCTTCACAAATTGCACCAGGTGTTCCTTTTCTTCGCCCAAATATCGAGAAAAGCGGTTTTCTTTCATCTTGCGGCTCTTGCCCGACCAAAGCAGCCCGACTGACATAGCTATATAGGGATGAAGCATAGCAAAAAGCCGCTGACAAACATAATTATGAAAAAAAGCGCGAAGAAATTTAAATCTGAGACTCGGATCGCCAAGTCCGTCGCCATGCGCCAAGAAGAATTTCCGTCCCATGATTTCGACGATTTCCTCTTTTCGATGCACCTTCATGCCCACCTCTTTCTCCAAATATCCGAAAGTCCAGATATCGTGATTACCCGTAAAAAAATGCAATTCCACTCCTGCATCAGCCAGCTCTGATAGTTTGCCCAAAAAACGGGTAAATCCGCTCGGCACCACATATTCGTATTCAAACCAGAAATCAAACATGTCGCCAAGCATATAAATGGCCGATGCCGATTCCTTCACAGAGTCGAGCCATGCCACCAAGCGGCGTTCTTTCTCTTTGGAATTCGGCACGCAGGTAGCCCCAAGATGGGCATCAGCTATGAAATACACTTTCTTTTGCATATCTGCACTCTCCTTTCTTTCGCTACATCAATCCCAGTTCCAGTTTCGCTTCTTCACTCATCATGCTCTGTTCCCATGCAGGTTCGAAAACAAGCGACACATTACATGATTTCACCCCTTCGACGCCTTCCACCTTCATTTGCACATCGCTCACCAGAAAGTCGGCGGCAGGACATCCCGGCGCGGTAAGAGTCATGTCTATGTTCACATGCTGATCATCGTCCACATCCACTTTATATATCATGCCAAGGTCATAAACATTCACAGGAATTTCGGGGTCGAAAACCGTTTTCAGGGCCTCCACTATCTTTTCCTCCAGTCCAAGGAATTCGTTTGTTGTCTTCTGTTCGGGCATTTCAGTACATTTAAAAAAATCATCAGAAAAAAGTCTTATCCAACTCGTCGCAGTTTTTCAGCTTTCCGTTCACCAACGCCACACAATCTACCCGCGCCTTGATGCACAGAGCATTATCGGCCTTGCGGTAAATATCCTGGAAAAACACATAGCGCAATCCTTCTTTGCTGATATACAGCTTGCTGAGGAACTCATCGCCGCCATGCAAAGGTGACTTGTACGCTATATCGATGCGCGCCACCACCACATCAATGCCGCGATTGTGCAACTCCATTATATTCACATTGCGGGTCATGATGAATTCGTGCCGCGTATGCTCCAGATAATTCTGATAGACCGAATTATTCACTATCCCTTGAAAGTCGCATTCGTAATCGCGAACTTTCATCGGCAGTTCGTAAATGTATTCCTGATGAATCATTAGTCATTTATTTTTCGCAAAGATAAAAACAAAAAAGCCTGCAAGAAAATTCTTACAGACTTTTTGTACCGCAAGTGGGACTTGAACCCACACGAGCATTACTGCCCAAAGGATTTTAAGTCCTTCTTGTCTACCATTCCAACATTGCGGCGCACCAGTTTTTCGCTAATGCACGGCAAAGATAAGTCTATTTTTGCGTATTTGAAATATTTTTTATGCGTTTTTCGCAGATTTATGAAAAAAAATCGCAGTAAATTTTGCATATCCGCAAATGTGAATTACCTTTGCACTCACAAACACTGCTTCAATAGCTCAGTTGGTTAGAGCACATGACTGTTAATCATGGGGTCGTTGGTTCAAGCCCATCTTGAAGCGCCAAAAGCGAGGTTGACTATCAGCCTCGCTTTTGTTATTCATTCAAAATATGCCAAGATTTGACATACTATCAATAATACTCCCTAATATACTCATACGCCTTCTGGAACAATGCTTCCTCCTTGTGTAGCTTGTACTTCAGCAGGGTCTTGCGCAAGGCTTTCTGCACTTCGCGCTCGCCAGCGTTGGTGGTCTGCCAGCCGGGGAAACGCACCACTTTCACGATGCTGTCGATGTCGGCGACGATACGACCCACGACGGCCGGCGTGTCTTCGGTGCGCAGTTCCAAAAATAGTTCCGTCAGAGCTTCCTTGCCAGTCTTGCGGACTTCCACTTCGGCTTCCTGCTTTTCGGCCTGCAAGGTTTCGCGGGCAATCTGGCAAAGTTCCTTGATGAACTCGATGCTCGAAATCAGGCCTTGTTCGGCTTTGTCGCGCAGGGCTTCGAGACGTTTGCTCAGCTCGATGAACTTGGGCTTGTCGGCGTGCTTCTTGAAGCGCTTGATGAGTTCTCGCTCCATTTTCTTGGCGGCTTTCATATCCTTGTTGCCCATCAACGCCGAAACCATAGTCTCATCCAAAATCACCTCTTCCATATCGGTGTGAATGCCCGATACGTGAATGTTTTCGTACATGATTTTCTTGGTCTGTGCGCCCAACGAGAGCCAAATCAGCTTGCCCAAGGCGTCGGGACCGGAGGGCTTGACTGACTGATACACATTGGACAGCCATTTGTAATCAGTTCGATAAGGCTCCAAAGCGGGGTCTGGCGAAAGTGATTCCCATATATTGGATAGACGACGATAATCTTTGGCAAAAGCATCGCGTTTTTCGTTAGTGTTTATGGCATCTTGTGCGGACTGCAAACCGTCGAAGCCGTCAACGGTGCGGTCAACGCCTTCGAAGTGTGACAGGGCGTCAGCCATGGCTTGCGGCAGCTCGTTGATTAAATCATTGAGGTTGGTGATGACTTTCTTCATCACATCTTCGTCAAATTCCAATGCCTTGGCGGCATCGTCGAACACGCCGAAGTAATCTACTATGCGCCCGAAAGTCTTGTTGGGGAACTTGCGGTTAGTGCGGCAGATGGCTTGCAGCAAAGTGTGGTCTTTCAGTGATTTGTCCAAATACATGGTCTGCAAGATTGGCGAGTCGAAACCAGTGAGCAATTTGGCGGTGACAATCAGGAATTTGAGCTCTGAATCGGGCTTGTTGAATTTCTCAATCACCTTCTCCTGCTCATCTTTGGTGAGGCTGTAGAGCCGTTTCAGCTCGTCCTCGCCTTTGCCCGAAGTGGAGATGACCACCGCCGAGGCGGAATCGGGGAAGTAGTTGTTCAGCTCCATCTTGTAGAGATGGCAGGCCTCGCGGTCGGGTGTGACAATCATCGCTTTGAAGCCTTGTGGCTCCACCTTGTCGCGGTAATGCTCGGCAATATCTTTGCAGACAATCTGGATGCGCTCGGGCGATTTCAGGAACTCGAGCATCTTGGCGGCCTTGCTGCTGAGGGTGATTTTGGCATCCTCGTCCAACTCGTTGGAGAGGCGTTCAAACTCCTCGTCCACGGCATCGCGGTCGATGTGGATGTCCAACAGGCGCGGCTCGAAGTGCAAGGGCAGGATGGTGTTGTCACGCAAGGCGTCTTCAAACGAGTAACGGCTCATGTAACCGCCTTGGTCCTCCAACGCACCGAAAGTCCAGAAGGTGTTGTGCTCCAACTTGTTGATGGGTGTTCCCGTGAGGCCAAAGAAGAAGGCGTTGGGCAGGGCGGCACGCATACGCTGACCGAGGTCGCCCTCCTGCGTACGGTGCGCCTCATCCACCATCACGATGATGTTGTCGCGACGGTTGATGTTGGGCTTGGCGTCCTTGAACTTGAAGATGGTGGTGATGATGATATAGCGGGCGTCGTTCTCCAAGAACTTGTTCAGCGTGTCGATGTCCTCGGTGGGCATCACGTTGGGTGCCTCCTTGAAGACGTTCTGCGTCTGCGAGTCCAAGTCGATGCGATCCACCACAATCATCACCGTGGGGCTTTTCAGCTCGGGCATACGGCGCATCTTCTGTGCGGCAAAGAGCATCAGCAGCGACTTGCCGGAGCCTTGGAAGTGCCATATCAGGCCGCGCTTGATCTTGTTTTCCAGCACGCGCTCCACAATTTTGTTGGCGCCTTCGTATTGCTGGTAGCGGCACACCACCTTGATGCGCTGACGGCTCTTGTTGGTGGTGTAGGTGGTGAAGTTGTAGAGGATGTCGAGCAAGGTCTTGGGCGACAGCAGCTGCCGCATTTCGGCGGAGACGTTCTCCAAGCCGGGCATTTCCGAATCCTCGCAGCCTTCGTTGAGCCGCCAGGCCGACCAGAACTCCAGAGGTGTGCGCACAGCACCGTAGAACAGTTCGCGTCCTTCGGTGGCGAAGCTGAACACATTGGGCACAAAGAGTTCGGGCACGCTGTTCTCGTAGCCGTCGTGGATGTCGGAGGCGGCATCGAGCCAAGAAACAGAAGGCCGCACGGGCGTTTTGGTCTCGCCCACCACCAAAGGGAAGCCGTTGACAAACAGCACGATGTCGGGGCGTTTGGTCTCGCGGTTGCGGATGCTGAACTGGTTGACCAACTGGAACTTGTTGTTTGCGATATGCTCGAAATCGATGAGGCGGACGGGCACGTGGGCGTAGTTCTTGCCGAAGGGCATTGTCTTGTTGCCCTTGAGCCATTCGGCGAACTCCTCGTTGGCGCGCACGAGGCCGGTGCTGTGGACCGACAGCAGGATGGAGCGCAGTTTGAAGATGACCTCGTCGGCACGTTCGGGCTGTGCGGCAATCTCGGGGTTGAGGCGGACGAGGGCCTTTTTCACCTCCGTTTCCACCATCACCTCGGTAACCTCGCGCGGCAGCTCCGTGGCGGGCAGGTACTCCCACTGCGCCCCGTAAGGCGCCTGCGCTTCGTGCGCCATACTGGTCTCATTCAAGTTCACTCCCGTCATCGTACGGATGACGAAGTTCTCGACTGCGTTTATTTCGTTGAAGGACATACTGTTAATCGTTTAGTATTTGTCTGATGGTTTCAAATAAAGAACGGAAACCATCAATATTTACATTGTCAAATGGAGGAACTCTATTTAAAACATTTGTCGCAAAATCCTCTTTTGATAGAGCTATGTTCTCATCTGTTTCAACATCAATCACACCAAAGTCAACAATTTTAACACGATTATTCTTTTCCGCATCAGTTAATGTTTTGTTTCTGCAAATAATGGAGCGGTTTGATAATAAAGCTCCACTTCTTGTTGAGAATTCATTTGTTAGAAACAAACGTCGATTATTGTTATCAAGTTTTTTAATATCATCTTCAGGATACATCATTTCAATAGATATTCCACAACCATAATTATGAGGATCGGGTATGGCACATTGATAAACATTATTGCCCATTTTCTCATATGGAACACCTTCTTTGACGATTTTTTTGTCTGTATCAAAAACAGCAATGATTTTGTGATTATTTGGAACAACTTTAATATTGGAAATGATATTGGGCAAACGGTCTCCCATATCAAATGTGTATTCATAGAATTCAACATCAAGATCAGTAAATTCACCTTGTTCTTGGAATCTTACTAATGCGTTTTTAATATGTTTCCAATCGGTTTTCCCTTCCGTTATTATTAGGGGTTTGGTTAAACTTTTAATACGATCTTTGTATAAAGACAGACTCTCTTCCAATTTGTTATACCCATCGTCTATTAAGTTGTAACAATCTCTTATTTCTTCAAAGTGTTCGACATTCTCCATAAGGATGCCATTTGGTAATGAAAGAAATTGACATTTGTCTTGGAAAAGGTCATTCATTCCAAGTAAGAAAAACGGTGAATGGCTAGAAATGACAAATTGAATTTTAGGGAATAGCTGAACTAACTGCGGTGCAATATTCTTTGCAAAGTCGGAATGTAGATGACTATCTATTTCATCTATGAGAACAATGCCCGAGATGTTGTCTAACTTAGCAATAGGATCGTTACAAATCCTGTCGTATTCTTTTAGTATTTTACAAGCAATTGATAATATCATTATTTCTCCAGAAGACAAATTATTAAAAGAAGCAACAATTTCTTGTTCTTTCCCATCATAATCAGTCCCATATATTGCAATCTTTCTATAGTTATTTTGTCTTTTTGAAATACCTATTCTAGCAGATTGATATTTGCTCTTAAAAAGTCTTGTTAATACTTTATTTATATTATCTTGAATTGTGGTATTTTTTCCCTCGTATCCAACACGAGCTGTTAGACCATAAGGAAGTCTGCTGCCATTTATCTGATTTGTATTAACCTCCTCGTATAATAGCTTATCCATAATAACATCCAACATCCATGATTCGGTGTCAGAAAGCAAATCTTGGCAAATCATATTATCCTTACTTGTTCCTATATAGTTGTCGGAAAGAATAATATGAAGCGATTCATTGTTTTTATTGAACCATTGAGGAGTATAATAACGATCAACAGGGAAATATAAATATATGTGATTATCAATCTCTTCTTTACTGGTTTCGTCTGTTTTATTATAAAAACCAGAGTCTTTCAACTTGCCATCGTCAATGTTTACATGCTGGTGAACATCACTTTTATAAATAGTATCTTTAAAAAAAGAATAATTGTTTGTTATCAAATCAGTATAAGACTTATCATTAGCGTATTCAAGATTTATATATGCATATTGTGTTCCTTCTTTAATATAAGACTTGCTGCCGACCCGATAATAATTGTTCTCAGAAACTTCCATTAAAATATTATAATGTTTTCGCTTCATTTCAATCAGGCTGTGGATAATATTTGATAACACTAATGTTTTTCCACATCCGTTACGACCAATTAATACTAATGGTAGGGGATTCCCGTTTTCGTCAAATTTGCATGAATACTCTAATCTTTCTATAGGACCGTAGTTTTCTATATGAATGCTTTTTAAATACATAAATTAAAAATTTTATCAATTAATTCCTGCTTTATCTCTTGTGATAATTCGATTTGTTTAGTTAAACACGAAATATTTTCATCTGTTGTTTTAAGAAAACAAATGTCTTCCGAACAAAAACTTTCTTTGATGTTAAATGAAATGCTTTCGATGTCGGATGGCTTTAGATTGTTGATGTTGCTCCCTGAAAGCAATAAAGCAATCTGTTTCCTGTATTCTGAACTTTGAAATAGATACTTTACAAATTGTGAATCAGGATGTGGTCTATAAATGGCGCAAAATGAGCCAACTGATGATTTTACACTTGGCATTTCTGTGATTTCTGATGCTTTTCCAACCAATTCTTTGCTTCCATTGGACATACAAATAATAATATCTCCTAAACATAATTCTTGTTCGCTTTTTAGAACGCTGTTGTCAATATAATAGACCTCAGTGTAATTAGTTTTAAAATTTGGAGATATGTTATTGGAACGCAGCAACATAAATGCGTTTGGGTCGTTTTTCGTAATAACTTGTTCTGGCTTATAGCTTACACCTCGAATGACTTTTCCTAATACATTTAGGACTATGCTTTTAGGTCCGTTTAAGATTGTTGATGTGATAAGCATGTTCTTGTATTCCTCCACCTTTTCCCTCTCCCTCTTCTCCTTCTCCACCACCTCGTCGGCGGCCCAGAGCAGCTCGGCAAGGCGCTTCTGCTCGGCCTTGGGCGGGAGGAGGAATTCGTAATCGGCCAATTCCTTGAACTTGGTGCGCGGAGAGAGTGAGCCCGCAGAGGTGGCCAACGCTTTTTGGAAAAAGCCCTCGCTTTGTATCAAGAAGGGCAGCAACTCAGGCAAAAGCACATCTTCAATGGCCTCAAAAACCAAGATGTCACCGGAACAAATGCCGTCAAATTCGGCATACGCCACCTTGCGCTGGTAGGCACGGCGGCGGCCAAACAGCACTTGCCCTTTCCGGAACTTACGGGTAAAGGTGGTTTCTTTCTCCAAGGTGTCCCATTGGGTAATGTGCAGGTTGTTCGGCTCAATGTGTTCAAGTCCAATCACGTGGTCCAGACCTTCGGTTTGCGGGTCCTTGGTGGCCTCGTTCACCTGCCGGCAAACCTCGTCAAACCTGTATTTTTTCCAGTGGGTTTTATCTATGTTTAGTTCGTTCATTGCTTCTTTCCTTTTGTGTTCTTCTTCACCAGCTTAGCTGTTTCTTTTACAGTTTCTAAATAAGCTTCTTCCACGGGCGAGAGGGTGTTGCTCTGGTATTTGCGGTATTCGGTGGCAGCTTTCTCCAAGGCTTGTGCATGACTTACAGAACCAGGTCCCTCAAGTAGAGGTCTGTTGCCTGAGGTGAGCACCAAATCCAATTGGTGGATATAGTCGCTCATGTACATGGGCTTGTGTTCAAGCGCATTGATTTCAGCTATGTCGAAGTAACCCGAAACGAGATTGTTCAAAATCTTCAACTCGTTTTCGTTCAAATAGTTTTTGGCAATGCCAATGTCTTTCAAAGCAGGCAGTTCTCCCGAGAATGTGGTCAGTCCCATAAAAGGCTTGTCGGCATCGGCACGCTCGTAGATGACTTCCGCTGCGGTATGTCCGTGGGCGGCAAAGTGCAGTTTGTTCTGAACTACTTTGAAAAAATGGATGGATTCATCACTCTTGGGATCATAATCCACACTGGTGGCGTAGAGGTCGAGCACTTGGCGGTACAACACCTTTTCCGAGGAACGGATGTCGCGAATGCGGTCGAGCAGTTCCTTCCAATAATTGCCGCCGCCGTTGCCTTTCAGCCGTTCGTCGTCCATCGTAAAACCTTTTATCATATACTCCTTCAACCGTTGCGTGGCCCAGATACGAAAACGGGTGGCAATAGCCGATTTAATGCGGTAGCCAAGCGATATAATCATGTCGAGATTATAATAGGTGACCTCGTAGTTTTTGCCATCATCGGCAGTTGTTCGGAATTTCCGAACAACTGATTTTTCATCCAATTCCCCTTCTGCAAAAATATGCTTGATATGCTCGCTAATATTCGATTTGCTGGATTGGTAAAGCATGACCAACTGTTGCTGATTCAGCCATACAGTTTCATTGTTCAATTTCACATTGATCTTCGTCAAACCGTCTTCGGTCTGATAGATGATGATGTCGCCGGTGTTTTCTATATGTTGTTCCATGTCTAATCTTCTAATAATCCATTAATTCCTTCATATAATTCTATGCGATTCTTCTTCCATTCAGTCATCAACTCCCCGAAAGATTGTTTCGGCGCATCATCTTTTACCTCCAATCTTGAAACATATTGCGATATGTTGAGCGTGGCACCGTTCTCCAGAATCTGTTCGATGCTCACCACCTTGGCAAAACCAGGGATGTCCTTGTATTCTTTGTATGCCTTGAAAATCTTGTCAATATGCTTCTCTTCGAGCATACTGATGGTTTTGTCGCGTTTTACCTCGTCAACGGCGTTGATAAAGAGAATCTTGCCTCGACGGTTGGCGGGTTTCTGCATACGACAAATCAGCAGGCAAGCCTCCATCGGTGAGTTGTAGAACAGGTTGGGCCCCAGTCCGATAACGCAATCCACGCAGTCGCTTTCAATCATCTTGCGTCGCATCTCACGTTCGGCATCGCGGAACAGAATGCCATGAGGCCAGAGCACCACGCAACGCCCCGTGTCGGTTTTCAGGCTCTTCATGATGTGCTGCTGGAAAGCGTAGTCGGCGCAGCCTTGCGGTGGTGTGCCCCAGATGTTGCGGCCGTAAGGGTCGTCGGTAAAAGCCGCTTGGTCCCAGCTTTTGATGGAGTAAGGCGGATTGGCCAGCACAATGTCGAAGCGCTGCAACTCATCGTATTCCATAAAGATAGGGTTGCTCAAGGTGCTGCCGCGCACAATGTTGAACTCCTCAAAGCCGTGCAATAGCATGTTCATTCGGGCAATACCGGAGGTTATCAAATTGATTTCCTGTCCGTAAAGACGCAAAGTGCGGTATTCCTTGCCTTGTTCTTTGAGCATCATGGCGCAGTTGAGCAGCAGACCGCCGCTACCGCAGGTGGGGTCATATACGCTGTCGCCTTCGTGCGGGTCGGCAATCAAGGTCATAAGTCGCACCACGGTGCGGTTGGTATAGAACTCGGCAGCCGTATGACCGCTGTCGTCGGCAAATTTCTTGATGAGGAACTCGTAGGCGTTGCCTAACTCGTCATTTGGCACATTCTTGATATTCAAGTTTTTGCTTGAAAAATGCTCAATCAGCTGGCAAAGCATCGCATCCGAAAGTCGTTCCTTGTTGGTCCAGTCGGCATCGCCGAAGATGCCCTGCAACTGCTGTGCGTTAACCTTCTGAATTTCATTCAGCGCCTTGCTGATGGCTTGTCCAACATTCACGGTCACCTGTCGCACTTGGTTCCAGTGAGCCTCGGCTGGCACCTTGAAACGGTGATTTTCATCGAAAGCGGCATATTCGAGGTCGCCGTCGCTCTCGGCCAAGGCATCTTCATATTCCTCGTCATAGACATCACAAATGCGTTTGTAAAACAGCAACGGGAAGATGTATTGCTTGTAGTCGCCGGCATCAATGAACCCGCGAAGGTAGGTGGCCGCGCCCCAAAGGTAGGATTCCAATTCTTTCAGTGTCATTTCGCAAATTCGTTTAGCAGATGAATAAAACGCTCCTCGGCTTCTCGTGCTTCTTCAACGGCAACTTTCAGTTGGGCTTTAGCCTCCTCCAAAGTCGGCAAGTTGTCGGTCATCTCTTTCTCCACATAAAGTGGTATGTTAAGGTTGTAGCCATTGGCTTTGATCTCGTCAATCCCAACCACCTTGGCGTGATTTTTTACGTCCTCGAAATCGGAATACCATTTATATATGGTATCGATATGCTCTGGTTCCAAAGTGTTTTGGGCACGACCTTTCTTCACTTGGTCGGCGGCATCGATGAAAAGGAATTTGCCTTTTTGGGATTGCTCTTTATTTGCCCTGAAAATCAGAATACAGGCGGAAAGTGTGGCCCCATAGAAAATATTCTCCCCCAATCCGATGACGGCTTCCAGCAAATCCTTTTCCAACAATACGGAACGAATCTTGGCTTCGGCGTTCTTGCGAAACAATGCACCGTGAGGAAGCACCACCGCCACGCGCCCAGTCTTTTCGTCCATCGATTTCACCATGTGCTGCACCCAGGCCATGTCGCCGTTGCCCTTAGGCGGCGTACCGGCAATATTACGTCCGTATATGTCGTCAGCCCAAATGTCCGCGCCCCAGTTGCTCAATGAGAACGGAGGATTTGCAATGACAATGCTGAACTGTTGCAGATGGTCGTACTTGAAGAATTTGGGTTCGCGCAAGGTGTCGCCACGTTCGATATGAAAATCCTCGATGCCGTGCAGGAACATATTCATGCGGGCAATGGTGGAGGTGGTTAAGTTTTTCTCTTGTCCGTAAAGTTTCAGCGTGCGGAAGTCACCGCCACTTTGCTTTACTTGTTCCACACATTCGAGCAACATTCCTGCAGTGCCACAAGCGGGGTCGTAGATGGTTTCGCCTTGTTGCGGATTGACAATCAAGCCCATCAGTCGAACCACAGAACGCGGGGTGTAAAATTCTCCGGCTTTCTTGTTGCTTTGGTCGGCGAACACCTTGATCAGGTATTCGTATGCCCGACCTAATACATCCGGCTCCACATTGGAATTGGAGAGATTGTATTGTGAATAATGCTCTATCAAGCGGCAAAGAAGTTCATCGGACAATTTATCTTTGTTGGTCCAAGCCGCATCGCCGAAAATATTGGCCAAATATTGTGGATTGGCTTGCTCGATTTGTGAGAATGCCCCTTTGATGGCACTGCCCACATTGGAGGTTGTGGTCCGAACATCGTTCCAATGGCAACCTTGGGGAATGATGAAGCGGTGCATTTCGGCACCTGATGCATATTCATGGTCACCATCGCTTTCCGAAAGGGCTTCGTTGTATTCCTCGTCATAGACGTCCGAAATTCGCTTGAAGAAAAGCAATGGAAATATATACACCTTAAAATCTGCCGCATCTACCGGACCTTTGAGAATCCAAGCGGCTTTTGAAAGGTATTGTTCTAGTTGTGATAATGTAAGCATAATATCTACTTATAATCAAATGGCAATGATGCTATATTTCTTCAAATGTTTCTTGCAAATTGCATCAAACATCACAAAGTAACATCATAAATCATACAAAATTTACCTTTTGTTCAAAATTTCACAAAATAATATTCTTGTAAAGATAATTGTTTTTTACAAAAAATCACATATTAATCACCTTTACACAGCACTTATACCTCTATTCACACAAAAAAAACGAGGACTCTTGCGAATCCTCGTTTTCTTTGTAAATATTCCTTTTTCTATTAAATCCAGCGAACATAGCAGAAATCCTGACGATGAGGAAGATCTGCATTCTTCGGCAACATACGATAAGAATACTTGTATTGTCCAGCTGCTTTCGAGCAATAAGATGCCGAGAATGTAAGCACAGAACCTTCTGTCTTCACCAGTTCGAAGGGTTTTGTGTCGCGAAGCACTGTCTTGCCATTTTCGTCAACAGAAGTTATGACAATTTCCATTTGAACAGAATTAGCGTCGATACCTTTGGTGTCAACTACTATATTTACCTTGTAGTCTTCGCCAATCTTATCGTTTTTCGGGAAGTCTTGCTCAACAGAAAGCACTTCAACTTTATCCCAGTTTTCAACAAATTTCTCTTTCCAATTCGCTATTTCTATAGCTTTCGCATAGTTGTTAGCGTTCAAAGATTTAGAACGTATGCTCAGTTTGCTGTAGAAACGGTCGATATAGTCGTCAAGCATTCGTTTTGTAGTGTAGTGCGGAGTAATCTGCGCAAACGAATTCTTGATGTACTGAACCCACTCTGGTGAGAAGCCTTTGGTGTTCTTTGCATAATACAACGGAATGATTTCGTTTTCGAGCATACTGTAAATTGTAGCCGCATCCAATTGATCCTGATAACCTTGATCTGCGTATGTGCGTTTTTCTGTCAGAGCCCATCCGGCCTCTTTGCGATAACCTTCGTACCACCATCCGTCGAGCACTGAGAAGTTCAGCGTACCGTTCATCAAAGCTTTTTCGCCTGATGTACCAGAGGCTTCAAGCGGACGAGTCGGCGTATTCAACCAGATGTCCACGCCTGAAATCAAGCGTTTTGCCAATTTCATGTCATAGTTTTCCAAGAAAAGGACTTTTCCTACAAACTGCGGCATACGAGAGATTTCGATGATACGTTTGATCAAGCCTTTACCACCACCATCGGCAGGGTGAGCCTTACCGGTGAAGATGAATTGAATAGGACGCTCTGTATTGTTCACGATTTTCTCCAAACGAGCCAAATCGGTGAACAACAAGTGTGCACGCTTGTAAGTGGCAAAACGACGTCCGAAACCGATAGTAAGGGCGTTCGGGTTAATCTTTTCAAGGATCGAAACCACTTGTGCAGGATTACCTTGATTCTTCAGCCAGTTTTCTTTAAAGTTGATACGAATATACTCGATCAATTTTTTCTTCAGCTGAGATTTAATCGCCCAGATTTCTTCATCTGGAACTTTGTAGATATCTTCCCAAATCTTTTCGTTCGACTGGTCGGACATGAATTTTTCGTTGAATGACTTATTATAAAGTTTCTTCCATTCGAGCGTAGCCCAAGTTGGCATGTGTACACCGTTGGTAACATATCCTACATGAGATTCCTCAGGGAACAATCCTTTCCATATTCCTTCGAACATGTATTGCGAAACTCTTCCGTGCAACCAGCTCACACCGTTCACTTCCTGCGACATGTTGCAAGCAAATACGCTCATTGAGAATTTCTCTTCTTTGTTTCCTGGGTTGTAGCGGCCCATGTCCATCAAGTCGTCCCACGAAATCTTCATCTGCTCAGGATATTTGTTCATATATTTATAGAACAAACCTTCGTCGAAGCTATCGTGTCCGGCAGGAACAGGCGTATGGGTAGTATACAAAGAAGAAGCACGAATCACTTCTTTCGCCTGATTGAATGTCAGATTGGTAGAAGCCATCAAATCGCACATACGCTGAATGTTGATGAATGCCGCATGACCTTCGTTGCAGTGATATACTTCTTTCTTGATGCCCAATTTGTTCAACGCAAGGATACCGCCGATACCCAACATGATTTCCTGTTTGATACGGTTTTCCCAGTCGCCGCCATACAATTGATGTGTGATAAAGCGGTCAGCTTCGCTGTTTTTCTCGTTTTCAGTATCAAGCAGATACAGGCTCACACGTCCCACATTCACTCTCCAAAGGTTTGCATAGACAATGCGGTCGGGATAAGGCACTTCCACCTGCATTGCGTTACCTTCTTTGTCGAAAACCTGCTCGATAGGAAGCGAATGGAACTGCTGTTTGTCATATACGGCAATCTGGTCGCCATCCATCGACAAAGCTTGTGTAAAATATCCGTAGCTGTAGAGGAAACCGATTGCTACCATGTCCACATTGCTGTCGCTGGCCTCTTTCAAATAGTCGCCAGCCAACACGCCCAGACCTCCTGAATAAATTTTAAGGATGTCAGTCAAACCATACTCCATGCTGAAATATGCCACAGTCGGTTTGTTTGCGCTTGGTTTCTCATCCATATACTTCTTAAAGTCCGCATAAACTTTCTCTAGCTGAGCAAGGAAATTCGCGTCTTTTTCCACTTCTTCCAATTTGTTGAAAGAAATCTTTTGCAAGAAAAGAATAGGATTTTCGCCGCAAGCGACAAACTTGTCATTGTCAATTGCACGGAACAAGTCTTGCGCTTCTTCATTCCAAACCCACCAAAGATTTTTGGACAGTTCTAACAGTTTTGTAAGTCCGGCAGGAACCACAGACCCGATGTTGACTTCGCGCCAAACAGGCTGATTTGCCGAGGATGCATTGATTCTCATAACGATAATTTTAGTTATTTATTTATTTTTTTTGATAATGCTATATGATAAGCCTTTTTATAATACTCGATGAAATTTGTCCACAACGCTTTTTGCGAGAAATTGTTGGCTCGTTTGCGAACTGTTTTCAGTTTTGCCGGCGTCAGAAGACAGAACTTATGTACTTCTTCTTCCATCTCGTGCACCACATCCCAATAGTTTCCGTCGGTACGATGAGCGACCACTACGCCATTCTCGATGCCAAGCTGTTCGGATGATTCTTTCACCCACAAACCGAACCCTGACAAGTCAGTTGTCACCGTCGGGATAGAGAACGCTGCACTTTCGAGCGGCGTATATCCCCAAGGTTCGTAATATGAAGGGAATATTGTGAGATCAAATCCCACCAACAGATTGTAATAATTCAGATTGAAAATTTTGTCACGCCCATCGAGATACGAAGGCACAAAAATGAAGTTCACCTGTTGGTCGCTTTCGTTCAAATGCGGAATGCTCTTTAAGTGGTTGAGCACCGGATCTTGATCGGGATAATACAAGATATGGGTTGTAAGCGAGTCTTCTATCTGAATTTTCTGATAAGGATCTTGCAATTTCTGCAACACGTCCTGACGCGGCCCCATAGTATATGCGGGCACCAGTATGAATGCGATCACTTTCTTCGGAAGGTCTGTTCTCTCGTTCAGCACCTTCATTGTGTCAATGAATGCGTTTATGCCTTTGTTTTTATATTCGTATCTTCCGCTGGTGGCTACAAATATGGTGTTATCCACATCTATCTCCCTTTTCAGTATGATTTCTGCCACATCAGCCAATTTCTGACGCGCTTCGCGACGCATCAGACGATAATGCATAGTTTGCGGAATGAAATTATTGTCGAAACCATTAGGCAACACTTGATCCACTTTTCGCTCCAGCAGCTGCTCACACTCTTGTGCCGTAATGTCGCTTACGGTAGTAAAGCAGTCGGCATTTTGCGCTGCAGCATATTCCACTGAAAATTTCGACTGCAGATTCAGTTCTTCCGCCATCTGTTTTCCGTTGAATCCTTTCAAGTGAGAGTACAACGGTTTTTCGTGTTCGGCAATGGAGCGTCCTACCGCCGTAGCGTGTGTAGTGAAAATGGTGGCCACTGCCGGATTATAATGTTTCAGATACAATTCTCCGAAACCAGTCTGCCATTCGTTGAAATGGGCCACCACATTCTTCTTTTCCAGTTTATGGAATCTGTAAAAATGGTCTATCACCATTCCTGCCGCATAACCGAAAAGTGAACTATCATCGTAGTCGCCGTATGCATGAAGCGAATCAACGCCATACCATTCCCAAAAGTTCGCATAAATTTCGTTTTTCTTTTCGAACAGCGGTTTGTAATCCACGAGGATGGCGCAAGGATGACCATGCGTGGCCCAAGTTCCTACCTCAACGCTGATGCCCAGGTCTTGCTTCAAAGCTCGGCGCCAATCTTTCAGCACCGATGTGGTTTTCGAAAAATACGGACACGATTCTTCGCTCCACAAATTTGGGCCTATAAAAAAAAGACCGCCCTTGAATTCAGCATTCAGCACCTTTGCACGCGAAGACAAGACGGTATAAATACCTCCGACTTTGTTGCAAACTTCCCAACTAGCTTCGAAAATATAATCTGGTTTTATGAGTTTTTCTTCCATTTCCTTCATTCATCACAAAGCATTACGCTTCATTTATAATTTGCAAAGGTACATTTCTTAAATGTTAAAATTTACATTCTATATTCTAATAAAAGTTAAAATTAACATTTATTTTTATCTTATTTCTTCTATTAACATATTAACCGACGGGGCAGTTCCCATAAAATTGACATACAGCGCCATAGGGTCAGCGGAATTGCCCTTTTCAAGGATTTCGGTTCTATAAGCCTCAGCAGTCTGGTTGTCGAATATAGAACCGCTCCTTTTAAACTTTGAAAACACGGAAGAAGACAACACACGTGACCAGACATAACTATAATACGCAGCTTCGTAGCCAAAAGAGAAGCTATGATTGAAATGCAACAAACCATAACGAGGCGAAATCATTTCTGGCATACATAACATTTTCAGGTAATGGTTCTCTAAATCTCGGATGCTGCGCTGCTCCTCATGCACCTCAGTAATACTATGCACATTCAGATCCAAGTAGGCTGCAGCCAACAGCTCCGTCATCTCAAAGCCACGATTGAAACGCTTGCTTTTCTGTACTTGCGCTATCAGCGAATCCGGAATCGTTTCGCCTGTCTTGTAATGCTTGGCGTAAAGTTTCAGCATTTGCGGTTCAGTCACCCAATTTTCGAGCAACTGAGAAGGCATCTCAACAAAATCAGATGGAGTACTCACCCCCGACACAGACGGATAGGTGCATTGCGAGAAAATGCTGTTCATTGCATGCCCGAACTCATGAAACAACGTTTCAGCCTCATCGAGATTCAGCAAAGATGGCACATCTGCTGTAGGACGCGTGAAATTAGCCACATTGATAACCACGGGGCGATGATTCTCGCCATTTAACTTGTATTGACGCGTCAGTTCATCCATCCAAGCTCCAGCTCGCTTCCCTTCACGCGGGAAATAGTCTGTATATAGCACGCCAAGTTCAGAACCGTCCTTGTCTGTCACCCTATAGACAACCACATCCTCGTTATACGTTTTCACTCCTGACATTTCGGTTATATTCACGCCCCAAAGCTTCTTAGCCAGCATAAATGCGCCATCACGCACATTGTCGAGCGACAAATACGAACGCAAAGCCTCTTCGTTGAGATTATATTTTCGCTGTCTTATCTTTTCGGCATAGTACCACCAGTCCCATGCCTGCAATGTGAAACCACCGCCTTCTTCGTCAATCAGTTTCTGCAGATCCTTTGCTTCGGATAGCGCTTTTTTGCGGGCATAGCGCCACAATTCGTCGAGCAAACCGTAAACATTAGCCGTATTGGCCGCCATATTGCCATCCAACACAAAATCTGCATAACTGTCAAAGCCAAGGAGATGAGCCTTTTCGGTACGCAAATTCAGTATAGCGTTCACTATCGGTTCATTGGCACCCCCTCTGCTATAGTACGCCTCATACAATTTGCGACGAAGTTCTCTGTTTTTCGCATACTGCATAAACGGAACGAAGCTTGACTTTTGCAACGTAAACGCCCATTTACCGTCCAACCCAGCCATTTTGGCATCGGCGGCAGCCAAATCAAGCACATTCTGCGGAATTCCAGCCAAATCAGCTTTATCTTCAACCACCAGTTTATAATCGTTGGTTTCTGACAGAATATTTTTAGAGAACTGAACTTCGAGAAAACTGATTTGCTTTTCAATATCAGAAAGCTTTTTCTTTTGTTCATCGTCAAGCGCTGCGCCGCTGCGCAAAAATTTCTTATAATACACCTCCAATGCCCTGTATTGTTCTTCTGTGTACGATTCCGGGCCAGCTTGGTACAACTTTTCTATCCGTGCGAAAAGCTTCTTGTTGAGCAACAAGCCTGTTTCATGCTCTTTCAGTTTCGGAAGCAAGACTTCGGCCACGCTATCCAATTTTGCTGAAGTCTCGGCATAATAGAGCGTATTGAAAATACACGCCATACGATCAAGCGGCATACCGCTGAACTCTAGCGCCTCTACTGTATTTTCGAATGACGGCAGTTGTTTGTTATCCGCAATTTTCTCCACTTCATCTTGATGCAATTGCATTAACTTTTGCATCAGCGGAAGCACATTCTCCACATTCACACAAGAAAAATCAGGCAACGAGTCAAAGTCAGGAATGACAAGACTATCAACATCCTCAGACATGCTCAGCTGAGCCGCCTGCTGTTCTTTTTTTGAGCAAGAGGAAATCATAAAAACAATTATTATAGAAAGAATTATTCTTTTCATATCGCAACAAATGTCATGAGAGCAAACGCAAAACATGCTCTTTGTCTTTTTGCAATTGCGCCGCAAGGGCATCTATCGACTCGAACTTCCGCTCCTCGCGTACAAAATTCAATGGGTAAACATTTATTTCCTCCCCATACACATTGTCATCAAAGTCAAAAATATGGCATTCCACCGTTGTATCATCGGCTCTGCCGTCCACTGTCGGACGAATGCCGACGTTCAGCATTCCGTCGTAATCTTTGCCCTTGACATGAATTTTCGCAGAATAAACGCCATTAGCCGGCAATATTTTTAAAGGTTCTTTGAGCGCGACATTAGCGGTAGGAAAGTTCATTTTGCGACCTATTTTCTGCCCATCGACCACCGTACCGTCTATTAAAAACGAATGTCCAAGCATCGCGTTGGCTTTTTCTACGTTTCCGCGCTCCAATTCATGCCGTATGGCAGAAGAAGAAACCGTCATACCGCTTGCCTGCAAAGCGTCAGTGCGCACGACAGACATGCCCAACTGTTCCGCTTCTTCCGAATATTTAGCAAACGAATCTTCGCGATAACGGCCAAAACGGTGGTCGTGCCCAACCACCAGCACTTGCGTGTTAATCTTGTCCCGAAGCACATCTCGCAAGAAATCTTTTGCTGAAAATTGCGCCAATCGTTTTGTGAATGGCAGCACGACAACATAGTCGCACCCCAAACGCGCCAGCAAACTAATCCGTTCCTCGAAACTCGTCAACAATTTCGGTTGAAAATCTTGCTGCAACACAATACGCGGATGCTGGTCAAAAGTGACAACAACGCTCTTTTTGTTTTCCTGATGCGCCTTTTCAATCATTTTGCGAACAAGATAGGCATGTCCGAGATGCACACCATCGAAAAAACCCATTGTCGCCACATTTGGCTCGCAGCGAAACGCTTCTACATTATTAATTATAGTCATAACAAGTTTTGTCTTTTACTCATTCACTAAATTTTCAAACAATGGCGCGAGGTCTTCACCTGGTGCGGCGCAATAAGTATTGAAACACCAGTTTAACGAAGCGTTCAGGTTTTTCTCCGAGTCATCAATATACAAAGTTTCGCGAGCAAAAATCTGCGCCTCGTTTATCACCTCTTCAAATATTTCATCTTCGGGCTTTGCCAGTCCCATCTTGTGCGAAAGGAAACACTGCTCGAAATAGTCGCTCAAGCGATGTCCATCCTTTTCGAACTGCGTGCGGCGAATCCAATCGAAATGTATTTCATTTGTATTGCTCAAAAGAAACACGCGATATTTCCGGTTCAACCGAAGCAGCAAGTCAAGTTTTTTCTGAGGTATTTCAAGAAGAATTGACAGCCATGCATTGTCTATCTGAGCGTCAGTCAATTCTGGGTTTCCTGCCAACCGCCTGATTTCGTCCCTAAACTCGGCGGGCGACACCTTGCCATGCTCCAAAGCAGAGAACACTCCCGCAGTATGGGTAGAATTCACGAGTTCTTCCACATTGCTCACCCCCAATGCCTTGAACTCCCGCAAACAACGGTCGATATCAAGATCTATCAGTACGCCACCCAAATCGAATATGATGTTTTTTATGCCTTTTTCCATTTGCTTTACAAATATTGCAGCCCTTTTATCCTTTAAATAACACCTTTATGACATCCTCCACTTTTTTTGCCGGGAGAATCTCAATTTTGAATTTGCTTGCATCGAAACTGCCGGCTCGGAAACTGGGAATAATAATTTTCTCAAATCCAAGCTTCTCTGCTTCGGCTATACGCTGTTCAATGCGCGTAACAGGACGTATTTCACCCGATAATCCCACCTCACCGGCCATACAAACGCCCGGTGCTATAGGGGCATCAAGATTAGAAGAGCAGACCGCCGCTATTACAGCCAAATCAATAGCCGGGTCATTCACTCGGATACCGCCTGCAATATTCAGAAACACATCCTTCTGCGCCAAGCGAAAGCCAATGCGTTTTTCGAGCACAGCAAGCAACATGTTCAGTCGGCGGCCGTCGAAGCCAGTACTTGAGCGCTGCGGCGTTCCATACACCGCGCTGCTCACCAGCGACTGCACCTCAATCAAGAACGGACGCATCCCTTCTATGGTTGCAGAAACAGCAATGCCGCTCAGTCCTTCGTGATTCTGCGTAAGCAACAATTCGGAAGGATTGCTCACTTCGCGCAATCCGTCCTGACGCATTTCGAAAATAGCGAGTTCTGCGGTATTCCCAAAACGGTTTTTCAAACTGCGCAATATACGATACATATAATGCTGGTCGCCTTCGAACTGCAAAACCGTATCCACAATATGTTCCAGCACTTTCGGACCGGCTATATTTCCATCCTTGTTGATATGTCCGATAAGAAACATCGGCGTTTGCGTCTCCTTAGCATATTTGAGCAGCGAAGTAGCACACTCACGAATCTGCGTGATGCTTCCCGCCGTATTTTCAACTTGTTCGGAAGCGATAGTTTGGATTGAGTCAATCACCACCACCTGCGGCTGCACCTCCTCCATGTGGGCAAATATACGTTCAAGAGAGGTCTCACTCACGGTATAGCACTCATCATTGGTGCGTTGCAAACGATTGGCACGCAACTTAATCTGTTGCACACTCTCCTCGCCACTCACATACAACACGCGCAACCCCTCCATACGTAACGCCATTTGCAGAATAAGCGTAGATTTGCCTATTCCCGGATCGCCTCCAACAAGCACCAACGAACCTGGCACCAAACCACCGCCAAGCACACGGTTCAACTCCTGATTCCTGGTGTCGATACGATGTTCCTCGGCCGCCACCACATCTTGTATGCGTTCCGGCGTCTGTTTGGACGAAGGCACTCCTGACGTGCGCTTGACAGCAGACACCACCTCCTCGGTACATGTGTTCCACTCGCCGCACGAAGGACATCTGCCAAACCACTTTGGGTAATCCGCTCCGCAATTTTTACAAAAAAATACCGTCTTCTGTTTTGCCATAATCAACAAAATTAAGAACAAATTAACAAACTAGCAAATTTTAAATCTAAACAGCTTCTCACAGTCCAATGATTCCTGTCCAAAGAATGGTCTGACTGATGATTTTAACAGAGGGAAAAATAAAAAAAAGCGAATTTTTGTAAAAAAAATGCATTTTTATTTTGCAATTAAAAAACAACACACTACATTTGCAACATCAAAACAAGGACAATGAACATGTTGAATCTTACATATTGGTGGTGGCAGAACTCAGAACAAAATGTTGTGAGACGCCAGCCTGTCCTTATCACTGAATAAAAAAATAAATAATAATATCAATAAAGGAGACCCGTCGAACAACAACGACGGGTCTTTTTTTAATGCTTTTTTCTAAACAAACTAACTTCTAAAAAAATGAAATCATTTCATGTAGATCAAAACGGATTCTATGGAGAATTTGGCGGTGCATACATCCCCGAAATTCTGTACAAAACCGTAGAGGATTTAAAGAGAAACTACCTGAGAGTAATCGAGAGCGACACTTTTCAGCAAGAATTCAGAAAGTTGCTGCGCGACTATGCCGGCCGCCCTTCTTCGCTCTATCTCGCCAAACGATTGAGCGAAAAATACGGATGCAAGATATACTTGAAAAGAGAAGACTTGAATCACACCGGAGCGCATAAAATAAACAATGCCCTCGGTCAAGTGATACTTGCCAAGCTACTTGAAAAAAAACGTATCATCGCCGAGACCGGAGCTGGTCAGCACGGAGTGGCAACCGCCACAGTCTGCGCATTGATGAACCTCCCCTGCCGCGTGTATATGGGCGCCACTGACGTAAAACGCCAGCACAGCAATGTAGAGCGTATGAAAATGCTTGGAGCCGAAGTGTTTCCCGTAACGAGCGGCAACATGACGCTTAAAGACGCCACTAACGAAGCCATCAGAGACTGGTGCTGCCACCCTTCCGACACGTTCTATGTCATCGGTTCTACCGTAGGACCTCATCCCTATCCCGACATGGTGGCACGTCTTCAGAGCGTCATCAGCGAAGAAATCAAATGGCAGCTGAAAGAACAGGAGGGCCGCGAAAACCCAGATTACCTCATTGCCTGCGTAGGAGGCGGAAGTAATGCAGCTGGCACAATCTATCACTACATTGACAATGAAAATGTAAAAATTGTATTGGCCGAAGCCGGCGGGAAAGGTGTCGATTCTGGTTATACAGCAGCCACCATTCAATGCGGAACGCTAGGCATTCTGCACGGAAGCAAAACGCTGGTGATGCAGAATGAAGACGGGCAAATAGTGGAACCATACAGCATTTCAGCAGGACTGGACTATCCCGGCATCGGGCCGATTCACGCCAACCTGGCCAAAGAACACCGCGCAACCGTGCTCGCAATCAACGATGATGAAGCTATGGAAGCAGCATTTGAACTGACACGTCTAGAAGGCATCATACCCGCTATCGAATCGGCACATGCGCTAGGCGCCTTGAAGAAAGTGAAATTTGAGCCAACGGATGTCGTTGTTCTTACTGTCAGCGGAAGAGGCGACAAGGATTTGGAAACATACCTTGCTTACAACAAAAACACTAACAAATAAAAACCAAAAATCATGACACGATTCAAATACCATGTAAAATCAAAAAAAATGCTGGCAGACCTGTGTACGCCCGTCAGCACCTATCTGCACCTACGCGACCTGTACCCACAAAGCGCTCTGATGGAAAGTTCCGATTATCACGGAGGCGAGAACGGACGTTCTTTCATTGGCATTCAGCCCATCGGGCATGTGTCGATATCCCACGGTATAGGTAAATGCGTATTCCCCGACGGCAGCAGCACGGAACTCCTCATCGACGAGCAACACCGTTCGGAACATCTCATCAATTCATTTCTGCAGTCGTTCTCCGTCGATGGCGAAAACGCACGCTCATGCGGACTTTTCGGCTACACTTCGTTCAATGCGGTAAGATATTTCGAAAATATCAATGTAAAAGACGAAACGATGAGCAAAAACGACGCCCCCGACATGATTTATATCCTATATAAATTTGTCATTGTCTTCGACCATTTCAGAAACTCACTCGTCATCAACGAACTGTTGTCGGAAAACGAAGAAAGCAGACTTGAAGAAATAGAGCGCATCATCCGCCAACCTCAGCTGACGACATACGACTTTCATCCCATAGGAGAAGTAAGCAGCCCGTTGAGCGACGAACAGCACAAAGAGAACATCAGAAAAGGCATTGCGCACTGCAAAAGAGGCGACGTGTTTCAAATCGTATTGAGCCGCCGTTTCGTACAACGCTTCGAAGGCGACGATTTCAAACTCTACAGAGTGCTGCGAAGCATCAACCCGTCGCCCTATCTTTTCTATTTTGATTTCGGCGGATTCCGCATCTTCGGCAGTTCACCCGAAACACACTGCCGCATAGAGAACATCGGCGACAACGACCACCCCGAATACAAAGCATACATCGACCCAATTGCCGGCACCACCAAACGCACAGGGAACTCTGAGCAAGACGCCCGCAATGCGGAATATCTGCGCAACGACCCCAAGGAGAACGAAGAACATGTGATGCTCGTGGACCTAGCGCGCAACGACCTCAGCAGAAACTGCCATCATGTAACGGTGGAATTTTACAAAGAACTGCAGTACTACAGCCATGTGATACACCTGGTCAGCAGAGTGAGCGGAACGTTGAACAAAGACGCAGATCCCATCAAAAGTTTCATCGACACCTTTCCTGCCGGCACGCTGAGTGGCGCGCCTAAAGTAAGAGCCATGGAACTCATCAGCGAATACGAGCCGCACAACAGAGGCGCTTACGGCGGATGCATCGGATTCATCGGGTTCGACAAATCGCTGAACCAAGCCATCACTATACGAACCTTTGTTTCGCGCAACAACGAATTGTGGTTTCAAGCCGGTGGCGGCATTGTGGCCAAAAGTGACGAAGAATATGAATTGCAGGAAGTGAACAACAAATTAGGCGCACTCCGAAAAGCTATCATGACAGCAGAAAATATGTAACGCAAAAATCGACAATTATGAAAATAGCACTAATAGACAACTACGACAGTTTCACTTATAACTTACATCATCTCTTAAAAGAATCGGGAGCGGAAATCACAGTTTACCGAAACGACAAGTTTAAACTCGAAGATCTCCGTCCTTTCGACAAAATCATGCTAAGTCCAGGTCCTGGCATCCCGTCAGAAGCAGGACTGCTCATGCAGGTAATCGCCGAATACGCCGGCAAGAAGCCGATTCTCGGCATCTGTCTCGGCGAACAGGCTATCGGAGAGTTTTTCGGCGGAAAACTCGTAAACCTCGACAAAGTGTTTCACGGTGTGCAGTCGACCATTCAAATCATCAAAGAAGATTACCTTTTCAAGGGTATTCCGTCCGAAATAGCCGTCGGACGCTACCACTCATGGGTCGTAGAAGCGGATTCCATTCCCGAATGCCTTGAAATTACCGCCATCAGCGAAGAAGGACAAGTAATGGCGTTGCGACACAAGCAATACGACATAAGGGGCGTACAGTTTCACCCTGAATCGGTATTGACACCCGAAGGGAAGAATATAATTACAAACTGGGTGGGAAAAGAAAATTTTTAATTGTTTAATTTCCAACCGTTTAAACTCATTCAATTTAAAAACCGAAGAACATGGAAAACATTTTAAGAAAAATAACATCTCAAGAGAAATTCAGCAGAGCGGAAGCCAAAGAACTGCTGATAGAGATAACTGAAAGCAAATACAGCGACGAACAGATTTCAGCCATTCTGACGGGAATACAGATGCGCGGCGTATCAGTTGATGAAATACTGGGATTACGAGACGGATTGCTGGCCACCGGAAAAGCCATCGACTTTACGCCATACGACACGATAGACATTGTGGGCACCGGCGGCGACGGGAAAAACACTTTCAACATATCAACAGCTGCATGTTTCGTTGTTGCAGGAGCAGGATACAAAGTCACCAAACACGGCAATTATGCCGCATCGAGCGTTTCGGGGGCAAGCAATGTATTGGAAGCGCATGGCATCAAGTTCAACAACGACAACTCCCACTTGAAACATTGCTTGGAGACATGCGGATTCGTCTACCTGCATGCTCCGCTCTTTGCCAACGGCATGAAATCGGCGGCACCTGCACGCAAACAAATCGGCGCCTTGGGCACCGCCTCGTGTTTCAACCTGCTCGGACCGTTAGTCAATCCTTGCCGCCCAAATCACCAACTGCTCGGAGTAGCCAATCTGGCGCAAATGAGGCTCTATCAGCAGGTTTACCAACGAATGGGAATACAATTCGGCATTGTAACCAGCACCGACGGATACGACGAAATTTCACTCACTTCCGACTTTAAGGTCATCACCAACCACAGCGAACGCATTTATACACCCAAGGAAATCGGCATGAAAACAGCCGCGCAAAGCGAACTTTTCGGCGGAGAAACTGCAGAAGACGCCAAAAGGATATTTGACAATGTGCTGACTGGCAAAGGAACCGAAGCGCAAAACAACGCCGTCATAGCCAACGCCGCCTTCGCCATACAGGTAATGGAGCCCGAAAAAGAGATTGAAGATTGCATCGCCATTGCCGACGAATCGTTGAAAAGCGGGAAAGCCGCACAAGTGCTGCAAAGATACATCGACCTCAACAAATAAACGCTATGGAAGACATTTTAGACCGCATCATCCGCACAAAACGGCAGGAAGTGGAAATCAGCAAGGCGCAGATGCCACTCAATGCCTTGCAAAAAATTGTGGATGACATTATAAGCAAAGAAAGAATGCCAAAATTTTCAATGAAAGAAAGTTTGGAGAAAAGCCATTCTGGCATCATCAGCGAATTCAAGCGAAAATCGCCGTCAAAAGGCTGGATTCACGAAAATTCAAGCGTCGAAGAAATTGCACCTGCCTACGCCAAAAATGGCGCTTCTGCCATTTCCATACTCACCGACCGCGACTATTTCGGCGGCAACCTTGGATTCATCGAGAAAGTGCGCGACGACATTCACATACCCATACTTCGCAAAGATTTCATTATTGACGAATATCAGCTGTGGGAAGCGCGCAAAGCAGGTGCAAATGCCGTGCTGCTCATCGCCGCATGTCTTACAAAAGACACTTGTCGCCATTTGCTGCATCAGGCGCATCTGCTGGGATTGGAAGTGCTACTGGAAATTCACGACGAAAAAGAATTGGACTACCTGTCGCCAGAAACAGACATGCTGGGCGTGAACAACCGCAATCTTGGTTCGTTCCACACGGATGTGAAAAAGTCATTCGACATTATTGACAAACTGCCGAAAGAATTTACACTTGTCAGCGAAAGCGGCATCAGTTCGCCCGACATGGTGAAATCGCTCCGCAAAGTCGGCTACAAAGGATTCCTTATCGGAGAAAACTTTATGAAAGAAGACAATCCCGGCAAAGCGTTACAAAGGTTTATACAACAAATTGAAAACTGAAAAAAAATGAACCAATTCATCATAAAAGTATGCGGCATGCGCAACAGCGAAAATATCCGCAATGCTGATTCGCTGGATTTCGATTGGATGGGATTCATCTTTTATCCCGAATCAAAGCGCCATGTTGCGCAAATGCCGTCGTACATGCCCCAACGGAAGAAGAAAATCGGTGTATTTGTGAACGCCACAATTGAAGAAATCGTTCACAAGCAAAAAGAATACCACTTGCACGGCATTCAACTGCACGGCGACGAATCGCCTGTCTTTTGCGAAAAGTTAAGAACGGCATTGAGACAAAACGGCAACAGCGTTTCACTTATCAAAGCATTCGGGATAGCCGCAAGCGACGACCTGAAACAAACCGAAAATTATGAAAATCATTGTGATTTTTTCCTTTTCGACACCAAAGGACAGCAAAGAGGCGGAAACGGCAAAGCTTTCGACTGGAAACTCATCGATGAATATACAGGAGAGACACCTTTCTTGCTAAGCGGCGGCATCGGTCCTGAAAACGCCGAACAAATTAAAACCGTCATGCTGCATCCAAGATTCGCAGGAGTGGACATCAACTCAAAATTCGAGACCGCACCTGCAGTAAAAGACATTGAAAAATTAAAATCATTTATACTAAAAATCAGAAATCATGAATAGAATCAACCAACTTTTCAGTAAAAATCCGCAAAAACTGCTCAGTCTGTACTTCTGTGCCGGAGCACCCGTATTGGGAAACACCGCAGAAATTATCAAAACCCTCGAGAAGAAAGGAGTGGGCATGATAGAAATCGGCATTCCATTCAGCGACCCCATGGCAGATGGTCCCATCATACAATCGGCTACCACCAAAGCCCTTAAAAACGGCATGAGTCTCAAAAAACTCTTCGCCCAGCTCGAAAACATACGCGAAAGCGTGAACATCCCGCTCGTCATGATGGGATACCTGAACCCTATCATTCAATACGGATTCGAGAATTTCTGTAAAAAATGCCAGGCAATAGGCATCGACGGCGTCATCATCCCCGACCTGCCATTTGCCGATTATCAGAATGAATTCAAACCTATTGCCGAGAAATATGACCTACGCATCATTATGCTCATCACCCCCGAAACGAGCGAAGAGCGGATACGCCTGATTGACGAAAATACGAACGGATTCATCTACATGGTATCGTCAGCCGCCACCACCGGTGCTCAAAAATCGTTCGACGAGCAAAAACAGCGGTACTTTAACAAAGTACATGCCATGCACCTGAAAAACCCTACAATGATAGGCTTCGGCATCAGCAACAAACAAACTTTTGAAAGCGCATGCGCCAACGCCAACGGAGCAATCATAGGTTCAAAATTCGTACAATTGCTCGACGAAGAAAACGGGAATGCTGCCCAAGCGGCAGAACGCCTGTTCGCAGCTTTAGGGGAATAAACTGTTTCAAAGAAGGCTATCATAAAAAAGCTCCGTCCCGATTGGGACGGAGCACATGTGTTTTCAATGAATTACGAATTCTAAAAAACCAAAAATCATTTGCTTATGAAAAAAAGAATCTCCGAAAGAGGAATGCTTGAAAACACACGAAAATAACATGTCCTTTCCTTTGATTCATTTGTATGACGAAACAAAGTGCAAAAAGTTTAATCTAAAAATAAAAAAATAATGATTTTTTTTATAAAAATCTGAATATCAGATAAATAAAATTTTAAAAAAATAATAAAAAAACATTATTCACATTAATTTTTCAAGAAAGAGGCCTCCTCCTCGCATTTTTCTCATCTTCCCAAAATTTCTTAAAAACTTCGCTGCGAGTAGAATGATTTTCAATGAAATTTTGTATCTTTGAAAAATCCAAAAAACGCAAGATGGGGAAACTATATGACATGCTCAAAAAAGATGTGCGCTACCACGAATCGTTGAAAGCGTGCATCAATTGCGGCACTTGCTCTGCAATATGCCCTGCCGCCTCTTTTTATAAATACGACCCGCTCGAAATCATTGAAACCGTGCAATGCCAAGACGAAAATCAGCTGGAGGAACTGCTGAAAAGCGACAAAATATGGTATTGCGGCGAATGTCTTTCGTGCGCTACCAGATGTCCTCGTGGCAACACCGTCGGTTTGCTCATCATGGCGCTGCGCAAACTGTCGCAAGAGACTGGACTTTTTGTAGAATCAGAAAAAGGACGGCAACAGTTGGCACTGAAACGTGCTATTGGAGACAACATCGTACGTACAGGCTACTGCGTGTACATCGACACCGTGAAACCCGAACGGCACCCCGAAGCCGGTCCGGTATGGGAATGGATATACGAAAACCGACAGGAGGTAATGAAACGCGTTGGAGCAAATTACAAAGGCACCGGAACCGGCCCCTTACGCGACATTCCTCAAGAAACACTTGACGAAATAAAGAAAATTTTCGATCTCTCAGGCGGAACAGAACTTTTTGAAAACATCGAGAAATTCTCGGCGCAAAAAGCAGCTGAGATGGGACTGCAATTCGATGAGACTACTGAGTGTGAATATTTTAATGAGATATTCACCCAAACGAAGAAAGAACACACATTATGAAAATAGAAGGAAAACAACGCATTTGGGCTGATTATCAGAAAGAAATCGCCAACGACCATTATTTCTACGTTCGCAGCTGCATCCGCCAGAACTTCTTCCCCGCATCCGAAGTCACCTTCTGGAAAATCATACGCGACACACTGCACAAAGACATCTACGAAAACGAACACCACACCAGCTGTTCGGGCATCGGATACCACAGCGATGTGGTGCCTTTTGCCACTACACAAGCCATCGTTGCACGCCAATTTGCCTTGATGACAGAAAACGGATACAAAAACCTGACATCCTCCTGCATCACCTCGTTCGGCGTTTACAGCGAAGTGCTGGAAACATGGAAACATTTCCCCGAAGAACTCGAGCGCACGCGCGACATATTGTACAAAGCCTCCAAAAGAGAGTTTGATGTACCCGAAAATGTAGCGCACACCAGCGACCTCATTTTCAAATTCCGCAATGAGATAAACGCTCAAGCTAAATACAGGCTTGTCAATGCCAAAACCGGCGAACCGCTAAGAGGTGTGGAACATATCGGATGCCATTATGCAAAAATGTTCCCGAGCAAAGGTGTCGGCGGCGCCGAACATCCTTATGTACTTGCCGGCATGATAGAAAGCTGGGGCGGAAAAGTGGTGGACTATCCGGAACGAAGAGCCTGCTGCGGATTCGGTTTCAGACAATATTTCATTCAGGCCAACAGAGGATATTCAGTAGCTTGCACCAAACGGAAATTCGAATCGATGGAACCATACAAACCCGACTTTATACTGACCAACTGTCCTGGCTGCCCTTACTTCCTCGACAGATGGCAATATGTGATATCTGAAATGGAAGGCAAGACATACGGCGAAAACGGATATGGAATACCTGTACTCACCTACGAAGAATTAGCCGGGCTCGTACTTGGATTTGACCCTTGGGATTTGGGGCTGCAAATGCACCAAGTGTCTGTTGAGCCTTTGCTTGACAAAATGGGTATAGCATACGACCCCGCCAAAAAATTTCTCGGCGTCGACAATAAAAACATAGGCAAACCGGTTTGCCCCAATGTAATGAAAATATAAGAACACTACAATTTATGAAAAAAATACTGATAATAGGAGGCGGAATAGCCGGTATGGAAGCTGCTCACGAATTGGCTGCGTTAGGTCATTCCGTTGTCATTGTAGAACGAAAAGACACCTTAGGCGGACATGTCAGAAAATGGGACAGACTTTTCCCGAACAAGCGTTCGTCCGAAGAAGTGATAGCGCACTTGCTACAAGGCGTGAAACATCCGCTGATTGAAATCAGACTGAAACGCACGGTAGTGGATTTGCGCCGCAACCCCAACGGAACGTTCCTTGCTATTCTGTCCGACGAAACACCTATCACCACCGACGCCGTGCTATTCTGCACTGGTTACCATCTCTTCGACGCATACAAGAAAGAAGAATACGGATACGGCATCTACAACAATGTCATTACCTCTGCCGAACTTGAAAGAATGTTCAAGAACGGCAAAGTGCTCACCGCCGAAGGAAAAACACCAGAGCGCATCGGAATAGTGCACTGCGTAGGCTCTCGCGACGCCAAATGCGGCAACTTGCATTGCTCCAGAATATGTTGTGTAACAGGTGTAAAACAGGCTATAGAGTTGAAAGAACTGATTCCCGGCGTGGAAGTGTTCAACTTCTACATGGACCTCAGAATGTTCGGACGAGGATTTGAGCAATTATATCTCGAAGCGCAGCAGCAACACCGCGTCCGTTTTGTACGCGGACGACTGTCGGAGGCTTCGGAGACACAAGACCGACGCATTTATCTGAAAGTGGACGACACCCTCGTCGGTCGCCCTATGAAGATGACCGTGGACCTGCTGGTGCTAATGGTTGGATTCGAACCGAGAAAAACGACTCTGCCGCTGCTCGAACGACTGGGCATTGAACGCAACGAAGACGGTTTCATCAAAGTACGCGACTGTCATTTCGACGAAAATCGCACCAACGTAAACGGCATATATGTAGCTGGCGCCTGCACATCGGCAAAAAGCATCAGCGAGACACTGACCGATGCCTGCTCTGCCGCGCTGGAGATTCACCGAAATCTATCATCAAAAAAATCGTGATCAAAACATGAACAATTTCGGCTTTTCGATAAACAAAGACAAGTCCATCAACATGGACGAGGTTTCAAAAGAACTGAGCAACTATCTGTCGGCGGAAGAACCGACTTTTGACAGCTGCATGTCTTGCGGAACCTGCTCGGCCACCTGCTCGGCTGGAAGCTTCACCAAATTCTCGCTCCGACGCATCAACCTGCTGGTGCTGCGCGGACAACTGAACGAAGTGAAAAACGAGATTGACAAATGCATGCTGTGCGGCAAATGTACGCTGCTGTGTCCGCGCAATGTAAACACCCGTGGCGTCATCGTCGCCATAAAACAATATTTTGACAAGAATCCGCTGAACTGAAAGAAACATCATGTACAAATATTTTCTTGACATATTTCCACTATTCACTATACCATTCAATGTCGGACTGCTGTTTTTCATCTGTGTGATGCTCTACAAAACCATCAGATGGACTACCGAAATTGAAGACTCGCAATGGAAAATACTGAAAGGGTTTCTACCGCAAAACATTTGGGCATCGCTGAAAGAATGTGTAAGAGAATGCTTGTTGCACTTGCGTATTTTCAAGCAGAATTTTCTGCTTGGGTACATGCACACAAGTCTTGCCTTCGGTTGGTTTTTGCTTATCATTTTCGGCAACATTGAGGCGAAAATGGTACGCGGAGGCTTCGGCACAGGCATGGAACTTCCCCACTATCCTATCTTTCTTAAATATTTTGAGACAGAAGGCAGCCATTCACTGCCCAAAACCATCATCGACTTCAGCATCAAAAAAGGATTCTTCGATTTCATGATGGATTTATTGCTGCTCATCATCCTTTCGGGATGCTGCCTAGCCTACACCAAGCGTTTTCGTTCGAAGACATTCGGCATGAAACGCACCACCAAACTACGATTAGGCGACAAAATCACCATGGGAGCGCTATGGTGCATCTTTCCTGCCCGACTGATAGCTGAAAGTATCACCTCTGGCGCATACGGCACGGGATCGTTCCTCACCGGCACACTAGGAAACATCTTTGCGCAATTCATTGCGCAAGAGAACCTGTTGAAATGCGTCGGTCCGTTCTGGTGGATATACTCATGCACACTCGGCATTTTCTTTATCGGCGTGCCATTCTCACGCTACATGCACATACTATCGGAGCCCGTGCTTATCTTTATGCGTAACGCCGGAGTAAAACCTTCGCGGAAAAACACCGACGGATTCTCGCAAGCCGAGATTTTCTCTTGCTCGCGCTGCGGCGTTTGCGTGAACAACTGCCAGTTGGCACGCGCCACCGAAGTGCGCGACATACAGCCAACATACTTGAACCGCAACATACGGCACCATGTGCCGCTCTCGCAAGAACAGTTGCGAAACTGCCTTATGTGCGGCAGATGCAATGAGACTTGCCCCGTACAAATCGATTCCATACACATCCGTCAGAATGAGCGACGCGCCATGTGGACAAAACACAACGCCGACAGTTTTTCCTATTTGCCTCCCGCAAATACAGCGGAAAACGCCGACACGGCCGATGTGCTTTATTTCGGCGGATGCATGACGCACCTCACCCCTGCCATTAAGCTCTCAATGATAAAAATAATGAAAGCCGCTGGAGAAAAATTCCGTTGCCTGGATGAAAATGAAACCATTTGCTGCGGACGACCTTTGAAACTCAGCGGACAAGAGACTGAAGCCGAAAAGCTGATGGAAGCCAACAAAGAAAGAATCATCTCCTCTGGCGCAAAAATATTAGTGACCTCCTGTCCTATATGTTATAATGTATTCAAAAACGAATACAACCTCCCCATCACGGTAATGCACCACACGGAATACATACAGCAACAGATGGCAAGCGGACGCCTTACACCAGAAAAAACCGACGAGCAAGTGACATACCACGACCCATGCGAACTAGCAAGAGGCACCGGCGTGACACAAGCGCCACGCGACATTCTCAACGCCATCGCTGTGCTGCATGACAGTCACAAACAGAAAGGACGACTTACGCTGTGCTGCGGAGGCAGTTTGGGCAGCACCAAGACAAGCAACGAGCAACGGCAGAAGATTGCCAAAGACGCTCTGCGGCACATCAACCCCGAGAAAAACACACTTGTCACCGCTTGTCCGCTATGCAAGCGCACCTTTGCGCAAGCAAGCGACACCAAAGTGCTGGACATTGCCGAAATTGTGGCAACACAGATAAAGAAAAAAGATTGACAAATCCACTATTTTGCATTTTCATTTTTTTGTTCTAATTTTGATTATCAAAAAATTATTTCTATGAAAAAGCGAAGCATAAACCCCATATTTTTCTTATATCAGTGGTTGATATTCTTCCCTATTTTTTTGGTAACAACCATACTTACTGCACTTACCACTATTGTTATGTGCGCACTTTTCAACGACCGAGTATGGGGATTCTATCCCGCCATGATATGGTCGAGAATAACCTGCTACATGGCTTTTGTCAGGGTGAAAGTTAGCGGTCGTGAGCACATCCGTCCTGACCAGTCATACATTTTTGTTTGCAATCATCAGAGCCTGTTCGACATCTTTGCTGTTTACGGATGGTTGAACATACCATTCAAATGGATCATGAAGAAAGAATTGGAGAAAATACCGTTTGTCGGCCCGGCATGCAAATCGGCCGGTCACATCTTCATCACACGCGGACAAAGCAAATCGGCACTCCAGAGCATCGAAGACGCAAAAAAGAAACTTCAAAACGGCCTTTCGGTTGTCATTTTCCCTGAAGGTTCGCGCACATTCGATGGCAATGTGAACACTTTCAAAAGAGGCGCATTCCAAATAGCATCGGACTTGTCGCTGCCCATCATTCCCGTATCCATCAGTGGAGCATTTGAAGTGATGCCACGCACCTCTTTTCTGCTCAAACCACACAAAATAGAGCTTATATTCCACGAAGAAGTGTCGCTGCCACACAACGGACAGCACAACACCGAAGACATAGAAAAGATACGGAGCATCATCGCAAATGACGTAAAACACTAACCATTTTATATGAGAAAGGTCCTTTTCATACTCTTCCTATTGTCAGGTCTGTACCAAATGGCATTGTGCCAAAACTTGAACACGACCTCGAAAGCAGCGGAAAAAGACTATTATCAGGGAGTCTCGCAATATCGTCTGGGCAACAACAAAGAAGCCCTCGACGCACTGCGCAACGCCATCAAGCACGACAAAAATTTTGTTGACGCCTATTGGGTGATGGCCGAAGTGTACAAATCGCAAGAAAACGAGACTGCCCGCATCAACACCTTGAAAAGAATAGCCTACGACAGCTACCCGAACTACACACAAACACTCACCCGACTGGGCATTGCGCAATATGAGAACGGTTTTTACGAAGATTCCTTCAATTCATTTCAGAACATACCGCAAAAAGAACGGACAGGAAGAATTCAGAGCTGGATAGACAAATGCGAAACAGCCATTGCGCTCTTTAAGAAACCCATCCCTTTTGAACCACACAACTTAGGGCCGAAGCTCAACACCATCTACGACGACTACTGGCCAAGCGTAACCGCCGACGAGCAGACGCTGTCGATGACCGTACTTGTGGGAAAACTCGCCAACAGCAGCACAACCATCGGATTCCATGAGGAAATATACCACAGCAAGAAGGTGAACGGCGAATGGACCGTAAGCAAAAACATTGGCGCACCGATGAACACTACTGGCAACGAAGGCGCACAAACATTCTCGTTCGACGGGAGGTACATGTTTTTTGTAGCCTGCGACCGTCGCACAGGATTGGGCGGATGCGACATCTACTATTCCATAAAGAACGGCGACACTTGGAGCACCCCTGTAAATCCGGGCGAACCGCTGAACACTAAATTCTGGGAAACAAGCCCTTGCTTTTCGGCCAGCGGCGACGAGCTCTACTTCTCGAGCAACCGTCCGGGAGGAAAAGGCAAAAAAGACATCTGGGTATGCAAAGTGCAAATGAACGAAAACGGCATACTCACCTTCAGCGAACCCGTGAATGCAGGCGAGCCCATCAACACTGTCGAAGACGAATTCTCGCCTTTTTTTCACGCCGACAACAAAACGCTTTATTTCTCTTCCACCGGACATCCGGGACTGGGCGGCTACGACATATTCATGTCGCGACGGACACCCGACAACAAATGGTCGCCCGTGAAAAACCTGGGTTACCCGCTAAACACCCACCGCGACGAAATAGGCTTTGTGGTGAACGTGGCGGGCGACAAGGCGTATTTCTCGTCGAACGGCATACAAAACAACGGACGGCAGAAAGACATCTACGAAGTGGAACTCTATCAGGCCATACGCCCCGACCCCGTGAAATACTTCAAAGGGCAAGTGACCGACTACGACTCGCAAAACGGCATACAAGCCAAAGTGGAAGTTTTTGACCTTAACAGCAACAAGACCGTCTATCAGTCGGTTTCGGACAACAAAAGCGGCGATTTCCTCGCCTGTCTGCCCGCCGACAAGGAATACGGCTTCAATGTCAGCAAAAAAGGATACCTGTTCTACTCGGGACACTTTGACGAAGGCGACAGCGTACACATAAAAGTGAACCAAGAAGTGGAACTGCCCAAAATAGAAACGGGTCGCAAACTCATTTTGCGGAACATCTTCTTCGACTTCGACTCGTACCATCTGAAAAAAGAATCGCGCGCCGAACTCGACCGCCTTTGCGACTTCCTGCGCCAATATCCGCGCGTGAAGATACAACTGGGCGGGCACACCGACAACAAGGGCTCGCACGAATACAACATAGCACTGTCGAGACACCGCGCCAAAGCCGTTCTCGACTACCTCGTGAAGAAAGGCATTCCCATCAGCCGCCTTTCGTGCGAAGGATTCGGTCCCGACAGACCCATAGCGACAAACGACACCGAAGAAGGACGCGCTCTGAACCGCCGCACCGAAGCCATCGTGGTGGAGAAGTAACCGCAACGATGCTGAGAATGTGTATTGAACCTGTGTAATTTTCTCATCCCCTACGATTTTCTTGTTTCACGGCTCTTGTTTATCGATTCTTTTTTGTACCTTTGCAGCCGTGTTTATTAACCATATTGTTTAACCCGCCTAAAATTAGGCACAATTAAAAACTAAATGACAGATTACAAAGCTGTTAATCCAGACGAAAACTTCGACTGGGAAGCATTCGAAAACGGTGGTGTCAAACCAGAAATGAACAAGGAAGACTTGACAAAAATCTATGACAACACCCTCAACGAAATCAAAGACAAAGAAGTAACCGAAGGTACAATCATCTCAATGAACAAGAGAGAAGTTGTAGTAGAAATCGGCTACAAATCAGACGGTATCATCCCGATGAGCGAATTCCGCGGCGAAGATATCAAAGTCGGCGACAAAGTTGAAGTTTTCATCGAAAGTCCTGAAGACAAAAAAGGACAACTTATTCTTTCTCACAAAAAAGCTCGCGTAAACCGCTCATGGGATCGCGTTAACGAAGCTTTGGAGAACGACGAAATCATCAAAGGATACGTTAAATGCCGTACGAAAGGCGGTATGATTGTTGACGTATTCGGAATCGAAGCATTCTTGCCTGGTTCTCAAATCGATGTTCGTCCTATCCGCGACTACGATATCTTCGTAGGCAAAACAATGGAATTCAAAGTGGTTAAAATCAACCATGAATTCAAAAATGTTGTTGTTTCTCACAAAGCGCTCATCGAGGCTGAACTTGAACAACAGAAAAAAGATATCATCGGCAAACTTGAAAAAGGACAAGTGCTCGAAGGTACTGTTAAGAACATCACTTCTTACGGCGTATTCATCGACCTTGGCGGCGTAGATGGTCTTATCCACATCACCGACCTTTCTTGGGGCCGCGTGACACACCCTGAAGAAATCGTTTCTTTGGATCAGAAATTGAATGTTGTTATCCTTGATTTCGATGACGACAAAAAACGTATTGCTCTCGGCTTGAAACAACTCACTCCTCATCCTTGGGATGCACTCGACCCTAACCTGAAAGTTGGTGACAAAGTGAAAGGTAAAGTTGTTGTGATGGCTGATTACGGAGCATTTGTTGAAATTGCTCCGGGCGTTGAAGGTCTGATTCACGTATCTGAAATGAGCTGGTCGCTCCACTTGCGCTCTGCACAAGACTTCTTGAAAGTTGGCGACGAAGTAGAGGCTGTTATCCTGACACTCGACCGCGACGAGCGCAAGATGTCTTTGGGTATCAAACAACTCAAACCAGATCCATGGGAAAACATCGAAGAGAAGTACGCTGTTGGAACCAAGCACACTGCAAAAGTTCGCAACTTCACCAACTTCGGCGTATTCGTTGAAATCGAAGAAGGCGTTGACGGCTTGATTCACATTTCTGACCTTTCTTGGACTAAGAAAATCAAACACCCGTCAGAATTCACTCAGCTGGGTGCGGACATCGAAGTTCAAGTGCTGGAAATCGACAAAGAAAACCGTCGTTTGAGCCTCGGCCACAAACAATTGGAAGAAAATCCTTGGGACGTATTCGAAACCATCTTCACTGTTGACAGCATCCACGAAGGAACTATCATCGAAATGATGGACAAAGGCGCAGTTATCGCATTGCCTTATGGCGTTGAAGGATTCGCAACTCCGAAACACCTTGTAAAAGAAGACGGTTCACAAGCTAAATTGGACGAAAAACTCCAATTCAAAGTAATCGAATTCAACAAGGATGCTAAACGCATCATCCTCTCTCACAGCCGCATCTTCGAAGACGAAGCAAAAGCAGCTAACGGAGAAGAAGAACCTAAAGCAAAAAAATCTTCTAAAAAATCGAAGAAAGAAGAGTTGAACGCTCCAGTATTGGAAAAAACAACTCTTGGCGACATCGAAGATTTGGCCGCTTTGAAAGAAAAATTGGAAAAAGGAGAATAATCATCCATAATCCCAATATTTTCAAGAGAGGAACAGCATTCGCTTTGCGGGTGCTGTTCTTTTTTTGCATCACCTTGCCAACGTAAAATGCCCTGTATAGATTTTTCCGTGTGGCAACAATCGAATAGAATACCAATAATCCGTTGATGGCATCGGTTTGCCAAGATATGTGCCGTCCCAACCGTCAAAATTATTTCTCCAAGCACAGAGTTCTTTGCCAAAGCGATCAAAGATGACAACCTCATGTCCAAAGCAGCCTATGCTGGCAATTTCCCACCTATCGTGAACACCATCTGCATTCGGCGTAAAGTACAAATCCGGCACTACACCCTGCGACTCATCGCAAGGTTCTTGCCCCTCAGTTTTATCATCATCTTCAAGACATGGCTCCAGTACAAGATATAACATAACCAAGCTATCGCACCCTTCAGTCGTTTCGCCCATATACTGATAAACTTTAGTTCCACGCTCACCACTCAAATCAATTTCAAATCCATTCTTGTGATAATAATCAACGGAACACACCGTATCACGGAGAACAACCTTCACATCGCCACACACTGACGGATCATTTTCCTCGACAGGAATTAATGTCAGTTTCAGGCACGAAACACTATCACACCCCCTTGGCGTATAAAAGTGTTCGCAATATACATCACTCTTACGATAAATTTTACCTTCATGGCTGTAAGCATCACCTTTCACCTCCACTTCAACGGTATCTGTAGGGATTTCCTCAGGACAATCAGGGCAATCGATGGAATATGTTTCCAATGTAACGCATTGAACTCTTGAAAAACCCGTGCCCAAATCAGTGATTTCACAGCAATAGGTACCTTCGCAGAGTCCCGTCGCAGTCGGCGTTTTCTGCATTCGAGCATCGTTCCACTGATAAGAAAACGGTCCTATTCCCCCATGCGGATTCAATGTGATGCTTCCCGTACATCGCTCATCGGCACGATGATAAGGGGCTGCGTTTTCGTATCCGATAGTGGGACGAATCAACACATCCGACCATTCTCCCGCATCCGTCTTCCTTGCCAAAGACATACCTGCAACATCGGGTACTCTTTTCGTAAACGGATAAGCTTTACGGCTATCCTGTATTTCGCTATAAGACGGCAAAGTGCCAGCATATTCGCCTATTTCGGCATTGCATGGCTGTCCATCCAAACTCAATGTACTCTCATCATCGGTTCCCCACCTTACTGCATCTTGCGGAACACCTTCCCTGTTGTAGAATCCAAACCAGCCGGCATTGTTCGGCAACCAGAATCTCCACCCTCGTTCGTCCAAGCAGAACCGATCCAAATGTTCATCCAGATTGATGACCACCACATTGCCGCCATTCTCCACCCTCCTGCCTTCGTCCACATCATCGGCAAACTCTCCACGCAAGACGCAATATCCGCAAGGCGGAACAATTGTCCCTTCTGGCAGCACAAATCCCGCAGAAAGATTGTCAAGAGTCCCTGCGGCATTAGGAGCAGGTGTATCCGATGTGGCATTCCCGAAAAAATAGCCGGAAATATCCACCGCATGGCAAACATCGGGATTGTATAACTCAAGCCACTCGCCACCACGTTCCGTTTTTGCACTTGCATCTGAAGTATAAATCGCGCCATCATTTGTTTCGGGCGAAACCATCACTTCATTAATCAGAATGCTCGGACCATCGTAATCGCACGGATCATCATTACATATTTCATTATCATTTTTCTGCACCGTCACACTAGTAATGCAAGGAAGAAGTTCTACTGTAAGTACACCGTAATCTACCGTTCCATCTTTCATATTCCGTTTGTAATGAATATAATCCGTTTGTCTTCTGTCAACCGTCAGATGAAGCGTATAATCAACATATCCTCTTTTAGCGCCATTTGCGTCCATCACAACCGTTGCGCCAGATGGGACATCTGTTGTCAGCAGTTCATAAGAAGAAACTTTGGGGTTATAAAAATAAAATCTTTTCGCCTTTTCTATTTCTTCGCACGAATTCACATGATAAGTCTGGTCTTTACACAAACCGAACGCATTATCATACAGCATGTCCACCAAAAACACTTTGGACGAATAACTGTCAACAAAGATGCCGCCAAAAGACACTGCGCTTAATCTTTCAATTTTATTAATTTTCTTTATCAGTATATTTTCTTTATATTCAAACACATCCCCAGCATGCATCTTCACCTCATAATAATTCGATTCCATTTCCTTGACGTCAGCACCAGACAAGGAAACGCTGCGCTGCTCCCATTCCAATATACTTTTTGGCGCGTCTATTCCTGTACCAACCATCAAAAACGCCGTAGGGCATGTGGTACGCACACGAACAGTCTGCTTCAATTCGGTTCCTTCTCGCAAGCATTCGTCTCCTTCCACCACCTTCTCAACCTGAAAATAGGGCTCAAATGACTCCGGATAATGGAAATAAACTTTAGCGGTATCTGGGTTGCCATCGCGCCAACGCACATATACAGCAGACGAATCAACAGTATCTTCAACAAAAAGAATTATTGGAACCGTATAATTCAACGTTTTATTGTCCTTAACCGTTAACGACCGAGAGGACAGCACACTAATAGAATCCCAGAGTTCATTATCGCTGACATCAATAGTGAGAATATTGTCCATTTCAGGAATATCGCACACTGTAGGGCGCAAATGGACGCCATCGCTCTTTGACGCTTCCGCCAGCATGCACACAAAAAGGAAGATATATAAAACAAATGATTTTATTTTCATACCGCTATGATTTTAATTTCGTCACCTCCAACAATTCGCATTTAAAAGTAATGAAAATCTCTCAATTATACAATTTAAAAAAACGACTTTATTCTTGTCTATATAGTGTTCATTTTTAAGCGTTTTTTATTTGTTTTCGGTGAGAAAACAAATACTTTTGTACAAAAGTATTTGGAAAATATAAAACAAAAGCCGAGCGATATCGCTCGGCTTTATTCATCAGTTCTCAGGAGTTCTTATTTTCCAAGAAGCATTAGCACCAGCCAAAGGATAAGGTATCCGAGAATACCAATACCTCCACAAAGCGCAAGAACAACAAAAATTACACGCATAATGGTTGCATCCACGCCTACCATTGCGGCCAATTTTCCGCAAACTCCCAAAATAACACTGCTTTTAGCCATAAATTAAAGTTTTAGAAAAAGAAAATCAAAAGGGATTGCTCCCTTTTGATTTTCTACGGTTAATAAATATTATTTGCTCCAATCCATATTGGTCATACGGATGTAGCTTTGATAACGTTTCTTAGCCATTTCCTCGCAAGCGTTGAACAAGTCAGCCGCTTCAGCAGGATATTGTTTCATCACTGACGCGAAACGAACCTCACCTTTCAGGTATTCTTGGAATCCGCTCCAATCAGGCTCTTTGCTGTCGAGTGTGAAAGGATTCTTTCCTTCGGCCTCCAACGCAGGGTTGAAACGCCACAAGTGCCAGTATCCGCATTTTACTGCAGCATCCTCTTCGGCTTGCGATTTGCCCATACCCTTCTTCAATCCGTGGTTGATACAAGGAGCATAAGCGATTACCAATGACGGACCGTCGTATGCCTCAGCTTCACGGATAGCCTTCAAGCACTGAGCTTGATCGGCGCCCATAGCCACTTGAGCCACATAAACATATCCGTAAGTAGTGGCAATCATACCAAGGTCTTTCTTGCGGACACGTTTACCTGAAGCGGCAAACTTAGCGATAGCACCCAGCGGAGTAGCTTTTGATGACTGTCCGCCAGTATTTGAATAAACCTCAGTATCCAGTACAAGGATGTTTACATTCTCGCCAGAAGCGATAACGTGGTCGAGACCGCCGTAACCGATATCGTAAGAAGCGCCGTCGCCACCGATAATCCATTGCGAGCGTTTCACAATGAAGTGGCTCAATTCGCTGATACCTTTGCAGATATCGCAGCTGCAAGCGTTAACAGCAGGAATAATCTTCTCGGCTAATTCTTTTGTCTTGTCGGCATTGTCTTTATTCTCAAGCCATTCAGCGAACAATGCTTTCAACTCGTCTGAGCAGCAGTCGCAAGACTGACCTTTTGTCATCAATTCAACAAGACGAGCGCGCATTTTCTTGTTCGCCAATTCCATACCCAGACCGAACTCACAGAAGTCCTCGAACAACGAGTTTGCCCAAGCAGGACCTTGACCTTTTTCGTTGGTTGTGTAAGGAGTAGAAGGCACTGAACCAGAATAGATAGACGAGCAGCCAGTAGCATTAGCCACCATCTCGCGGTCGCCGAAGAGTTGCGAAATAAGTTTCACATAAGGAGTTTCGCCGCAACCAGAGCAAGCGCCTGAGAATTCGAACAACGGAGTTGCGAACTGTGAATTTTTCACATTCGATTTGATGTCAACCAAATCTTGTTTAGATTTCACATTGTTTACGCAGTAATCCCAGTTGGCAGCCTCTTTGAGTTCGCCTTCGAGCGGAACCATGGTGAGCGCTTTTCCGCCAGCTTTCGGATTGCCAGGACAAACATCGGCACAGTTGCCGCAACCCAAGCAGTCCATTACATCTACCTGCATGCGGAATGTCATGCCTTCGAATGTGCGTCCTACAGCCTTGATTGTCTCAAACTGAGCGCCTTTCTGTTCGTCGGCATCGAGCACAAACGGACGGATAGCAGCGTGAGGACAAACATAAGCACATTTGTTACACTGAATACAGTTAGCAGCATTCCATGCCGGAACAAACGCCGCTACACCGCGTTTTTCATATTTTGCGGTGCCCTGTTGCCATGTACCGTCTTCGATGCCTTTGAATGCTGAAACAGGGAGCAAATCGCCATCTTGCGCATTGATAGGACGAACAACTTCGTTGATGAAAGCAGGATCGTTGTTGGCAACTGTTGCGTCGTCGGCAAGATTTGCCCAAGCGGGATCAACTTTCAATTCAGCGTATTCACCTCCACGGTCAACGGCAGCGTAGTTTTTGTTCACCACATCCTCACCTTTCTTTCCGTATGACTTCACAATGAATTTCTTCATCTGTTCGATAGCCAAATCAACAGGAATAACCCCTGTGATGCGGAAGAAAGCTGATTGAAGAATGGTGTTGGTACGGTTGCCCAAACCAATTTCTTGCGCTATTTTGGTAGCGTTGATGTAATAAACCTTGATATTTTTCTGTGCGAAATAGCGTTTTACATTATTCGGCAAGTTCTTAGCCAGCTCATCTGCGTTCCAGATGGTGTTGAGCAAGAAAGTTCCGTTTTGACGCAAACCGCGAGTCACGTCATACATACGCAAATAAGCCTGAACATGGCAAGCCACGAAGTTAGGCGTATTCACCAAATATGTAGAGCGGATAGGCGTATCACCGAAACGCAAGTGTGAACAAGTGAAACCACCAGATTTCTTAGAGTCGTAAGAGAAATAAGCCTGGCAGTGTTTGTTGGTATTGTCGCCAATGATTTTCACTGAGTTCTTATTGGCACCAACAGTACCATCAGCACCCAGACCATAGAATTTAGCCTCGAACATACCGTCGCCGCCCACTGCAATCTCTTCTTTCTTAGGAAGCGAAGTGAATGTCACATCATCCACAATTCCGATAGTGAAAAGATTTTTCGGTTCTTTGAGCGAAAGGTTTTCGTAAACAGCCAAAATCTGTGCAGGAGTAGTGTCTTTCGATCCCAATCCATAGCGGCCGCCTACAACCAACGGAGCATTTTCTTTTCCGAAAAGTACATCCTTCACATCCAGGTACAAAGGTTCGCCTGTTGCGCCTGGCTCTTTGGTACGGTCGAGTACAGCGACGCGTTTAGCGGTTTTAGGCAATACCGACAAGAAATGTTTAGCCGAGAACGGACGATACAAATGAACAGAAATCAATCCGACTTTCTCGCCTTTGGCTGTCAGGTAGTCAATTGTTTCGCGAATAGCCTCGGTAACAGAGCCCATAGCCACGATGACGCGATCGGCGTCTGCAGCTCCGTAATAATCGAACAATCCGTATTTGCGGCCAGTGATAGCCGAAATTTCCTTCATGTACTCTTCTACAATTTCGGGTACATTATTATAATAAGGATTGCAAGCCTCACGATGCTGGAAGAAATGATCAGGGTTTTCTGCCATACCACGTGCCACAGGATTGTTAGGATTCAAAGCTCTTGCACGGAATTCGGCCAAAGCTTTCTGGTCGATAAGTCCTGCGAGGTCTTCGTTTTCGAGCATCTCGATTTTCTGTATCTCGTGAGATGTACGGAAACCGTCGAAGAAATTGATGAACGGAACACGAGACTTGATGGTAGCCAAATGAGCGACACCAGCCAAGTCCATCACTTCCTGCACCGAGCCTTCGCAAAGCATGGCGAAACCAGTCTGGCGGCAAGCCATCACATCCTGATGGTCGCCAAAGATACACAATGCGTGTGAAGCCAACGTACGAGCTGAAACATGAAATACACAAGGAAGCAGTTCACCCGCAATCTTGTACATGTTAGGAATCATGAGCAGCAAACCTTGCGACGCAGTGTAGGTAGTTGTAAGCGCACCGGCCTGCAACGAACCGTGAACCGCACCTGCCGCACCACCTTCGGACTGCATTTCCTGCACCAAAACTGTTTCACCGAAAATGTTTTTACGACCAGCGGCCGACCACTCGTCAACATACTCTGCCATTGTTGACGACGGTGTGATAGGATAAATGGCAGCGACTTCCGAAAACATATACGAGATATGGGCAGCCGCTTGATTTCCATCACAAGTGATAAATTTCTTTTCTTTTGCCATTTTTGTAATTATTAAATGTAAGATTCTCTATTTTTTTAGTAAAATCTTTCAAAGATACAAAATTTAATTTTTACTTATGACATTTCGACCGAAAATCATCAGAGAAAATCACCATCTGCCTCCGAACATGCCCCAGTCCCCCATCATTATGGACTTTTTTTATGGATAAATACGAAAAAAAGTGCCATTCAGTTGCATTTTCAAATAAAAAGCAATAATTTTATGAAATATTGCAGATTTTCCTTTTGTGAAACCTTTTTATCCCCACATATTATGAGTAAAATTTCTACTGTTTACAAAAAGCTTCTGACAGCATCCTGTCTGTTGTTTTTTTCATTCTTCGCTAATGCGCAAATCATTGAAACTTACAGCATCACCTGTCCGGGAGCTGGAGACGGACAACTTACCGTCACGGCAAATTTTTGCAAAAGCACACCCGAATACAAATGGAGTACGGGCGACACTACCGCCACCGTCAATGGACTGACGGCCGGCGATTACTCCGTAAGAATCATCTGCCAAGAAGAAGTGACAGAACGATTCGATTCGATTACAGAAAAGACTGACACAGTAAAAGCTTTGGTGGCAGACACTGTTCAGATAGCCGACTACGAACAGCCTGGCAGTATGAAAGACACTATCCTGCTGAAAGATACTGTTTATTACATTACAAACGAAATTCCTGTGCTGTATGACTCTACCTACACGGTGGAACACGACACAACATTCAATTACACGCTGAACGACGCCGCACCCATCATCAACAATTTCGACATTACTGAAAACACGCTATGGAACGACGCCAACAACGGCGCCATACGCATAGCCACCTCAGGCGGCACTGGCGAATACAGCTACATGCTCACCGACAGTGTGATGAACAAGTCAGAAAACGCTCAAAGGCTGCCCTTTTTCAAAAACCTGGCACCTGGCACCTATTTCCTAAAAACGACTGACATAAAAGGCTGCGAACGCCACGACACCATCCTTGTTGCCGACAACTCGAGTCTGGAGGTGAAGATGAATATCGACTCGTTCAGCTGCTTCCACGCCAAAGACGCCACGATGAAAGTGGACATCGACACTGCCGTGATGCGGACAGTGCAATTCCCGATTGAAATCTACTTTGACGACGAACCTTTCAAAACGCTCGTTGGATATATGCGCGACACAAAAGACTCCACCCGCTATTTCGACGGCGAAACGGAGATTCCGATAGACGGAATCAAAACCGGCAGCAACTTCTATGTGGAGAAAATCACAATGGGACAACAAGAAGTGATAGACCATATTGACACTATTGCAATCGACACGTTGGAAGACTACACCATCATATTCGAGTACGACACTGTCATGAAAATGGTGGATTTGGAACTGGCCAACCTTGTGGCTTTGTCGCAAGACTTCTATCAAGGCACACACACACTGCGCATCGTCACTGCCGACGGGAAAGGATTCCGTCACCGCTGGTATGTAGATGCACCATCCACTCCCGGATCGTTGAACTTTGCCACCACCAACAACGCCTGCTACAAAGGTAATAAAGGCGCGCTCACATTCGCCATTTCCGGCAGCTATGACAAATACCTCTGGAGAGTGACGGGACCGGCCAACTGTTTCGGCACAAACAGCAACACAAGAGCAGGAACGGCTGCTGTGGGCACTTCGCTTACCGAGAAAGGCTTTGAAATGTCATTGTCGAACCTGCCTTCGGGAAAATACACGGTAACAGCCTACAATATCGACCCTGACGACACAAAATCAACTGCCACAGCAACCGCAGTCACCATCGACAGCAAATCGAAGTGCAAATACGTTCAATCGGTCTATATATCAGAGCCTGACGAGCCTATTCGCGTGAACTACGGCACCATCAAGGATGCGCTTTGCGAATCGAACAGCGGTGCCATCAGCATATCGCGCATCGATGGCGCACAAGGAAACACGAAACTGCTGTGGACACTCAATTCGCCTACAGCCGACACCATTGCCGTGGACACTACCGCCGTCAGCAAATTGTCGGAAGGTTTGTACTACATCAAAGTGACTGACGCACAAAACTGCACTGTCACCGACACTGTGCGCATCAATGCGAAAGAACTGAACGAAAACATGAAGATTGAATTCGGAGAGATTCACCATGCCATCTGCACCAACAACAATGGTTTTGTAAGAATTGCAGCCGTTACCGACGCCGAATATCCATTAAGCTACACATGGTCGAACGGCGAAGACACTAAAGATATCTACTCTCTTTTTGCCGACATTTACAAAGTGACTGTAAAAGACGCAAACGGCTGTGTGGCAACCGATTCCGTAGAAGTGAAGAATATCGACGCCGTAATACCTATCAACATTTACATCGCATCGAAGAAGGATGTGGTCTGTACAGTTGAAAACGGAGAAATAATCATGGGCAAGGTAACTGGCGGAACACAGCCTTACACCTACGAATGGTCGAACGGAGAAACGACAGAAAGCATTTATGCTTTAGGCGTAGGCGAATACAAGATAAAAGTGACCGACGCTGACGGATGCGTTGCCGAAGACTCGACAACCATCATTCGAACCAACACGCCAATCCGTATCAATTTCGGTTCGGTACGCAACGTAAAATGTCCTTATGTGCCTGATGGAGAAATCGCCATCTACGACATTGAAAATAGCATTGCCCCTATCACTTACAAATGGTCGAACGGTGACAGCACGCAAATCATCAGCGGATTGACACCTGGATTATACAAGGTGGAGGTAATTGACGGCAACGGATGCACCACCCAAGACTCTATCACCGTATATGCCGAAAAGCAGAATTGCATCTACAACATAGTGACCCCGAACGACGACGGATACAACGACTATCTGGACCTGACCGACCTGTGTGTCGCATCAGAGATGGAAGCCAAAGTATTCAACGAAAACGGACGACTGGTGGCTACACTTACCGAGCAGTCGCCTATATGGGACCCGAGAGAAGACACCAATACGCCTCCTACCGGTTCAGCATCGGTATACACCGTATTCATCCGACTGATGAAAGACGGAGCTGACCTTGCGAAAATTGGAGAAAGCATAACTGTTATTTACGAAAAATAAAAGAAAGGAGCACCGTCATGAAAAAAGTAATTTCAATCGTATTTATATCTTTCTTTTGTTCGTTAGGATTATTGAACGCACAAAAAATATGGGGCAACCCTATGGGGCAATATGTGTATAACCCGGCTGGAGCCTCCACTAACGACATAGGTGAAATCAGCGTAAACTATTACCGCAACTATATGTCGGCCACCAACAGTCCGAAAGTAATTTCGCTGATGGGAGCCTCACCATTTGCTAACAACACGATGGGAGCAGGATTCCGATTCTGCGCCGACAATGCGGGAGTGTTGAAAAATCTGACAGCAGAAGCTACATTCGTGTACAAAGTGCAAATTGCACGCAGCTCGCGACTCTCGTTTGGTCTGTCAGCCACTTACAACCAAATGGCCTTGGACAAAGGGCTGATGAATCCGCAACATCCGGACGATCCGATACTCACCGCCGCTTCCGACGCTGGTTCGTGGTTCGATATGAATTTTGGTGTAAGCATCTATCAGACAAACAAATACTATGTAGGATTAGCCATGTACAACCTCCTCTCGCAACGGACAAACTGGCTGATGGAAGAAAACTTGTTCGTCAACCGTTCTGCGCGTTTGGCAAGCCTTTGCGGCATGTACACTTTCGATATTCATCAAGGCGACTTCAAAATAGAGCTCTCCGGTGTGGCACAAACATATATTCCACAGGAGAAATATTCGTTTTCTGCCGTATCCTACGACCTCTCTGCACGCTTTATCCTGAAAAAGATGTTCTGGTTGGGAAGCGGCTATTCTAACGACATGGCAAAATTGCTCGCAGGTTTCTACATTCAACGTTTCACCATCGGTTATGCCGGCGGATTCTCCACTGGCGACCTGAAAAACCTGACAAACACCATGCCGCGACACGAAATATTCCTGCGCGTAGAGTTTGAAACATCAAAAGCCTCAAGAAAAGCAAAGACTGAATAAAAAGGGATATGACTTTTTCAAAAAGAAACATACTAACCGCATTAATAGCGATTCTCTGCACTCATACGCTCACGGCATACGAGGCAGACACCATCGTGTATTCCAACATGAGCATCAATAGCGCACAAGACGACTACCTGCCTTTTATGCTCGACAGCGCACTGATGTTCACCTCCAACCGCAACAGTAAATTGGAAGGAGCTTCCTTGCAAAACACTGAAAAAGTGTACTTCTCTGTGCTGAAAAAAAACGAAGCCCAAGAATACGAATGGACTCCCGCACAAAACAACGGTTACAAATGGAACAGCGACAACAACACAGCGCTGGTGGGCGTATCAAACCTTTACCTTTATTTCTATAGAGCCTACTGGCTTAACAACGGTGAGATTTACCGAGCATCACGCATCGAAGATGCCGAGAAACCATGGAAAGCCACAAAAATCAAAAAGGTAAAAGAGGTATGCACTGACAGTTACGACGAATGCGCCATTGCCGATGTCAACGGAAGCATTTATTTTGTATCAAACAAATCGGGCAACTACGACATTTATTTGTTAGAGAACGGCAAAGCCGTGCCCGTTGATATATTAAACTCCGAAGCCGATGAAAACGACCTGTTTTTCACAGACAACACTTTGTTTTTTGCATCCGACAGATCAGGCGGGTATGGTGGATACGATATTTATTACGCCACACTTGCTGGCAACAGATTCGAACAGCCCCAGCTGCTGACTGACACTATTGTGAACACACCAGCCAACGACAGGGACTATCGAAAATATGCCGACACGCTCGCATTTTTTGCTTCCGACCGCGATGGCGGCAAAGGCGGACTAGACATTTACCAAATAAAGAAAACAACCATCACGTATGAAGACCCTGACACGATTCCTATCGCAGAAATCATGCCTATCGAGACTTTCGCAAACGACACGCTGATGAAACTGCTCGACGAGAACGGACTGCTGCCTTTCAGAGGCGAAGTTCAACTCGGCGCATTCAGATATATCACCAGTCTGACTGACTTTAAGCGCAAATTCCCGTGTGTAACTGACGAGAACATACGCATGGATATGATTGAAGTGGATGGCATAAAAGTCTATAAATTCATTATTGATACCGTGTACAACGACGTAGAGGCTGCGCTGCTGAAACGCGACGAGGTGGTGGCTAAGCATTGTCTGCCCGAAGAACTGCTCAGCGACAAGCCGTTCGTTGGTGTGCTCGACAAAAACGGAAACCGTTTCGCATTCTTCAGAGAAAAACGCGAATTTGACAACGACCAAATTTATTACTTGTACAAAAACGGACAACTGATATGGTACGGAAGACGGTTCTAAATAAAACTACAAGAAATGAGCTATACTGAAAAACTGAAAAAACTAGAAAAACTCGTTGCAGAGATAGAAAACGACCAAACTCCTGACCTTGATGAACTTCGCAAGAAAATTAGCGAAGCTAAGAAACTACACAAGGAATGCGAGGAAATACTGCATCAGACTGAGGAAGAAATTCAATCCATCGGGGTGATGGATTGAATTTCATTTCCTATGTTTTCGATTTATCACTGTAATAATATAAAACCGACTTGTTGGATTGACGGAATATTTCTCTCGAAACACGGATAACATCATCCGCCGTCACTGCACAATAAGCAGCCAAATCGCCTTGATAATCAATGCCCGCCATTTCATAACACGACAAATCAGAGGCCAAATCCAGACAATCGAGAGTCGAGAACATGCGCGATGACTCGAATTTATTTTTCAATTTCGCCAACTCGCGCTCCGAAACCGGTTCATTGCGCAACAATTCCAACTGGCGCTCTATTTCCTCCTCAAGCACCGACAACGAAACACCTTCGGCCGGATAGGCGTAAAAAACCATAATGCCGTCGTCCAGCCTTCCCGATAGATATGCGTCGATTCTGGTTGCCAGATTCATTTTTTTGTGCAATACCTGCAACAGCCGCGACGAAGAACCGTTGGCCAGAATATCGGATATCAAATCCGCCACATAATAATCTTTACCTAACCTTCCGCACATGCGAAATGCCATATACAAAACATCGTTGGGCACACTGCGACGCACCTCCAGCCTGCGGCATTCCTCTTTCGGCGGCTCCATCGGCAACGCTCGCACAGGAGCAACGCCACCTTCAATCGAAGCAAAATACTTATCAGCCAACGACAACACGCGCTCAAAGGAAATATTCCCCACCACCGACAATACAGCATTCGAAGGCATATAGAAACGAGATACAAAATCCTTGACATCGTGCAACGAAACACTTTCGATGTGCGAAACATCCTTTCCAATAGTTTGCCAACGATAGGGATGCACCTTGTAAACAAGGTCGTACAGCAAAGCTAAGATGTCGCCATAAGGACGATTCAGATTGCGCTGTTTGAACTCTTCTATCACCACACTCTTCTGATTGTCAAGACGTTCTTGCGAATACCGCAATCCACGCATACGGTCGGACTCCAAGAAAAATGCCATTTCGGCATTCTGCCAAGGCACACAAGCATAAAAATTAGTAAAGTCTGTATTTGTCCAAGCGTTATTTTCGCCACCGCACCGTTCCACCATCCTATCATAATCGGGCACCCGCTCTGTACCGCCAAACATCAAATGTTCTATCAGATGGGCCAAGCCCGTTTGACTAGGATTCTCGTCTTTCGAACCCACATTATATGTAATGTTCACGGTTACCATTTGAGTGGCTGTATTCTCGCTATGAACCACCCTCAAGCCGTTTGACAATGCCGCTCTGTTTATCTTCATACCAATCGCATTGAGAATACAAAGATAATGAATAAATCAATGGATAAAATGCATTTATGTATGATGTATTCTTTCTTCTGATTTTATATTGGGAATTAATTATTAGCCAAAACAAAAACAGGCTGTCTTCTCAGACAACCTGCTTCTGCTCAACATTATGAAATTTATCTATTCTTGATAATCCAATTCTTGGCATTTACGAAAGCCTCTATCCATGGTGTCACTTCGTCATTCAGATGCTCAACCGGATAGTTGGCGCATTGCCATGGGAATATCGCACGTTCCAAGTGCGGCATCATGGCCAAATGGCGACCGTCGGCCGAAGCGATACCCGCCACACTGTAGTCGGAACCGTTAGGATTGGCAGGATAAGCGTCGTAAGCGTATTTTGCCACTACATTATACTCTTTCTCAGCTTTCGGCAGATAGAATTTTCCTTCGCCGTGCGCCACCCAAATACCAAGACGCGAACCAGACAGCGAACCGAACATTACAGAATTGTTCTGCGGAATGTTTACATTAATATATGTAGATTCGAATTTGTGCGAATCGTTGTGCAGCATTTTGGGTTTCTCGTCATGTTCAGGGTTCACCAGACCAAGCTCTACCATCAACTGGCAACCATTACAGATACCCAGCGAGAGCGTGTCGGGACGCTTGTAAAAATTATCCAGCACCTTTTTCGCCTTTTCGTTATACAGGAATCCGCCAGCCCAACCTTTGGCCGAGCCTAAAACATCCGAGTTGGAGAATCCGCCGCAGAACACAATGAGATTCACATCTTCCAGCGTCTCTCTGCCCGAAGTCAAGTCTGTCATATGCACATCCTTCACATCGAAACCTGCCAAATACATTGAATATGCCATTTCGCGTTCGCCGTTCGTACCTTTTTCACGGATGATAGCGGCCTTAATACCAGTTGGCTTTCTGTCGGGCGAAATGCCATACTGCGACATTTTTCCAGTGAACGACGGCAGGAAATTGAATTTCAATGGTTGTTTCTTATAGTTCTCAAAGCGCTGTTTTGCACAAACCTCGCCGCTCTGACGACGGTCGAGCAAATAAGAAGTCTTGAACCACAAATCGCGCAACTCGTCGATATCGAAGCGATAGGAAGCGCCCGCTTTTTCTACAACAATGGTACGCTCTGCAGCAGGAACGGCTATTCTTGCAAATCCCACTTCTGCATCTTTCAGCAGTTTCTCCACCGAACGGTCTTTGGCTTGAATAATAACGCCTGGATTTTCGGAGAACAGGATTTTTACAATATCCGTTTCCGCCAATTCATCCAACGACACTTTCAAGCCGCCATTCGTGTTAGCGAAACACATTTCGAGCAAAGTCGTTATCATACCTCCGGCCGAAATGTCGTGTCCTGCAATCACTAAGCCTTTTTCTATCAAGTCTTGAATAGTATTGAAAGCGTTGGCAAAATACTCCGCATCTTTCACGGTAGGTACATCCTTGCCGATTTTGTTCAACGACTGAGCGAAAGCCGAACCGCCAAGTTTCATCGAATCGAATGAGAAATCGATGTAATACAACGGTGCATTTTCGTCGTTGCGCACTACAGGAGAAACAATCTTGCGAATGTCGCTCACCTCTGCGCCAGCCGAAATGATGACTGTACCTGGAGAATAAACTTTATCCTGTCCGTATTTCTGCGTCATCGAAAGCGAATCTTTTCCTGTCGGGATATTGATGCCCAGTTCGCAAACGAAATCAGAGCAAGCCTGAACAGCTTCATACAAACGAGCATCTTCGCCTTTATTCTTGCATGGCCACATCCAATTGGCACTCAACGACACTGATTTCAATTTCTCAGCCAGCGGTGCAAACACAATATTGGTAAGCGACTCTGCCACAGCCAGAACCGAGCCGGCAGCCGGGTCAATCATTGCTGCCTGCGGCGCATGACCGATAGAAGTGGCAATACCCGACTTTCCTCTGTAATCGAGCGCTACAGCCCCAAGGTCGCTCAGCGGAAGCTGAATCTCGCCCTGACATTGCTGGCGGGCGATTTTTCCTGTCACCGAACGGTCAACCTTGTTCGTCAGCCAATCTTTGCAAGCCACAGCTTCGAGTTGCAATACATTTTTAATATAGTCGTTGATTTTGTCTTGCGAGTAAGCGACATCCGAATAGGTTTCTGTCACTGTTTCGTCGCGCATATAGGTTTTGGGAGCTTTGCCGAAGAAGTCTTCCAGTTCCATGTCGATAGGACAAACGCCGTCCTTCTGCTTGAACACGAACTTCATGTCGTCGGTCGTTTCGCCCACCACATACATCGGCGAACGCTCACGATCGGCGATTTTCTGTATTTTATCCAATGTCTCTTTCGGAACAAGCAGTCCCATACGCTCTTGTGACTCGTTACCGATAATCTCTTTGGCAGAAAGCGTAGGGTCGCCAATCGGCAGTTTGTCCACTTCAATCTCGCCGCCTGTAGCTTCAACCAGTTCCGAGAGACAGTTCAAGTGACCGCCTGCGCCATGGTCGTGAATCGACACTATCGGATTGTCTTCCGATTCAGCCAAGGTACGGATGACGTTCGACACGCGTTTCTGCATTTCGGGGTTGGCGCGCTGCACGGCATTCAGTTCTATACCGCTGGAATACTCGCCGGTATCGACGCTGGAAACTGCGCCACCGCCCATACCTATTCTATAATTGTCACCACCGAGCACAACCACTTTCTCTTTGGGTTGCGGATCGCCTTTCAGCGCATCACGTTTACGAGCGAAGCCAACACCTCCCGCCAGCATTATCACTTTATCGAAGCCATGCATTTTGCCGTTTTCGTTGTGTTCGAATGTAAGCAACGAACCGCAAATAAGCGGCTGACCGAATTTGTTTCCGAAGTCTGACGCGCCATTAGAAGCCTTTATCAGAATCTGTTCCGGAGTCTGATAAAGCCATTTGCGCTCTTTCAGCGGTTTTTCCCATTCGCGGCCGCCTTCGGGACGAGGATAGGAAGTCATATACACCGCCGTACCCGCTATCGGCAACGAAGCTTTACCACCGCCCAGACGGTCGCGAATCTCGCCGCCTGTTCCTGTAGCCGCGCCGTTGAAAGGTTCTACCGTTGTCGGGAAGTTGTGTGTTTCCGCTTTCAGCGAAATCACTGATTTTATCTTTTTAGTCTTGAAGAAATCAGGCTTGTCGCCGCTTGCCGGCGCAAACTGTTCGATTTCCGGACCTTCATTGAAAGCCACATTGTCTTTGTAGGCCGAAACAAGGTTGTTCGGATTTTCCTGTGAAGTTTTCTTTATCAGCTTGAAAAGCGAAAGTTCCTTCTCTTCGCCATCGATCACAAACACGCCGTTGAAAATCTTGTGGCGGCAATGTTCCGAATTCACCTGCGAGAAGCCGAACACCTCACTGTCGGTAAGTTTACGGCCATATTTCTCGCTCACGCCCTTCAGATAAGCTATTTCATCTTTGCTCAGCGCCAACCCTTCCTGCGCATTGTAAGCCTCAAGGTCGTCGATAAACACTATGGGATCGGGAGTTTTGGTAATGGTGAACACCTCTTGGTTGAGTCCTTCGTACATGCGGCAAAGCATCGGGTCGTAAGCCGCATCTTTGCTTGCCACTTTAAAAAACTCCTCGATACGGGCGATTCCTTTCACACCCATGTTCTGAGTGATTTCTACAGCATTGGTACTCCAAGGGGTTATCATTTCGCGACGAGGTCCCACAAAGAAACCGTCCAACGATTCCACCTGTTGAAATTCGGCACCGCCAAAGAGCCAACACATTTTCTTCACACCTTCAGAACCAAGTGCTGAAGGGCTTTCCACCGCATACACCGTATTTTGGTTGGATTGAAAAAACAATATCATCGAATGCAATTTTTTATAATTCTTTACAAAAGTAAGAAAAAATGGGTTATCTTTGCCAAAAATTTGATATAAACTTATTTATTATGAAAAAGATTTATTTGCTTATCGCATTATTCTGTGCAAGCATCCTCTCTTTGACGGCTCAAATGACGGTCAATATGGATGAAATTGACGATGATGTTGCCGCAAAAGGACGCCCAACCCTGAACAGATACAGAGACGATTTCTCTATGTGGTCTGTTTCTGCAAAAGTAGGTTTGTCATTCTTTGACGGTGACGTGGCACAAAAGTACAACAACGTATTCCCGAAAAGTGGCGGCGACTTGGCTCTCGGTATTTCTGCCGAACGCTCATTCAACCCTTTGTGGGGCGTAGGAGTTGAATACATGTTCATTCCTATGCGTGCCGAAGACGATGCACTTGATTTCACCGGCGACACACACAACGCTTCTGTTTACATGTCGTTGAATGTGGCTAACCTGCTGTATCGCTACCGCCGTTGCAAATTCAATGTATATTTTAATGTGGGAATCGGTATGACATTCTACAATTCCGAATCAACAAAGAACTCTGGCATATACATCCAGGCAAGCGGAACAAGAACTCAAATCCCGACTCCTAACGAAGTGAAACACGGACGCGCCATGCAAATTCCTATGGGCGTGAACGCAGAATGGAACTTCCACAGAAACTGGGCTTTGTCATGGAACACTCAGATACGCCTGTACAACAAAGACAACTTCGAAGCTGACAAACCGATGCAGGGAACATCTGACGATGTGCTGCTGAGCACTACACTCGGCATCCGCTACAAATTCGGAGCAAGCAAGAAACCGCACATGCGCAACATCTGCATGGGATACGCAGAAAAGAGATTCCAGCAAGAAGCCAACAACGAAGACCCAACTTGCTGCGAAACATTGGCTAAAGAAAATGCTGAACAGCAAATTCAATTGGATAGCTTGAAAGCTGTATTGAGCGAATATGCTCCTTGCATCAACAAGATTATCGAAAACGGATGTGACGAACCGAAGAAAGACACAATCGTAGTAAAAGAAGAGCCAGCTAAACCTGTTATCGATGAAACACTCGACAGCGACGGCGACGGTGTGCCCGATATCCGCGACCTCGAACCGAACACTCCGAAAGGTTCTTTCGTTGACTACTACGGACGCGCTATCAACAACGCACTCGAAGGTTCTGACAAGATCAAATCAGTTTACTTCAACGTTGGTTCATACAACACAAGCGACCAGACTGCAAACGCAGGAAACATCGAGGAAATTGCCAAGAAAATGCAGGCTGACCCTGATGCAAAACTCGAAATCCGCGGCTATTGCGACCCACGAGGAAGCGTTGAATTCAACCAGAAACTTTCTGACAACCGCGTGAACGCCGTTAAGAAAGTGCTTGTATCGAGATACGGCATCGATGCCAGCCGCATCACAGGAAACGGATACGGAAAGAGCATCAACGAAAACTTGTCAAACGACTTGCGACGCAGATGCGACTTCTTCTTGAGCACCGATGATTTCGGAACAACGCAAAGCAGCGCCACTACACAAATTGGCAAAGTGACTTACCGCGTTCAACTGTGTGCCAAGAAAGTATTTGTAAAAACTGACAATGAAATTTTCGGCAGTTTGAAAGACATCAACTACTATGAGGAAGACGGACTCTACAAATACACTTATGGCGACACTACAAGCTACAGCGAAGCTGTGAAATTGAGAAACCAAGCCAAAGCGATTTTCCCCGAAGCGTTCATCGTGACATTCGTTGACGGAAAGAAAAACAACGAAAACAAATAATCGTTTCGTTGAAAAAACATAGCAAAGAGGCTGCCAATTTTGGCGGCCTCTTTTTTTGTTGGTATAAAAACAAATCCTTATATTTGCTAATACTATTGACAATAAAAAAAACATTAATAAAAAACACTAAAAAAAACAAAGTAACACATTATTAATCATAGCGTTTGCTATTTATTCGAGATGCTCTGAAAATTTGGCGATTAGAAGATGCAGAATCAAGAATAAGTTCAGTGAACGTTCACGCTTAGCGTGGACGGAACTTATTTGATTTTGCGGGTTACGCCAAATACCTCAGAGCTCAATAAGGGAAGTTCGCGCTTCTTTTATGCTCTGAGGTATTTGTTTGTGTACCTGCATTCATCGGTAAGTGGCTGAACGCAGAAAGGCAAATGAAAATGAGACAGAGAACACTAAGAATCCATCCTCTTTCCATCTTTAACGCCTTCCCAAAACCTGAAGGCGATGAAACTTGACAAGGAGCATTGGAAAGAACTCGACATCAATGTCGACAGCCTATGGCTTATAGGTCCACGAGCAAAAGGCGGCAAACATTCTAATTTTTATCACGGCAATTTTGCTCCGCAAATTCCAAATCAAATGATACGGCGTTACACCGAGGTAGGTGACGTCGTAGCAGACTTGTTTATGGGGAGCGGAACAACTCTATTTGAGTGCGAAACACTGAAACGTAAGTATATCGGCTTCGACATCAATCAGGATGTGATTGACTTTGTTGAAAAAAGAATGAAGGATTCAGACCATAATGAGTTTTTCATTCACAACTGCGATGCAACATCCACAAAAGCATCTGTCAACATAAAAACGGACCTTGAACTTTGGAACAAGAAAAAACTTGATATAATAATCGCACATCCACCATATTTAGACATTGTAAAATTCACGGACAAGACCGAAGATTTATCAAATATTTCCGACATAAATCTTTTCATCGAACGATTTATCGCTTCTGTCCAATCCGCATACCAATATCTGAAAAAGAAGAAATACTTAGTTCTTGTCATTGGCGACATCTACAAGAGCGGAGAAGTCATCCCACTTGGTTTTTACCTAATGTACGCAATTAAAAAGCAATTCAAATGCGCATTGAAAGGTATTGTTGTCAAAGACATGGTCGGCAACAGAGCCAAAATTGGACAAGAAGGATTATGGCGTTATCGTGCACTTAAGAATGGGAATTTTCTATTCAAGCATGAATATGTTTTTGTTTTTAGAAAGGAGGTATAAATATGGGATTGATTGACTTATTTCTTGAACTAGCCCAACCAAACGAAAAAGGAGAAAGTAGATGGGTTAAAACATCCGAATTTATTGGCAAATACAAACCTTTAGAACTCGGCAACGGCTGGAGTTGGGGACGCGCGTCATCACCATTGCAAAGGACATACAATGTTGACGTTGACAGGAGTATAACGCCAGGAAATCGCATTGATGCAATTCGCTTAACAGGATTCAACGACGCACCACATTTCAATCAGACTATTCGAAAAGACATATGTGACGAAATACGGAAACGCAAATGCGTAATGCTTGGTGTTAATGGAACATCGGAAAACACGAAAATCGAAGTAGACCACAAAGACGGCAGAAAAAACGACATGCGTATTTCTAACCAATCAACGCAGAAACTTGAAGATTTTCAACCTCTTTGCAAAGCTGCGAACGACATCAAACGACAAATATGCAAAAACTGCAAAGCCACAGACAAACGATGGGATGCTCGAAATATCGAAGGTAATCCATATTCCTTCTATGAAGGTGACGAGAACTACAACGAAGAACAAGGTTGCGTTGGATGTTACCAATACGACCCTGTAGAATATCGCATTCGCTCAGTACAAAAAGTCAGTCAGGAATCAATAGACACAGTAATGAGCAAACTCTACCCTAATTACAAAACAAAATCAGATAAGCAATGAAGAACAACACATACTCTATCTCAGAAGTCGCAAAAATACTTGGTCTAACATTAAAAGCGACTCGCAGAATGGTTGCGGCTGGACAAATAGAAACAATAAAAACAAACAACATATATCGTATAGACAAAGAATACTTTGACACAAACATCGAAACAATAAAATCAAAATCGGTTTCTGTTGAAAACACACTATTCAAGGAGATTACAGAAAATAGAACTATCAACGAAACAAAAAAGAAATCCGATGTCATTAACTGGGCTGACATCTCCAAATTCTGGGATAATCCCCAAGCATCAGAAATGACATTTGTTGATTTATTCTGCGGCGCAGGAGGTCTAAGCAAAGGGCTTGAAATGGCTGGCTTGCAAGGCATTTGCGGACTTGACTGGTTCAACGAGGCAGGCATGACATATAAGCGCAACTTCAAACATCCATTTGTAAATGGCGACATAAAGCAACAGGAAGTAAAAGATGAATTTTACAAGACCGTGAAAGAGCAATTAGGTAGCAGAAAACTGAATGTTGTCGCAGGAGGTTTCCCTTGTCAAGGATTCAGTATGGCTGGCAATCGCATTGTTGACGACCCACGCAATTCGCTATACCTTGAGATGCTTGAAATTGTAAAGAACTTACAGCCAGACTTTGTTATTTGCGAGAATGTGAAAGGTCTGCGCAGTATGTTAGGCGGTGAGGTTGAAAAGAAAATAATTGCGGATTACAAAGAGATTGGCTACGAAATGAACGTAACAGTCCTCTGTGCGGCAGATTACAAAACTCCACAGAAAAGAGAACGTGTGATTTTCATAGGCAACCGTATCGGAGCAAAAAACTATCACCCGAAACCAATCCTAGGACCTTCCGAATACGTTACCACAGGAGAAGCTATATCTGATTTGATGGAACACCCAGAAGACGAAAATTTTAATCATGTCCCAACAAAACATCGTCCTGACATGGCGCAGAAAATGTTAGAACTTCCCGAAGGAAAAAGTCTATACAAGGGATATTCTGACGCTTGGAAAAAATGCCCATGGAACGAGGCTTCTTGCACAATAAAGGAGAATCACGGTGGAGTTAACATACACCCAAAACTACCAAGAGTTTTAACCGCTCGTGAAATGGCTCGTCTACAATCGTTCCCCGACGACTTCATATTTGAAGGCAAGAAAAACAAGCAACTCGTACAAATCGGCAATGCTGTGCCACCATTACTTGGCAAAGCAATTGGTCTCGCTGTTCGTTTTTCGAACAATGATCTCAAATAAGTTGGCATAAAACGAAGTACGATGTATATTTGTACTTCGTTTTTACATTTATGAATCAACAAATTGACATTGAATACGAGTTGTCTGCACTCTGGCAACGCATTTATGATGAAACAGTTCGCATTGCGAAAGAATGCAAACGGATAAACATACCAATAGAATTATCTGATTGCCAAATAAAATCCGTGATTGTAGACAACGATGGTACATTGCTATTCATTACTCACAATGGTAAAAGAGATTATGCTGAAAACTATGAAGATGCAGTAATGTATGAAGTATTCCAAAAACTCACCAGCTCTATCGCTACCGATACACCTATGAGCTAGTGCACAACCACCTTATATAAAAAAACGAATGCCCGCATCTTTCGATGCAGGCATTCGCCAACTATTTTAAACTTAGGAGATTACTGCAATTTGAATCTTACAGGCAATGTATAAGCTACGCGAACAGGTTTACCACCTTGTTTACCAGGTTTCCAAGCCGGCATAGAGTTTACCACGCGCAAAGCCTCTTTGTCGAGCAGCGGGTCTTTTCCGCGCACCACTTTCGCATCGGTCACTTTACCGTCCTTACCAATAACGAATTGGATAACAACAGTTCCTTCGACACCCATTTCGGCCGCTTTTGTAGGATATTTAATTGAAGTGGCGATAAATTTCATCATTTCAGAGTCACCGCCCGGGAACGACGGTTTCTCTTCAATTTTCGCAAATGAAATGATTTCGTCTATCACTTCTTCCTCTACTTGCACGACTACAGGAGCCTGTACTGCAATTTCCACATTCTCGTCAGACTCTGTACTCTGCAATTGCACGTCACCCACTTCTTTGGTATTGTCCACAATCTGAATTTCCGTAACTACGGGAGGAGGAGCCACAGCCTCGGGGGGAGGAGGGGGAGGCGTCTGGTCTTGAATTGTAACTGGCATCAAGTCTTCTATCTCCTCATCAATAAGACTTGCCACTTCGTCGTACTTCACCACTTCGGTTTTAGTCCACTCCAAAGTTATATAGACTACCGAAAGCATAATTACCAAGCCAATCAAGAGAAAAGACAATTTCTTGTTCTCCAAATCCGCTTCAGGCGATTTCTTTATTTCCATAGTATTTAAGTGTAAAAAATTTCTATCAAGCAAATATATCATTTTTTTTGCACAATACAGTCCTTTCTTCACTTTTTTCTGAAAAATCTTTAACTTTTTCTTTTATTCATGACACTGAGAGTGCAAAAACGCCCGAATGTGTTTAATTCTTGCTTAAAAAAGAAATCTTATACCTTACTTTATAGACAATCATTTCAAAACTATTTCTTATATTTGTAAAATATTAGTTTGTTTTGATGCGAAAATTATTCTTCATATACGCATTGACATTTATCTGCGCCCTCGGGCTGTCGGCGAAAACGAATTCGTTCGCTTTTCTCACGCTGCCCTACTCGTCGCAGGCGGCTGCTCTCGGCGGCAAGAATGTTTCATACCGTTCTGGCGACCTGAATTTCTCGATGCAAAACCCGGCATTGCTCACCGACGAGATGCACAAGTCGCTGGCGCTGAATGTCACTTCATACCTTGCCGACATCAATTTCGGCTCGGTTGTCTACTGCCACAATATCGACACAATGAATTTCCTGTCGTACGGCGTGCAGTTCATCAATTACGGAAAATTTACAGAACGAAATGAGCGCGACGAAGAAATGGGCAGTTTCTCGGCAAACGATTGGGCCATGTATGTGTCGTACGGTCGCAGGCTGTCGGAACGATGGACGGCAGGAGCCACGCTGAAACCAGTTTTCTCGTCGTACGAATCGTATTTCAGTTTTGCGCTGGCTGTTGACCTCGGCGTATCGTACTATAAAAGGAAAAGGATTTTTCATTCGGCTTTGCCATGAGAAACATCGGCCGCCAGCTGAAAGGATATTATAAGGAAGACAACGCCCAACACATAGAAAGACTTCCTTTCGACATTTCGCTGGGCATTACGCAGAAGTTGGCCCACGCGCCTTTCCGCTACTCCATCACGCTGCATAACCTGCAGAAATGGGACAACTACGCCGATTATGCAAAGAAAGGCGAAAACGAGAACACCATCGAGAAAAACGCCATCACATTTGGCGACAACCTGCTGCGGCATTTCATACTGGGCATTGAATTCGTTCCTTCGGACAAGTTTTTCATCGCCATCGGATACAATCACCAGCGGAGACGGGAACTCAAAGTTTTCGAAAACAAATCGCTCAACGGATTTTCTGCCGGACTTGGACTGAAAATCTCTAAATTCAACATCGGATTTTCCGTAGCCAAATACCATGTCATGAACATGTCGTACAATTTCTCGTTGTCCACTAACTTCAACGCACTCCGAAAACTATAAATACAATTGCATGAAAAAAATCATCATTGCTATCGACGGCTTCTCTTCGTGCGGCAAAAGCACTATGGCCAAAGGATTGGCACGCAAGTTGGGGTTCATCTACATTGACAGCGGCGCTATGTATCGGGCTGTGACACTTTATGCGCTGCGAAACGGATTTTTCGAACATGAACACATTAACGAATCGGCATTGGCCGACAGCATAAAAAACATCTCAATAACTTTCAAGCTGAACAAAGACGGCATTCCCGAGACATATATGAACGATGAGAATGTGGAACAAGAAATACGCACGATGGAAGTTTCGTCGCATGTAAGTCCCATCGCTGCACTGCCCTTTGTACGCGAAGCACTTGTGGCACAGCAACGGAAGATGGGCGAGCAGAAAGGCATTGTGATGGACGGACGCGACATCGGCACCACCGTTTTCCCGAATGCGGAACTGAAAATATTCGTCACCGCCTCGGCCGAAATACGGGCGCAACGAAGATTTGACGAACTAAAAGCCAAAGGAAAGAACGACACTTACGAGAAAGTGCTGGAGAATGTGGTGGAGCGAGACCGCATAGACATGACGCGTGCCGTAAGTCCGCTGCGCAAAGCCGACGACGCCATCGAACTGGACAACAGCCATATGACCATTGCTGAACAGCTGGATTACATTGCCAGTTTGGCCGAAAACAAAATCAAGTCATGATTTCCATTGAAATAAACAAAGATTCAGGCTTCTGCTTTGGTGTTGTAAAAGCCATTTCGAAAGCCGAGGAAGAAATCGAGAATTCGGATTCGACACTCTACTGCTTAGGCGACATCGTTCATAATAACCATGAACAGGAAAGACTTCAGAAGAAAGGTCTTGTCACCATCAACCATGAGGAGTTTGCGAAACTCAAAAACGCCAAAGTGCTGCTGCGCGCCCACGGTGAACCTCCTTCCACTTACAAGACCGCCCAAACGAACAACATCGAAATAATTGACGCTTCGTGCCCTGTAGTGCTACGCTTGCAAAAGAAGATTAAAGACGCCTACGAGATGTACGACGGCGCACAAATCGTCATTTTCGGCAAAAAAGGACATGCCGAGGTTGTGGGATTGGAAGGACAGACTGAAAATACAGCCATCATCATCGAAAACGAGAACGACATCGAGCGCATTGACCCGAACAAGAAAGTGAAATTATTTTCGCAGACTACCATGTCGTTAGAGAAATTCAACAACATTGTGCAACTTATCGGCAAACGGCAGAAAGCGCCGTTTGAATACAACGACACCATTTGCCGTCAGGTAGCAAACCGTATGCCCAACTTGCGAAGTTTTGCCGAGAAACATGATTTGGTATTCTTTGTAAGCGGCGAAAAAAGCTCTAATGGGAAAGTGCTTTTCGAGGAATGCAAGAAAGTGAATCCTAACACTTTCCTCATACAAAGCAAAGAATCGATAAACACAGACGAACTGAACGAGAAAATTCAAGAACTTGGGGTAGAAAGCATCGGGATCTGCGGCGCTACATCCACTCCTAAATGGCTTATGCAGGAAATTGAAGAGAGAATAAAGGAGTGCATCGGTTAATCGAAGCACTCGTCGTCATCTGCTTCGGTATCGGCAGGGTACATTTGAAGCATGGTGTTTTTTATATCCAGCAGTTCCGCCTTGATTTCTTTCAACCGCTCCACCACTTCTGAATTTTCAATTACCCGCTCCCCTTTATTGTCTTTAAGATAAGCTTTTGCGCCTTCAATGGTGAGTTTGCGCTCGCGCAGAAGATATTGTATCCGCTTTAGTTTCTGGATATCCTCTTCCTTATATTTTCTTGTGTTGTGACCGTTAGTCTGCGGTTTCACATAAAAATCAAACTTCGACTCCCAAAAGCGCAAAGTGGACGATGTTTCGTGAAGCATCTCCGCCACTTCGGTTATCTTGTATTGATATTTTTTTTCGTCAGTACCGTCCATTATTTCTTCGGAATTTTAAGCACTTCGCCTACTCTCAGCGCTGAAGACGACTTGCCGTTAGCCCTTCGGATATCTTCAGCCGAGACTCCGGGGTATTTCTGGGCTATCGACCATAAAGTATCGCCGCTGCGCACGCGATACACGCCGCCTGCTGCCGATGCTGACGACGAAGATGACGAAGATGAATGCGCCGACTTAGTGTAAATAATCAAGCGTTGTCCCACCTTTATATTATTGCTACGCAGATTGTTCCAACGTTTCAAACTGCTCACACTCACGCCATAGCGCGAAGCAATGCGCCCTAAATAATCACCGCTTTTCACCTTGTAATATATCTTGTTGCCCGAACTAGACGAATAAGCCACCGACGATGAGCCCGAAGGCGTCACCTCTGTACGCAGCACTTTGTTCAATTCGCACGCTTTATGCTTTACAATGGTATCCTGCTTGTTGATGAACTCCACTGCCATGTCGGCTGGCAGGCAGAAAGTACACGGCGATATGTCGCCCGGCAGTATATCCTGACGGTATTGCGGATTGTACATTCTCAGCTGTTCCAACGGTATGTCCAATATCTCTGCCGCCTGCTGCATGTGGAAACGCGTATTCACCATCACTGTATCAGTGAGCATGGGCGATTCTGGCGTTGTAGGACATATATTATGATATTGATAATAGTTCATCACATACATCGCAGCTATAAACGCCGGCACATATCCGCGCGTCTCTCTTGGCAAATAATAATATATCGCCCAATAGTCGCGTTTGCCGCCTGCACGCCGGATAGCCTTGTTTACATTACCCGGACCGCAGTTATAGGCTGCTATGGCAAGATGCCAATCGTTATAAATATTGTACAAATCTTTCAAGTAACGGACGCCAGCCTGCGATGACTTAATCGGGTCGCGCCGCTCATCGACAAGTGTATTCACTTTCAAGCCGTACAAACGGGCTGTACCTATCATAAACTGCCAAAGGCCCGATGCGCCAGCCGATGAGAAAGCGGTAGGGTTGAGCGCCGATTCAATGACCGGCAGATACCTCAACTCCAGCGGCATGCCGTTCTCCTCAAGCGCTTGCTCGAAAATAGGAAAATAATATTGACTGAGTCCAAGCATTACCGACACCTTCTCTTTACGCTTGTTCAGATAGAAATCTATAGCCGAACGCACTATTTTATTATACGGAAGCTCTATTACCGTTGCCAGTTTCGACAAACGCTGGATATACTCCTCATCAGAATAGGCCGGCACAGTGTCGAGCGTATCGCACTCCATAGGGAACACCATTGATTCACTCCATGAAGAATAATTATCGAGAATATCATCTACAAAAAACTCATCATCCTTAACCACCGCAAGCGTGTCGGAATCAACCGACAAAGTATCGGCAGGCAAAATCGGCAGGACTTCGGCTGCCTGTTGCGCCTCGACAGTCACAACACTCAACAACAAACCTATTTTAAATATTATTTTCTTCATTTTCTTATTGTTTCATTCTTAAAAATGGAGCTGGAAATGCAACCCGTAAGCGCTTCCGCTATCGCAAGTCTGCATAATGCTCGGCGACACATTCAACGAAAGGTCTTCCGAAATATCGAAATCAATCAGTTGCGCATCCACAAAAGCATCGATAATATTCAAGGCATACACGCCCGCCATGCCAATAATGCACATGTCGCGCCAGCGGCGGTAACGGTCGCGTTTTTGCTTCAGCACTCTTTTCACCCATGCGAGATGCGCCTCGTCGGTCTCTTTGCCCTCCACCACCAAATTTTGCCATGTAGGGTTGGGCGTTCCATTCAAAAAATCAATATACCCATATTTATAATCCTTAAAATACTGCTGATTCCACATGATTCCATACGAAAGCCCCATAAAAGCACCATAAATGATAGGAATTTTCCAGTATTTTCGGTTGTATGCTTGTCCCAGACCAGGACAAACGGCAGAAAAAAGCACTGCCTTGCGCGGACTGTGAAACACCGTATCAGTCTTCGATTCAGCAGAAATTTCCAGCGAATCGTCCTGCAGCACTACGGTCATCATCTGAAGCGTATCTTGCCCGGCACTCGCATGCTGTGCGTACAATCCCGTTGCACACAAGCAGAAAGCGAAAAGCAGACAGACATTCTTCAACATAACCGTTCTCACTGTTTCAGTTTATCCAAAATTGCCATGATATCTTCCAATTCCTCGGTATTGGAAAATGGTATTGTGATAGCACCTTTCCCTTTCCCGTTTACCTTGAGTTGCACTTGTTTCTTAAAGTAAGAAGACAACTCTTTGCGCAACACATCATACTCTTCGTTGACAGCATCATTATTTTTACGCGTCTTTTTTTGTTCGGCTATCGCTCCGTCCTTCATTTTTCGGGCAATTTCCTCCACTTCACGAACCGACAGTTTTTCTTTCACTATCAAGTCGAACACTTCGATTTGTTTCACAGGATCGTTGATAGCCAAAAGGGCGCGTGCATGCCCCATGTCGAGTGTCTTGTTCTTCAGCGCCACTTGTATGTTGGCCGGCAGTTTGAGCAAACGAAGGTAATTGCTGATGGTTTCTCTTTTTTTACCCACCTTCTTACTCAATTCCTCCTGCGTCTGATTGTATTTTTCAGAAAGATTGCGAAAACTCAACGCGATTTCAATGGCGTTCAGGTCAGTTCGCTGAATATTCTCTATCAGCGCCATTTCCTCCACATCCTTCTCGTCGTCAACATTCCTGATATATGCAGGAATGCTCGTCAGTCCTACCAATTTGGAAGCTCTAAAACGCCTTTCGCCCGATATGATTTGGTATTTATCTTCACTTATCTTGCGGAGTGTAATCGGCACAATGATGCCATGCGCACGAATTGAATCGGCCAATTCGGACAATTTTTCCTCATCAAATTCAGTTCGGGGATTGTTGGCATTCGCTTCTATCTTTGAAATTTCAATCTCATTCATAGACAACGAACCAGAAGTCTTGGCGTCATCCATGTTTATAATGGCACTGATTCCCCCTCCCAGGTCCAGATTGCTCACATTCATGCCCAGTGCATTTCTCTTCTTCGCCATATTATTTCTTATTGTCTTTAACTGCTCTTCGTTTAAGGAACTCTTCCGCCAGTTTCAAATAGTTCTGCGCACCTTTCGATTCTGCGTCGTACAGCAAGGCGGGCAGACCAAAACTCGGCGCTTCGCTCAAGCGCACATTTCTGGAGATAATCGTATCGAACACCAAATTGCCGAAATTCTTCTGCAACTCTTCCAACACTTGTCGCGAGAGGCGTAAATGTGCATCGTACATTGTTGTAAGGAAGCCTTCAATTTCGAGTGTCGGATTCAGACTGCTTTTCACCATCTTAATGGTATTCAGCAGGAGCGCGATGCCTTCGAGCGCATAATACTCGGCTTGCACGGGAATAATGACCAAATCAATGGCTGCAAGCACATTGGTAGTCACTAGTCCGAGCGACGGCGAACAGTCGATAAAAATATAATCGTACTCGTCGCGCAAGGGACGCACCAATTCCGCAAGCACTCTGTTGCGGCGCTGCTCGAATTTCAGCAGTTCAACTTCGGCGCCAACCAGATTAACATGCGAGGGCAGCACCGACAGCCTCTCCACTTGTGTCGGCACTATCGCCTTATGAGGGTCAATTCCTTTGATAAGACATTCGTAAAGCGTATATTCCTGTTTACGAATATCAACACCAAGCCCCGACGAGGCGTTAGCCTGCGGATCGGCATCGATAACAAGCACCTTTTTCTCCAACACAGCCAACGAAGCTGCCAGATTAATCGTCGTTGTGGTTTTACCCACACCGCCTTTTTGGTTTGCCAATGCAATAATTTTTCCCATTTCTATCATTTTATTACGATACGACAATCGCATCGTCGCACAAAATACAAAACTAACAATTTTTAATCACCTACCGCAATATGTCTTTTTCTTTTTTTTGACATATTATAAACACCTTTGCCCGAAACAAGCATTCATGGTCATTCGCGTTCAACTGCTTCAGCTTCTTTTTCTTGTTTCTTGGCTGCTTTCTTTTGTTCCTTTCGCTCCTTTCGGTTGAACAACCGTTCCTTATATCCCCGGAAAAGACTGCCGAAAGTATCAAAATCCTCCTTATACAAAAAACCTGCGCCTTGGGTTGTCGCATTCTTCTGATAATATTTGTCGTTGGAATGCGTATAGGCTTTCACACGGAACCGTCCGGAGCGGTTCAGTTTGTATTCCACATCAAAGTCGCCCACAAAGTTCGTTGTCGAGGATATGTCGTTTCTGTAACCGATATTTCCGTTCAGCACCAGCCTGTTGTTCAGCACGGTAGCACCAAGTTCCACGCCCAATTCGGTACTTGACAGATCTTCGGTAGCCGACGATTTGTAGTTCACGCCCATCGTCAGATTCTCGTTGATTTGCGAGAGCCATCTGTTGAGTTGCGCCGACACGGTAGAAGCGATAAACGAAGACAAGTCGTCTGAGGTGCTCGTCTGCGTCGAAACCGCCATATATTCAGGTTTGTAGAATTTTCCAAGCGAAAGCAGATAAAGCACCTCGCGATTCATCATATCCTCGGAACTGATGACATTGCGCACTTGTCTTTCCAGATCTTCATTGCTATTGGGCAACTCTATGTCAAACTTTATGTCGGGTTGCGAAAGGTCGCCCGAAATAAACAGCAGACAGTTGACCGGAACAGTCAGTTTTTTCACATCGGTGAGCATACTCTCGTCGAGCAAATCGAGCAGCGATGCATTCGTCGTGTAATATGCGCTGATGTCAATAACAGGGTTGAACGGGTCGCCTGTCCATCTGACGGAGCTGCCTTCTTTTATCTTGAATTTGCGTCGAATGATATTCTGCAATGTAAAATTATAGGTACCCTGATCCAGTGCGTATTCGCCATACAGTTTCATTGCCCCGTTTTTGTATTCCAGCCGCAAATTTCCTTGTCCGTTGGCTTTTATCACATCGCCAGATTCGGCATCGAGCACCAGCTGCACTTCGCAAGCGGGCAATGCCTCCACTTGCAGATTCAATGCGATTTTCGACTCCGTATTCTGCGGCGCTCCCTGCATTCCTTGTCGGCGCGGTCTGACGGTTATTGTATCAGTATTGACGAATGTCACAAAAGTGTTTTCCGACGCAGAAGACAAGTCTGATATAGGAATAACGAGTTTCGAATGTTCCTCTGTACGCATGCCAATGTCAAAATTGACAAGCGAGGCGCTGCCGTAAATGCGCACTTTGCCTGTTCCGTACATTTTCCCATAGAAAATATCATTGTCGCCCTCTTGTGTATTCAAACCGATAATATTCTTGCAGTCGCCAGAGATGTCGAAACGGAAATCGCGGAACAACTGGTGCGTGATAAGTCCTGTCACCGTTCCAAAATTATTCTCTTCGTCATAGAGCCTTATCTTGTCAAAGCCAAAAGATGTAGGTGTGATGTGCAGCGTATCAGAAAAGTGGTATTTCGTTTTCAGAAAATCAACCGAGAAATTTCCGTTGTCGATATACACATCACCGTCGAAACTCGGCCGCGTAAGCGGTCCAGTCATCTTCAAATGCTGCGTATAGGCCTTTCCGCGCATATCTTGCAGAATATTTTGCATAAAGACACCGATAAAATCCAATTTCAACCCTTCGGCATCAATATCCAAATCCAAATCTATTTTCCGTTTCGGATAAATGTCGCCGGCAATGTGCGCTACAGATGAAGTGTCGGTGTACACTTTTATGTCTGTCACCATGCTTTCACGCGGCTTGTCCCATTGCGTCACGAAATCCACATCGCCCCACTTGCTGTTGTTAAACTCAAAATCCTTCACCTTCAGGTCAGCCGAGAAATCGGGTGCGCCTAAAATGCCGCAAACCATACCATCACCCGAAACTTTGCCGTCCAGACTGAACATATTCATATTCAGAAACTGCTTGAGGTAGCCGAGCTGCACATTCTTGACATTTACGCGAAGTGTGTCACGCTCATCTTTCGAAAGCAAACCGTCGAGAAAAATGTGTTCATTGTCGCGCTCAAAAAGAAAATGTTTGATAATCACTTTCCCATCTTCGGTTATCACTTCGCTTGGACGCATGGTCCAAAGCGTATCGGAAAAGATGATGTTGCTTCGCTGAATGTCGGTATGTGTAGTCAGTTTCGTATTTTTCCGTCCTAGAGCCGTGACACACGACAGTTCACCTGCATAGAGTTTATCTTCGTTGTTCTGCCACTGCAAGTTAGTTGTCACCGTGTCGTGTTTAGCCCAAGCCCTGAAAAACAAGCCAAAAGTATTGGTGCTGACCGGACGCAGCTTTTCTATCTGTGCATCCACAGCAAACGAAATGGCATCATCAGGATTCTCGCACGACACCAACACACTGGAGAAGTGCGTCTTGTTGAACATCAAATCGGGGATGATGCTACGCAAACGGAACTTTTTGGTCAGGTCGTCGTAAAAACCGAATATATTGAAGTTGGAACTGGTAGTAAACTTCAGATCGAGCAAATCGCAAACCTTGTCCATATTCTTTACATTGAGATCAAAGTCGAAGTTGTTCACCCTGCCGCTCGATTGCTGACGCTGCGTAAGATTCAGCACCGGCATATACTCTGAGGCGATATACTTGAACCCCGACACGAAAGTGGAAAATGAATATTTTCCCTCAATCACGCCATAAACATAGTCGGAAGTGACGATAACGCTGCTCAGGGTGTCAGATATGTCCGATTCTATTGAGAAATTATCAATATTCAGCACTTTCTCGCCATTTCGTATCATGATGTCGCTGGCCAGAACGTTTCCCCTCACATTGTCTAGATTATTGCCTTGCACATCCGTTTCTATATCGAACGACATAGTGAGTTCGGGATATTTTGAAGTCAAGTTCATTTTATTCGGATTCCACTCGCGCACTCGAGCCGAAAAATCATAGAAGGGCATCGCCTGCGAAAAATCCACCAGACCGTCTATCGCCATGTTTCCGTTAGGGTCATCAAGTGTCACTTTACCATTGAACTTACGGTTCTCATACAGTCCGTTCAAGTCAATGTTCTCGTATTTATAGCCATTATACTCGAACGACGCCACTTTTCCAACAGCATAGCATTCCATTTCGCCGCCGTCCATCTCTTGCGTACCTTTCACATTCAGGTTAAACGACACTTCGCCCAATTTGTCGTTTTGCAGCAACTTTTTAAGATTGACACCCTTCGACTTCACATTGCCGTCAAAAACATAGCGGTCGTCGGCACGGTCGGTATTCAGCACAAAATCAGCCGAAAGCGCGCCAAGATTTGTATCGAAAGTGCCGGAAGTGACAAAATCATTGAGATATCCTGATATTTGTCCAGAAAAATCCACGCGGGTTACATTTCTCAATTTTTCAGGCAAGACAAATGGGCGGTTTGTCAGGTCGGAAAGCAGGTTTTCCAAATCGCCTTTTTCTGTATGAAATTTCGATACGGAGGCATGGATATACGTTTTTTTTATGTCAGGCAATCCGCTGAACTCAAACCCTCCTCTCAGCGAAGTCTTGTTGCCGCAACTGAGCGAGAGTCCCGAGCATTTAAGGTCGCTCACTGTACCGCTCACTGTACCCACGGCCTGCACCATAGTGTTCACGCTCTTCATTGTAGGCACCAGAGCGGCGATGTCGGCAGGCACCAACGCCAGCTTCCTGATATTGGCATAAACATCTACCTTGTGCATGAAATCGCGAAAATCGGCAAGACTGTCGCACCGCAGCGATAGCGAGTCGCTCTGCAACACAGAGCGAGGCAACGCCAGCTCGAAATCGCTGACACGCACCCCTGTCGTGTCAAAAAGCACATTGGCCGCCAGTGATTTAACCTGCAATCCGGACTTCTCTTCAAAGGCAAGATTCTTTATCTGCGCACGGCCTTTTTTGTCGGCTATATAATAGATTATGACCCGCAAATTCAGGTTTTTCACATCCAAATCACTCACATCAAGATTTCCGATAGGCTTGCGTGTTTTGTCCGAGCGATAAACGACATGGCAGTTGCGCGTCTGTATTGTTCCAAAATGAAATATATTGTCGTGATGTTTGCCGCCATTTCCTTTGAACGAGTCAATAATGAAATCAAAGTTATTGCCATCCTTCTCCGTGTTTTTCAAGTAAATGTCAGCATCCTCCAGCTTTATCTGATGAAAAATGAAACGATGCTTAAAAAAAGGAATCAGTTCGAATTTCGTCCTCACGGTCTGAGCATAGAGCAGCGTGTCACCCTGCAAGTCGTACACGATCAATCCATTCAGATCAACCTGACTGAACGGTTTTATGCCAATCCGCCCGATGCCAATTTTGCACCCAAGCTGTTCAGAAAGTTTCTCACACCCTTTTCGAGTAATATAATTCTGAACCGCCGGCACATTGACCAGCGTATAAACTCCGAACAGAAAGACGAGAAACGCCAGCAACAAACGGAACAATATTTTTACAAGTCTTTTGATAACTTATATTTTTTGCTAAAACGGAAAACACAAGCCTTATAGTATGGCTATATTATGCAAAAATAATGAAAAGTAGACAAAATATGAGAAAAAGTGATATTTTTCATCGCCAAGTAAACATTTTAACGCAAAAAAAATTACTTTTGAGGAAAAATCCGCAAAAAAATGTCTCAGCACATAAAGATATTAGGCATTGAGTCGTCATGCGACGACACTTCCGCCAGCGTCATCTGCGACGGTTTTCTGCTGTCGAATGTGGTGGCAAGCCAATCGGTACACGAATCGTACGGCGGCGTAGTTCCCGAACTAGCATCACGGGCGCACCAGCAAAACATAATTCCAGTCGTGCACGAAGCTCTCAAGCGTGCCGGAATATCAAAAGACGAGCTGTCAGCCATCGCCTTCACCCGAGGTCCAGGACTGATGGGATCGCTGATGGTGGGCACCTCTTTCGCCAAGGGTTTTGCACAAGCCTTGCGCATCCCCATCATTGATGTGAATCACCTGCAAGCGCATGTGATGGCGCATTTCATCAAGGAGGAAGGCGCAGAAAACAGACAACCCGATTTTCCGTTCCTCTGTCTGTTAGTTTCGGGCGGCAACTCCCAAATTATCAAAGTGAACGCCTACAACGACATGACCGTCATCGGGCAAACCATTGACGACGCAGCGGGTGAAGCTTTCGACAAATGCGCCAAGGTGATGGGACTGCCCTACCCGGGCGGCCCTGTAGTGGACCGACTAGCAAAAAGCGGTAACCCGAAAGCATTCGCTTTCAGCAAGCCGCACATCGAAGGATACGACTACAGTTTCAGCGGACTGAAGACCTCATTTCTGTACACTTTGCGTGACGAGCTGAAAAAAGATCCCGATTTTGTAGAGAAAAACAAAGAAGACCTCTGCGCTTCACTGCAATCGACCGTCATCGACATACTGATGGAAAAACTGAAACGCGCCGCCAAAGACACCAGCATCAAACAAGTGGCTGTAGCAGGAGGTGTATCGGCCAACTCAGCATTGCGACAAGCATTTCACGATTACGCCGAGAAATACGGATGGGACATCTTTATCCCGAAGTTCTCCTACACTACCGACAACGCCGCCATGGTGGCTATCACTGGATATTTCAAATTTCAAGACAAAGATTTCTGCGAACTTTCGGCGCCGCCTTTCGCAAGGACAAACTTATAAAAGCACGAATATTATGTGTGACAAACAAATGACATTAAGCGAGAAACTGGCGCACCAGCACGGCGTAGTGGTTTTCTTTATTGTACTGCTGGCAAGCAACTGGATATGGAAAATGTCGGTTATCGGCGACGATAATGACATTTACACCGTTTCGCTTTTCGGCCTGTTCGACATTTCACGTTTTTTTGACTTTGCCACCACTAACCTGACTCGTTCCGTCACTGTCACACTTCATCTGTTTGGCATCGGCGCCTTTGCCAACGGCAACTACATCTCGTTCGCCAACGGCGAGGGTGTACACATCATCTGGGGCTGCACCGCAGTGAAGCAAATGTTCATCTTCGCCTGCATCATACTCTGCTCGCGCGGCGCATGGAAACACAAAGCATGGTTCATTCCTTTAGGATTCGTGCTCATTCATCTGACCAACATCGCACGCATTGCATCATTGGCTGTCATCTCCGAAAATCATATCGGCATAGTGCCATTTCTGCATGCGTACATCTTCAAATACGCTTTTTATGCCATCATTTTTGCGATTTGGATGACTTGGGATATGTTTTTTGCTACTAAGAAAGAAGCCTCAACGGCAACCGAAAACTAAAAATAAGCAAAAAAAACAAACTACACAAAACTGATTATCAGTTATTTAAAAAATAATTTGCAAAATATTTGCTTTTTATCCTCCAAAAGAGTACTTTTGCATTCAGAAACATCGCGGAGTGGAGCAGTGGTAGCTCGCCAGGCTCATAACCTGGAGGTCGTTCGTTCGAGTCGGGCCTCCGCAACAAAGCGAAAAAAAAGGGGGATCGGCAAGATTTCCCTTTTTTTTGTTACCGCACAACAAAATACAACAAAATACAACAAAATACAACAAAACAAATAATATATGATACTTTCGAACCTACACACGCACTGCTGGTACTGCGACGGACGCGCGCCAATGGATGATTTCGTGAAATTCGCCAAGTCGAAAGGACTGTCATCGTACGGGATATCATCACACGCACCGCTGCCGTTCCTCACCAGATGGACTATGAAAGAGGACGATTACGACAGCTACCGACATGACTTTCTGCGGCTCAAGGAACTATATGCCGACGATATTCAGTTGTATATGGCGCTCGAAGTGGATTACATCAGCAATTACAGTTGTGTGAAAAACAAATTTTTCCAAGACAAACCATTTGACTACCTTGTCGGTTCGGTACATTATGTAGACAAGATTCCCGACGGGAAATTCTGGAACATATTCGGCACCCTCGAGGTTTTTCAAGAAGGACTGGACGCTATATTTGGAGGCAATATCCGTGCTGCAGTAGAACGCTACTTTGAATGCGAAAAAGAAATGGCCCTCATCGGCGGCATCGACTTCATCGGACACAGCGACAAGATATCATCGAGAGCAAAACGATACGCAGGATTCGACCGAAAAGCGGCATGGTTCACCAATGCCTACGGCGACATGCTGCAATGCGTCAAGGCGCAAGGCATCAAAATAGAGATAAACACCAAAAATCTGGAAAGCAGCGGACTCACTTCGCCACAGCAGGACTTATACCCCCTCATTCGGGAAATAGGCGTCCCCGTTGTGGTGAACTCCGACGCTCACCTGCCATACAATGTGGACAGCGGACTGCGACAGGCACACCAATTACTGAAAAATGCAGGTATAAAAAGCATCAATGTGTTTTACGACAACAAATGGCAGGAAACGGAAATATAAATTACAAAAAAATTGAAATAAGAAGCGGGAAACAATTAGGAGTTACAAGTTACAAGTTACGAGTTACGAGTTACAAGTTACGAGTTACGAGAGACTACACTTTGACGCAGACGCAATCTTCAAATCTTCAAATCTTCAAATTTTCAAACTCAGAAACAACTATCAACTCATGGACATCGATTACCTTTTAATGCTGCAAGCGTTCAGAAACGCGACCAACAATATACTGACACCTTTTATGGAAAGCATTTCGCTGCTGGCTATTAGTTTTTGGCCTTTCGCTGCAGCCGTATGTTTATACTGGTGCGTAGACAAGAAAACAGGCATCTTTCTATTGTTGAACTCTTCACTTGGCAACATAGTGAACTCCACATTGAAAAACACCTTCTGTGTTTATCGCCCCTGGATAAGAGACGCCAGCATCATTCCTGCCGGCGATGCCATACACACCGCCACAGGATACTCTTTCCCCAGCGGACACACACAGGCCGCTACAGCCTACTATGGCGGAAGCGCATGGCTGCTGTACAAAAACAAGCGTTTCTGGCTGTGCGCCGCACTCATCGTACTGTTGCTGCTAACCGGATTCTCGCGTAACTATTTGGGTGTTCACACGCCGCAAGATGTAGCGGCAGCATTGCTCTGCACCTCATGCGTCGTAGCTTTCAACTTAATGATCTTAAATTGGATAGAAAAAAAGAAAAACAACGACCTCATCTTTTTCGGCATTGGCATGGTTGTGCTAGCGGCATTTATTTGCTATATCCGATTCAAGGCATACCCTACCGACTATGTGGACGGAAAACTGCTGGTTGACCCCGCAAAGATGCAGCGCGACTCATGGGGAGCGGCTGGCATGTTCGCCGGACTGCTTTGCGGCTGGATTATAGAAAGAAGATTCATCCGATTTTCGACAAAAGGCAATTTGTGGCAAAAAATAATGCGTACCATCATTGGACTCACCCCCCTCTATTTCATCTACAATTACTGCTACGGCTGGCTTGTGGAAAGTACCGGCATCCCTTGCGCACGATTCTTGGGCATGTTCATCCCATATATGATAGCGCTGACCTTCTATCCGTGGATTGTAAAAAAAGTGAAGTTTCTATAAGCTAACGCATATCTCACAAGCAAAAAAAAATGGCAAAGCACATTGTGTCTTGCCATTTTTTGCTTAAATACAATTTCTGCCTTATCCTAACGCTTGTTTCAAGTCGCCAATAATATCGTTGACATTCTCAATACCCACAGAAAGACGAATCAAGTCGGAAGGCACACCGCAAGCAATCAGTTCCTCTTCAGACAACTGACGATGAGTAGCATTAGCCGGATGCAAAATACAAGTGTGCGCATCAGCCACATGTGTAGCAATAATAGCCACTTTGAGCTTTTTCATAAAGGCTTCTGCCGCTTTACGGCCACCTTTCAGTCCGAAAGAAACTACGCCGCAAGTGCCGTCAGGCATATATTTCTGCGCCAATGCGTAATATTTGTTGCTTTTCAGTCCTGGATAGTTCACCCAAGCCACCTGCGGATGACTTTCGAGAAACTCTGCAACCGCCTGACCATTCTTGCAATGACGCTCCATGCGCACAGCAAGCGACTCCAGTCCAAGATTCAGGAAATAAGCGTTCATCGGTGCTTGGATCGACCCAAAATCACGCATCAACTGCGCCGTACACTTGGTGATGAATGCGCCGCCATTGCCAAACTTAGTGGCATAAGTGATGCCATGATAGCTCTCATCGGGTGTGCAAAGTCCGGGAAATTTGTCGGCATGCGCCATCCAGTCGAATTTTCCGCCATCCACAATACATCCACCCACAGTAGCGTCGTGTCCGTCCATATACTTGGTAGTAGAATGCGTCACAATATCGGCGCCCCACTCTATAGGCCGGCAATTGATTGGCGTAGCAAAAGTGTTGTCGATGATGAGCGGCACACCATTCTCGTGAGCCACTTTAGCCCAACGCTCGATGTCAAAAACGGTCATTGCCGGATTTGCCAACGTTTCACCAAACACAGCTTTGGTATTTGGTTTGAATGCTGCGCGAATTTCGTCATCAGTACTATCGGGTGACAGGAATGTGAAATCTATGCCCATCTTGCGCATTGTCACATTGAACAGATTGAATGTTCCGCCATAGATGCTGCTTGACGAAACAATATGGTCGCCTGCGGTAGCAACATTGAAAGTGGCGAAGAAGTTGGCCGCCTGTCCGCTGCTGGTGAGCATACCAGCCGTACCGCCCTCGAGCGCTGTAATTTTGGCTGCTACCATATCGTTGGTAGGGTTCTGCAGACGGGTATAGAAATACCCTGACGCTTCGAGGTCGAAGAGTTTGCCCATATCCTCGCTGGTATCATATTTGAATGTCGTACTTTGAATAATGGGAATCATACGCGACTCTCCATTCTTGGGCGTATAGCCCGCATGAATGCATTTGGTTTCTTTTTCCATGATTTATAAAATTTCAGATTTATCTCACTTCGTTCGATGAACGTTGTTTACTTCCCTTCGGTCAGTGAATGTTATTTCTATGTTTCTAATTTCTGATTTGAAAATTTTGTCAGCATCAAAGTCTGAGTCAAAGTAATTATCAATTGTCCATTGTCAATTATCAATTGAAACATTCTCGTTTCTTGTTTCTATATTATTTCTCCGCTTCCCCAGCAGATATGCGAGTTTTCATCGTACACGCACCCAAACTGCCCAGCGGCAATTCCCTGCTGTTTCACCTCGCTCTCGATGCGATATATGTTGCCATCCTTGTAAATCTTACCTTTGGCAAACTCAGGCGTATGACGTATCTTGAATGTAATGTCCTTGCCGCCTTCAAAACCGCCCCATGGATCTTCGGTGATGAAGTTGAACGCCTTAAGGTTTATCGTTGTGCCGTATTGCGCCTCGGGGTCGTAGCCGCGCGCCACATATATAATATTCTCATTTACATCTTTTTTCACCACGAACCACGGTCCTCCACTTAGTCCCAGACCTTTACGCTGACCAATGGTATGAAACCAAAAGCCGTTGTGTTTACCCAGCACTTTCCCAGTTTCGAGGTCGATAATTTTGCCTTCTTTCCGTCCTAAATATCGCTCGATAAACTCATTGTAATTCACCTTGCCCAAAAAACAGATGCCTTGACTGTCTTTTCGTTTAGCTGTTATCAGGTCAGCCTTTTCGGCAATCTGACGCACTTCCGTCTTCATCAAATGTCCGATAGGGAACATCAGTTTGCGTACTTGCAGAGTGCTTATCTGCGCCAAGAAATCGGTCTGGTCTTTCACAGGGTCTTTTGCGGTAGAGAGATACACTTTGCCGTCGCGCTCAGTAATAGTGGCATAGTGCCCTGTAGCCGTTTTGTCAAAGTCCTTGCCTCTCAACTGCTCAAAATAACCGAATTTAATGAATTTGTTGCACATCATGTCAGGATTGGGCGTAAGCCCACGGCGCACATTTTCAATCATATACGCCACCACATTGTCCCAATACTCTTCGTTAAGGTCGAGCATTTCGAACGGCAGACCGTATTTGCGGGCTATCATCTTGCAAATGACGATATCGTCCTGCCACGAGCAATCGTCCTCGCCATTGCTTATCTTCAGATAGAACAAATGCGGGTCGATACCCTGCTCTTTCAGCAGATGCACCACCACAGAGCTGTCAACGCCCCCCGATATCAATACTGCGACATTCATTTCATTATGGTTTGTTTTGCGCCGACAAAGATAGAAAAAAGATAGCACAAAATTGATGACAAAAATATGTATTTGACAATTTACCGCCGCACACATCATAAAACTGTTTTGAATTCTAACGAAAAAATCCTAACACATTGCTTTCAAGACAATTTCTAACTATTCATTTTTTTTGTATTTTTGCAGACGTTTTGGTGTCCCACATTCCGCAAAGAATTGGGGTGAAAAGGGAATCCGGTGTGAAACCGGAGCTGTACCCGCAACTGTAAGTCCGAAAAAAATGTTCTTTCAATCCACGCCACTGTCCGAACCCTCGGATGGGAAGGCACGAAAAACACGGACAAGTCAGGAGACCTGCCAAAACCGAAGAAAACATTTGTTCGGGAATAAACAAATTATTTTTGTAATGCGAAGAATTTACCAGATTGCACTCATCTGTATGATGAGCGGTCCGTGGTGTCTGTCGGGGCAAACCGCCGACACCATCAGACTGGATGAAGTTACCGTCACTGGCGACAGGCTCGACCTGCTTTGCGGCAGCAAAACTGTACCGTTCGACAGCGTTATGACCGCTGCTGTATCAGGCGGTTCGCTCGCCGACGCCATAGGCAAATACCTGCCCGTTTACATCAAACAAGATGCAGGCGGATTGTCGTCGATACGCTTCAGAGGCACCAGTCCGAACCATACCGCCATTCTGTACGAAGGCATGAACATCAACTCACTCACGCTCGGACAGTCGAACCTGAGCAGCATACCCATGTTCTTGTTTGATGATGTGACGGTAGCGTTCGGAGGATCGTCGTCGGTAAATGGCACCGATGCCATGGGAGGCACAATCAGCATGGGCAACAACGCCACATGGAATCACGGCGCCAGCTGCACCGTGCAACAAGATATCGGAAGTTTCGGACTTTGGTTTACTGGACTTAGATTCAGTTACAGCAACAATGCGATTGACTACAAAATAAAGGCCTGCCGCTATTACAAAAAGAACAATTTCCCTTTTGAAAACACTTCAGTAAAAGACTTTGAACGAAACAAAACGGGCGTGAGAGATACCACCCGAAACGCAAAAATAGAAAACTACAGTCTGTTGCAAGAAATCAATGTGAATCTGCCAAAATTCATTCTGTTCGCCAAGACATGGTACGAGCACGATACACGAGAGACACAAATGAGCATGTCTGCCAACTATTATGGGGGGAGCATGGATAATATTCACGACCGAAATCTGCGCGCCATAGGCGGGATACGCTACTATCAGCAGACGCACCGACTGACTGCCAACGCTGGGTACATACAAAATTACGAACTCTACAATGGCAACAAGAATGAAAAAATTGCCACCCACGCCATCACCGCCAATGCCGAATATGCCAACGCTGCTCTGCTGAAAGGCGAAGTGCGCGCCGGAATCGGATTCCAGCACATCATCCCAAAAGTATATGCCTACGAAAACGGGAAAAAAGAAGAGCGCATCGACTTGACCGCCTCCTACAAAACCGACGCACTAAAAATAGCAGAACTATCTATATGTATGCGCGAAGCCTTTGTAAGCAACTTCAAGAGCCAATTTGCGCCTTCGATAGGATTTTCATCGCCCGTCGCGAAAAAAGAGCAATTCTTATGCAATATTTCAGGGAACATTTCCAGAAACTACAAAGTGCCGACGCTCAACGACCGCCTATGGATACCTGGCGGCAACCCCGACTTGAAGGCGGAATCAGGCATCAGTTACGAAACAGGATGCAACTGCACTTTCCACAAAGGGAAATACACATTACAAACGGCCGCCAACATATATCTGATGGATGTAAGAAATTGGATTCAATGGGTGAATGCAGGAAGTTATTGGGAAGCACAAAACATTAAAAATGTCCGCAACAAAGGCGCAGAACTCATGGCCTGCAACAAATGGGAATGGGCACACGCCGCAATAGAAACGCACCTCAACTATGCTTTTTGTCGAGCCACCGAAAGCAAAAAGACTGACAAGAACAACAACACACAAATCATGTACACCCCGAAACATACAGCCAACGCCCATTGCAGCATGCAATTCAAATCGTGGAAGTGCACCATTTCGGCAAACTACACAGGAAAACGGCTCACCGAAAGCGGGAAGACACTCAGCGGCTACTGCCTCACCGACCTCACGGCCGGAAAATCTTTCAGGGCAGGGAAAAGCATTTTCGACCTGACTGCCGAAATCAACAACATATTTGGAACAGCATATCAGAACCAAGAAAACTACGCTATGCCCGAACGGAATTACAAAATAAGTATCAAATATAAATTTAACTAACTATAAATGAATCTATTAACCAACTTAAAACTATTAAAAATGAAAAAAATGAATTTCTTATCGTGGGCATTCATTGCGCTCACCATGTTTTCGTTCACTGCTTGCGACGACGATGACGAAAAAGAAAAAGTAGACAACGACCTGAAAGGCAATGTGGCACTAATTGCCAACTACGGCATGTTTAATGGCGGGAATGGCGAATTCACCGCATACAACATCAGCAAAGACATCGTTTTTGACAATGTGTATCAAAGCATCAACGGCGTTGAGTTCAACTCGAAAATTCAACACATGGCACTTTACAACAACAATCTGTACATCGTTTCGAACAGCGGCGACAAAATTGACATCATCAACGCACAAAGCCTGAAACAAGAGATGAACCCGATCACAGATGTAGAAAATCCGCGTTTCATTGTAGTTGACGGCAACATTGCATACGTATCGTGCTATGGTGCAACACCCGACTTTAGCACGATGCCCGACTCGTATATTGCCAAAATAGACTTGAACAGCAATGCCGTGGTAAAGAAAATAGAAGTCCCCGGCGGTCCCGAGGGATTGGCTATTGCCAACGGAAAACTCTATGTTGCCATAAATTACGCAAACAATGTAGCCGTAGTGAACCTTTTGACAGATGAAGTGTCTTACATCGAAATGCCTGCCGTCACCTCATATTTTGCAGCAGATGACGCTGACAACTTATATGTAACTATGGTGAACACCTACAGCAATCCCACCACGGAAGACGGCATAGCTTACATCAACACGCAAGACAACAGTGTAGAGGCTTACACCTTCAACGGCATTTCGTCCAACTATGCATCCACAATAGCATTCAACGCCGACAAAACAGCTTTGTTCGTTGCCACTGCCACCTATGACGAGAATTGGAAGCTCAGCGGAAGCGTACAGAGATTTGATGTCGCGAACAAGACATTCAGCACCTTTGCCGACAACATCTCCGGCATCAACGGCGTAAGCGTAAACCCATTCAACAACGATGTATATGCGCTCGTATCGCCCGATGCCACAACAGCCGGACGCGTGTACATCTACAACAGCGAAGCACAAGAACCGGACACAATCCAAGCGGGACTTTCGCCAAACTGGGTAATATTCGAGACAATAAAATAATATCTCGTCACAATATAATCACATGGGGCAATGTGCTTGTTGCACATTGCCCCTATTTTTCCTCACAAAAGAGTCGGCCATGACCGTTGATTGAAATTCTTAATTATCTCCTTTTCAGCCGATGATTTTCAATTCATAATTAAATTGTCTATCTTTGCAACAGAAAATCAAATACAATTTTATGGCAAAACACAGATTTATAAGCCTTACTTACGACCTGTATGTGGGCGACGAGAACGAAGAACTCATGGAACAAGCCACCAAAGAGCGTCCGCTCACCTTCATCTCATGGATAGGTATGATGCTCCCGAAATTCGAGGAGAATGTGGCCGACCTGAAAGTGGGTGACAAATTCGATTTCACCATCGACCACACCGATGCATACGGTGAATACGACACCGAAAGCGTGCTCGAGCTTGACAAGAAAATATTTGAAGTTGACGGTAAATTCAACAGCGAAATGGTATCCGAAGGGAATGTCGTGCCGCTGATGGACGCCGACGGAAACCGATTCAACGCCTCTGTTGTGAAAGTAACCGACGACAAAGTGACGGTAGACCTCAACCATCCGCTTGCAGGCGAAAATCTGCATTTTAAAGGCGAGATAATCGAATCGCGCGAAGCCACCGACGAAGAAGTGGAAGCAGCCAAACACCCTCACCACTGCGGCGGATGCGGAGGAAACTGCGGCGATGGCGACTGCAACTGTGAAGGCGGTTGCGAAGGATGCAAATAAAACACGATTAAGAAACTGTTTAATATTTTTAGAAAACCTGTAATGAACAATTACAGGTTTTTTTATATCTTTGAAAGATTTAGACTCTGAAAAGTTATTTTACCTATGAGCAACACTTTTGGCAACATATTTCGCCTGACCACATTTGGCGAATCACACGGCGAGGCTGTCGGAGGCATCATCGACGGTTGCCCCGCTGGCATTGAGATAGACGAAGCCTTCGTTCAACAAGAACTTGAACGTCGCCGTCCAGGACAATCGAAGATAACCACCCCCCGCAACGAGAAAGACAAGGTTCAGTTTCTGTCGGGAGTTTTCGAAGGGCGCACTACAGGCACACCGCTGGCGTTCGCCGTATTCAATGAGAATCAACACTCGTCCGATTACGACAATCTTCGCAATCTTTTCCGCCCTTCGCACGCCGATTACGCCTATCAGATGAAATACGGCATACGCGACCATCGGGGCGGCGGGCGCTCTTCGGCACGCGAGACATTATCGAGAGTAGTAGGCGGAGCCATCGCCAAACTCGCACTGAAGCAGATTGGCGTCGAAATACAGGCTTACACCTCACAAGTGGGCAGCTTGAAACTGAGCGGCACGTACAAGGATTATGACCTGACAAAAACAGAATACAACATCGTGCGCTGCCCCGACCTGCAGCTGGCAACACAAATGGAAGAACTCATCATGCAGGTGAAGAAAGACGGCGACACTATCGGCGGAGTCGTATCATGCGTCATACGCAATACACCTGCAGGATTAGGAGAACCAGCCTTCGGAAAACTGCACGCCAAACTCGCCCAAGCCATGATGTCAATCAACGCAGCCAAGGGATTTGACTACGGATTGGGATTTGACTTTGCCGAAAAACGCGGTTCGGAAGTAAACGACGAGTTCTTTAACGACAACGGCACGATACACACGCGCACCAACAATTCAGGAGGGATACAAGGGGGCATCAGCAATGGCGAGGACATTTATTTCCGCGTCGCTTTCAAACCTGTAGCCACCATCCTCACGCCACAAAACACGGTGGATATCAATGGCGAAGAAACTACTTTTCAAGCCAAAGGGCGACACGACCCCTGTGTAGTGTCACGCGCTGTACCCGTAGTGGAAGCAATGGCAGCCATCACCGTATTGGACGCATATTTACAACAAAAAGCACATAAATTATAAGAAATGACAATACAAAAACTCAAACACACAGAATCAGGCAACTTCTTTCTTATCGCAGGTCCATGCGTTATAGAGGGAGAAGAAATGGCAATGGACATTGCAGAGAAAATGGTGAAAATAACCGATAAACTGTCCATTCCGTACCTATTCAAAGGTTCGTTCAAAAAAGCAAACCGCTCCCGCATCGACTCCTTTACGGGCATCGGCGACGAGAAAGCGTTAAAAATACTGGAGAAAGTAGGAAAAACTTTCGACATCCCCGTAGTAACGGACATTCATAGCGAAAGCGACGCACAAATGGCAGCGCAATATGTAGATGTACTGCAAATACCCGCATTCCTCTGTCGCCAGACCGACTTGCTGGTAGCCGCCGCCAAAACGGGAAAAGTTGTCAACATAAAAAAGGGACAGTTCGTTTCGCCGCAAGCCATGCGCTTTGCCGCACAAAAGGTTATTGATTCGGGCAATACCAATGTAATGCTCACGGAGCGCGGCACATCCTTCGGCTATCAAGACCTGATAGTGGACTACCGAAGCATACCTGAAATGAAAAAATTCGGACATCCTGTCGTGCTGGACGCAACACACTCGCTGCAACGTCCAAACCAAGACAGCGGAGTAACAGCCGGTCAGCCAGAACTAATTGAAACCATCGCACTTGCAGGCATTGCCGCAGGCACCGACGGCATATTTATGGAAACACACCAGAATCCGGCTGCAGCCAAATCAGACGGAAGCAACATGCTCAGACTCGACCTGATGGAAAACCTGCTGACAAAAGCCGTAAAAATCAGACAAGCCGTCATCTCATGCTAAGAACAAAAGAATATGGATATAGTTTTCGCCACCAATAACCTGCATAAACTAGCGGAAGTCAGAGATATGCTGCCAGACAATTTCAGAATTGTCAGCCTCAATGACATCAATTGTCACGAAGATATTCCTGAAACTTCGGACACGCTGGAAGGAAACGCCATGCAAAAAGCCCGTTTCATTCACGAGAAATTCGGCAAAAATTGCTTTGCAGACGATACCGGACTTGAAGTGACTGCTCTCGACTACGAGCCTGGCGTTTATTCAGCTCGTTATGCAGGCGAACAGCGAAATTCGGACGACAACATGGATAAAGTACTGCGCAAGCTCAAAGGGAAGACCGACCGGACAGCACGATTCCGTACAGTAATAGCTCTTATACTTGATGGAGAAGAATATCTTTTTGAAGGCAAAGTGAACGGTACCATCATCAACGAACGAAAAGGGCAAAACGGATTCGGTTACGACCCGATATTCGTACCCGAAGGATTCGACAAAACATTTGCCGAACTTTCTGCACACGAAAAGAACAGCATAAGCCATCGTGCACGCGCCGTCGCCAATCTGATACAATTTCTTAAAAACACCGAAGTAAAATGAAAAGAATCATCCTGCTCATATCACTTATGGTCATTGGACTGACCCATGCATTCGCGTCAAGCTCTTGGAGCGTTCATCTTTCATACCCAGATGTCAGCGCCATCACACAGTCGGAGAATAAAATCTACGCTTTGAGCGAAGGAGCCATGTTCTCGTTAGACAAACACGACAACACCATCGAAACATTCTCGATTCTGAATGGTTTGAATGACTCTGACATCAAACTGATAAGATTCAGCGAGGATGACAACACTTTGATGATTGTTTACTCCAACTCAAACATTGACCTTATGAACAGCAAAGGGATTTTCAATCTCTCTGAATTCAAAACAAAGGATATGACGGGAAGCAAACGCATCAACCAAATTAAATTCAGTAATGGAGCGGCATTTCTGGCAGCCGATTTTGGCATTTTGAAAGTTGACTTGAAGAAAAAAGAATTTTCTGACACCTATCACCCGACAGAATCGACAGCCATTACAGACCTTAATTTCTGCGGCGACAAGATTTATGCTATGACAGAAAAATCGCTGCTTTCTGCCAATGTCAACGACAAATTGCTTGCTAATCCCGAAAAATGGACCGCATTCGACAATCTGCCGCAAGCGCATGTCGCCAACAAACAAATCGCATCTTTCGAAAATCACATTTTTCTGCTGAAAGCCGACAGCAGCCTATATTATCTGAACGAGAGAGAATGGGTGCTTTTCGGTAAAAAAGTGGTTTCAATCAACACTTCGCAAAACAGGCTGAATGTGACTTGCGCACACAGTGCAAAATCATACACTTCACTTCTCAACGAACCTAACTACATATCCACCGACTCCGAAATTGCCGAATCAGTTTATGACAATGCCGAAAACACATTCTATACTGCTGCAATATACAACGGCATTGGAAAAATAAAAGAAGCAAACGACACCCACGAACAAAGCCAATCTTTTTATACGGTAAACGGACCTCTCAGCAACAAGGCTTACACCATGAAGTTTGTTGGCGACAGACTGTTTGTCATTCCTATCGGCACATGGATTGACGGTTCAAACTCAGAAGAAGGCGTATTGGGCATGGTTATGATTTATGACGGGAAATACTGGAAAAATGTTGGAGCGCCCAACTTCGCAGACCCGATGGACATAGCCGTTGACCCACAAGACAACACACACTTTTGGGTAGGTACTTATGCACTGGGAGGACTTTTTGAATTTAGAGATGACCGTTTCTATGTCCGCTACAATGCAGAAAACACTGACGGCATAATCGAAAATGTATTCGGAAATGACAAGTACATTATTACAGACGGACTGAATTATGACCAAAACGGTGACCTTTGGTTCACGCAAATGGCAGCCACCTACCCTATCAAAGTGAGAAGACATGACGGCACATGGGAGCAATATAAAGATTTCAGCAAAATAAACGGATACGGAAACACCATGCGAGGCAATATGCTAGACGTCAACGGCAGCAGATGGATATTCACGCCTCGCGCTAACTTCATCTTTGTTTACGACACTTCTACCAAACGGAATGTCTATCGCACTTCATTTACCGACCAAGATGGAAACAAATTCTCGTCCGAACGCTTTCGCTGCATTGCAACCGACCGGGAAAATCCGCAAGAGATATGGTTAGGCTCCATTTATGGCCCCATCATTATACCCAATGCAAAAAACTTCTATTCTTCTGATGCCATCAGAAGAATAAAGATTCCGCGCAACGACGGTTCCGGATTGGCTGACTATCTGCTAGGCAACGAAATGATCAATCATATTGTGGTGGATGCCGCCAACCGGAAATGGATTGCCACACGCACTTCAGGCGCTTATCTAGTATCGCCTGACGGCACTGAGACCATCAAGCACTTCACCACGCAAAACAGCCCGCTGCTCGGCGACAATGTTTACAACATCGCCATCAACAGCAATACCGGCGAAGTATTCTTCTGCACCGACAAAGGCATTTGCTCGTATATGGGTGACGCCAACGACGGGCGCGAGAATTATGATGACGTACATGCATTCCCCAACCCTGTGAGAGAAGATTACGAAGGCGAAATCACCATTACCGGACTGATGGACAAGTCAAGTGTAAAAATTACAGATGTGAGCGGCAATCTGATATACGAAACCATTTCAAATGGAGGAATGGCCACTTGGGATGGCACCGACCGCAGCGGAGAACGCGTTGCAACAGGCGTATATCTGGCCTTGTGTTTTTCCGAAAACACCAAAAAAAGCGCTATTTGCAAAATACTGGTGATTAACAAATAAACTATGATTGAAACTACCGAAATATACGAAGAAAAAGCTGTGCTGGTAGGACTTATTCTGCCAACACAAAACGAAGCGAAAGCCAACGAATATCTTAACGAATTGGCATTCTTGGCCGACACGGCTGGCGCCACGCCCGTCAAACTCTTCACGCAACGTACAGACTACCCCAACCCTAAAACATTTGTTGGACAAGGGAAACTGAATGAAATAAAAGCTTATATCGAAGAGAACGAAATCGGGATGATTATCTTCGATGACGAGCTGTCGCCCATCCAACTCCGAAACATTGAACGCGAACTGCATATAAAGGTTTTGGACCGTACCAATCTTATATTGGATATTTTTGCCAAACGTGCACAAACGGCTCATGCCAAAACGCAAGTGGAATTGGCACAATACAAATATCTGCTGCCTCGACTGACAAGAATGTGGACACACCTTGAACGACAACGAGGCGGAATCGGTATGCGCGGACCAGGAGAAACTCAGATTGAAACCGACCGCCGTATCATACTCGACAAAATCTCACACCTCAAGAAAGAACTGATTAGCATTGACAAACAAAAATCAGTACAGAGAAAAAACAGGGGGAAACTGGTACGCGTAGCATTGGTCGGTTACACCAATGCCGGAAAATCCACATTGATGAATTTGCTCAGCAAATCGGATGTGTTTGCAGAAAACAAACTTTTCGCCACACTCGACACCACCGTCAGAAAAGTCATCATCGACAACCTGCCCTTTTTGCTGTCAGACACCGTTGGTTTTATCAGGAAACTCCCGCATGACTTGATTGAATCATTCAAATCAACGCTCGATGAAGTGAGAGAAGCTGATATTCTGGTACATTTAGTGGACATTTCGCACCCGAATTTCGAAGAACAGATAGAAGTGGTGGAAAAAACATTGAATGAAATAGACAAAACCGAAAAACCAACTATTCTTGTATTCAACAAGACTGACGCATTTACCTACACGCCGAAAGAGGAAGATGACCTTACGCCAATAAAGCGTGAGAACCTAAGCCTTGACGATTTCAAAAAAACGTGGATGGCCAAAATGAAAGACAACTGCCTGTTCATCTCAGCCAAAGAAAAAAACAATATTGACGAATTGAAAAGACTTTTATATCAAAAAGTTAAAGAAATTCATGTGCAACGATTTCCTTTCAATGATTTCTTATACCAAAACTTTGAAGAAGAAAACATTTAAAAAAAACACAATATGCGCAATCTTACAGATAACGAAATATGTCAACTTGAAAAACAGGCATGCCGATGCAACGACTGGTCTAAAATTCTCGTAAATGAAAAATTCGACACACAGCACGTAACCGGCACCACATTCTCCGGAAACATTACACTAGGGACTTTCGAAAAAGAAATAGAAAACAAATCCGGCATGAAATTTCATACTGGCATTTTCAATTCTCGTATTCACAACTGCCACGTCGGCGACAACACTTACATCGCTACAAGCACCATCGCCAATTACAATATCGGCAAAAACTGCAGAATAGAAAATGTAAGTCAACTAACCGTTGAAGGCGAAACCGCATTCGGTAACGGAACCGTAGTGCATGTGCTGAATGAATCTGGCGGACGAGATGTGAAGATTTACGATCATCTTTCCGCTCAAACCGCATATATACTTACATTCTACCGCCACAGAGGCAAGACAATCGGCGCTTTAGAATCATTGATTGACAGATACACAGAAAAGCAGACTGCATGTACGGGTCTTATCGACGACAATTGCACCATCTGCAACTGCAAAACGCTAAAAAACATCCGAACCGGGAAATTCGCCACGCTAGAAAATGTAGAGAAACTCAACAACGGTACCATTTGCAGCGACGAAATCAACCCTACACTCGTAGGTTGCGGAGTGATTGCCAACAATTTCATTATCGGAAAGGGAAGCAAAGTATATGATTATGCTTTGATTGACAACTGCTTCGTAGGCGAATCGTGCGAAATAGGCAAGCAATACTCCGCCGTAGATTCGTTATTTTTCTGCAACTGTCAATTATTCCACGGAGAAGCTTGCGCCATCTTCGCCGGACCCTACACTACATCGCATCACAAATCCACACTGCTCATAGGATGCATGTTCTCGTTCTACAATGCCGGAAGCGGCACCAACCAGAGCAACCACATGTACAAACTCGGTCCGATACACCAAGGCATATTGGAACGAGGGAGCAAGACTGGCAGCGACTCGTACATGATGCTCGAAGTGAGAACTGGCGCTTTTTCTCTTGTACTCGGTCACCACGAAAAACATTTCGACACTTCCGACCTGCCATTTTCTTATATTGTGAACGACGAAAATAAAAGCACCCTCGTTCCAGCCATCAATATGCTGACTGTAGGCACACAAAGAGACGCTAAGAAATGGGCGAAACGCGACAAAAGAAAAGGCAGCGACTTTTCCGACTATATCATTTTCGACCTGCTGAACCCATATATTGTCCAGCAAATAACAAAAGGAATCAAAGTGCTCAGCGAACTGAAAGAAAAACAAAGCCCGATTCACACATACAACAATGTCCGAATAAAGGATGTATTCTTATCCAAAGGCATCGAGATTTACCGCTCTGCCATCATTCGGTATCTTGGAGAACAGTTGACAAAACATATCAATGCTGATGGTCTTCTTGACACATCCAAATTGCTAAACACATCCAATGCAATCGAACCATGGATTGATATGGCAGGACTTGTTGCACCTAAAAGACTCATTGAAAACGAACTTGACAATATTGAAAACGGAAAATACACTTCTATTGATGACATCAACAATTTTTTCCACAATATTTATCAAGACTATGAAAACTTGCAATGGGACTATACGCTCGCACTGCTAAATTCATGTCTGCCAACAAACGCAGCAGCCGACAAAAACTACATTACTGACATTCTTACGCAATACAAGGCATGCGTTGAATCTTGCAAACAAAGCATTGTTTCTGATGCCAACAAAGAATTTGACCCGCAGTCGAAAGTAGGCTTCGGCATCGACGACAAGAATTGTAAAAATGACGATTTCTTAGCAGTACAAGGTTCGGCTGAAAACAACAGCATCATCAAGAACATTATTGACGAGCACAACGAAAGAATCAAATCGGCTGACGAAGCCATATCCAAACTATAAAACATCACTGCAAACATAAGCGAAAGGCGCCGGCTTAAGCCAGCGCCTTTCGCTTATCATATAACTTATTTTCAGAAAAAATCTATTGTTTGATTCAGAAAAACAACAATGATGGCGAGCGGCGTTACATATTTCAGCAAGAATAAAAAAACGCCAAGGTATTTCGCACGAATCGTATGACCATTTGTCAATTCTTTCTCTAAACGCTTGCGACCGACTTTCCATGCTACAAACCATGAAATGGACAAACCAGTGAGTGGCATCACGAATCGGGCCGTGACATCGTCCAAAAACTCAAAGAACGAAAAGCCGAAAATCTTATATTCGCTCCACACGCCTAACGACAAAGAAGCGAAAACTCCTAATATCATAATCAACACTGTAGCATATACCGCCGATTTCTTACGAGAAATCTTTAATTCTTCCGACACAAAAGCGGTAATAACTTCCAGCAAGGAAATAGCAGAAGTGAGCGCCGCTATTGAAAGCAACAGGAAAAACAATATCGCCCATATATATCCACCTGGAATCTGATTGAATACATTCGGAAGCGTGATGAACGCCAATTCCGGACCAGAAGATGGATTGATACCCATAGCAAAAACAACTGGGAAAATTGCAACAGCAGACAAAATCGACACCATCGTATCCAAGATTGTCACCTGCAATACAGAATGTCCAAGATTGATATCCTTACCAATATACGAACCATAGGTTGTCATACAACCCATGCCCAGCGAAAGCGAAAAAAACGCCTGCCCCATAGCGTTCAGCACAACTTGTGGCGTCAACTTAGAGAAATCAGGCTCAAACAAAAATCTCAAGCCTTCGCTTCCGCCCGGCAGCGTGACAGAACGAACACACATCACAATCACCAGCAAAAGCAGCAACGGCATCAGCACTTTCGATGTTCGCTCAATACCCTCTTTCACTCCTAAAAACACTACCACACAGTTAATCGTAAGAAACAGCATCATCCACAATACCGGACGGACTGGCTGAACGCTGAAATCCTTGAATGACTGCGAAAGTTCTTCTGACGTCATTGATGAAAAACCATGCGCAACAGCTTGATAGACATAGTCGAGCGTCCATCCGCAAACTACGCCATAAAAGCCCATTATAAGCAAAGCACAAAGCACACCTGCATAACCTATCCAGCGGTATTTGTTCGTACCTGACACTCTTCTGAATGTTCCTACCACGTTAGACTGCCCCATGCGGCCAAGCGAAAACTCTGCCAACATAATCGGAAGTCCTATCACAACGGCGCATACTAGATATATCAACAAAAAGGCGCCACCGCCATTCTGCCCTAATTCGCAAGGAAAACGCCAAATATTACCCAAACCTACCGCCGAACCTGCAGCAACTAGCAACACACCTAATCTTCCTCCAAAACTTGCTCTTTTACCCATTTCAATTTTTATAAAAACAATAATAAATCTTTTATCGAAAATATTATTTTTGTCGGTTCAAAAGGGAGTTCCTCATCCTTGGCTGACAGATATATCTGATCCATTCCAAAATTTTTGGCCCCCACCATGTCCGACTCAAAATTATCACCTATCATCACACTTTCCACCTTGCGCGCATTAGAGGTCTTCACTGCGTACTCGAAAATACGTCGGTCTGGCTTGTAATAACCTACCACATCTGAGATAAAAACATTTGTCAGATAAGGCAACAACCCGCTATTGGCAATTTTCATCCGCTGAATCTGCGAATATCCGTTGGTTATCACATACAAACGATATTTCTCGCGGAGACACATCAACGTATCCTTTACGCCATGACATAAATTCGTCTGAGAGGCACATATATGCAAAAAATCATCGTTCAGACGCAAAGCGAAATCATCATCACACACTCCCACCTTCGATAACGGAAAAGCGAATCGTTCTCTGTTCATTTCAGTTCTGGTAATCAGCCCCTTGGGGTACAATTCCCACAATTCCTCATTTCGACGGCAATACAACTCATAAAATTGTGCAAAAGCGTCAAAACGGTCATCCAAATGATATTTGTCGTAAACTTCAGCGAGGGCAATCCGCACGTTTTTAGACAAATCCCAAAGTGTGTTGTCCCAATCAAAAAACAGATGACGATACTTTCCCATCAAAAAAAACAATAAAGGGCAAACAATAATGTTCGCCCTTTAAGCTATATTTCAAATCAATATAACCAATATTATTTAACTCTTACAATCAGATATTTAGACATGCTCCAGAATTCATCAACATTAGTGATGACCAAAGAAGCTTTTTTGTCAGCGCTGATATTGATTCTATAAGAACCAAGTGGGTGGCGAGACAAAAGGATTGCAGATTTAGAGTCGAAATTGATAGTTGAAACTTCACGAATATCAATCTTAGTAAATTTAGATTTGTTGTATTCGTTGCTCTTAATCAAGATATTGTCAGCTTTCAATTGTTTTCCTGTGCCGAAATAGTAATAAGCAGACAATATCTTGATTAAGAG
>SUXD01000007.1 GCA_015061145.1 Bacteroidales bacterium | reverse complement strand
CCAAGAGGCTGTTGAGTAATCAACGAGTATGGACCGATTGAACGGGCGTGCATCTTATCGTCAACCATGTGGCCCAACTTCAGCATGTAGATTACACCTACTGTAGCAGGCTGGTCGAAGCGTTCGCCAGTTCCACCATCATACAGATATGTACGACCGAAATGAGGAATTCCGGCTTTGTCGCACCATTCGTTCAAATCGTCCAAAGAAGCACCGTCGAAAATTGGAGTGGCGAACTTGACATCCAAGTTTTTGCCTGCCCAACCAAGAACAGTTTCGAAAATCTGTCCCAAGTTCATACGCGAAGGCACACCCAGCGGGTTCAACACGATGTCAACCGGCGTACCGTCGTCAAGGAATGGCATGTCTTCGGCACGAACAATCTTAGAAACGATACCTTTGTTTCCGTGACGACCAGCCATCTTGTCACCTACGCGAATCTTACGTTTCTTAGCGATGTACACTTTTGCCAGTTGAATAGTTCCGGCAGGAAGCTCATCACCAATGGTAAGGCTCAGTTTTCTACGTTTAGCGTATGCGTCATATTCTTTGTACTTCCTGATATAGTTTTGAATCAATTCCTTAATCAATTCAGCATTGTGAGCGTCAGACACCCATTTTGTTGTTTGAACTGAAGTGAAATCTATATCGTTCAGTACTTTATGTGTAAATTTCGTTCCTTTTGGAATTACATCCATACCCAAGAAATCTTTCACGCCCATAGATGTCTTGCCGTTTGTAAGCGTAAGGAGCTTTTCGAGCATAATGGCTTTCAGTTCTGCCACTTTTGCTTCGAACTCTTCGTCTATCTTCGGCAGGATAGCCTTGTCGTTCATCTTCGATTTCTTGTTCTTTATCACGCGAGAGAAAAGGTTCTTGCCGATAACAACGCCATGCAATGATGGAGTAGCTTTCAGCGATGCGTCCTTCACATCTCCAGCCTTGTCGCCGAAGATAGCGCGGAGCAGTTTTTCCTCTGGCGAAGGATCAGATTCACCCTTAGGAGTGATCTTACCTATCAGGATATCGCCCGGCTCGATAGTCGCACCGATTCTTACGATACCGTTTTCATCCAAATCTTTGGTAGCGTCTTCGCTCACATTCGGAATATCAGAAGTCAATTCTTCGTAACCGCGTTTTGTTTCGCGCACTTCCAAAGAATACTCTACCACATGAACAGAAGTAAGGATATCCTCACGAACAACGCGTTCGTTCAGCACGATAGCGTCCTCGTAGTTGTAACCCTTCCAAGGCATGAATGCCACTTTCAGGTTCTTACCGATAGCAAGCTCGCCGTTTTCGGTAGAGTAACCTTCGGTCAGGATTTGTCCTTTCTTCACTCTTTCGCCTTTCGAAACAATCGGGCGAAGGTCGATGGTTGTATCCTGGTTAGTCTTCTGGAATTTCGGGATGCGGTGTTCTTTCAACGCGCTCTCGAAGCTTACAAACTCTTCATCCTCAGTTCTGTCGTAGCGGATACATATCTTAGTGGCATCCACAAACTCAACGACACCATCGCCTTCGGCCATGATTTGTGTACGCGAGTCGCGAACCAACTGTCTTTCAATACCTGTACCTACAATAGGAGCCTCTGTTCTCAAGAGGGGAACTGCCTGGCGCATCATGTTCGAACCCATCAATGCACGGTTGGCATCGTCGTGCTCCAAGAAAGGAATCAAAGAAGCGGCGATAGAGGCAATCTGTTGCGGAGCCACATCCATCAGCTGCACCTGCTCTGGCGGAACAACCGGGAAGTCGGCGCCAAGACGCGCTTTTACTGTAGAACGCACAAACGAACCGTCGTCTTTCAACGGAGCGTTTCCTTGCGCTACAATCATATCTTCCTCTTCTTCTGCAGTATAATATTTGATACCGTTTTCCGACAAATCAACTTTTGAGTTGTTGACTTTGCGATACGGTGTTTCAATAAATCCTAAGTCGTTGATTTTTGCATACACACACAACGACGAAATCAAACCGATGTTCGGTCCTTCCGGCGTTTCAATCGGACACAAGCGGCCATAGTGTGTATAGTGCACGTCACGCACCTCGAATCCGGCGCGCTCACGAGAAAGACCTCCAGGACCGAGGGCCGAAAGTCTTCGTTTGTGCGTAATTTCCGCCAACGGGTTTGTCTGGTCCATGAACTGCGACAAAGCGTTAGTTCCGAAGAATGAGTTGATGACGGAAGAAATAGTTTTGGCATTAATCAAATCAACAGGTTTGAACACCTCGTTGTCGCGCACGTTCATACGTTCGCGAATAGTTCTCGCCATACGGGCAAGACCTACGCCGAACTGGTTGTAGAGCTGTTCGCCCACCGTACGTACACGACGGTTGCTCAAGTGGTCGATATCATCGACATCCGCCTTTGAGTTCACCAATTCAATCAGATATTTGATGATTTCGATAATATCTTCTTTGGTAAGAACTTTGATGTCCATGCTGGTGTCGAGACCCAACTTCTTGTTGATTCTGTAACGTCCCACTTCGCCCAAGTCGTAACGCTTCTCAGAGAAGAACAGTCCATTGATGACCTCTCTTGCGCTTGCGATATCAGCAGGCTCAGCGTTTCTCAGCTGGCGATAGATATACAGCAGCGCATCCTCTTCGGAGTTACAAGTATCTTTTTGAAGTGTGTTGTAAATGATGGCGTAATCAGACATGTTTGCATCCTCTTTGTGCAAGAGAATAGTCTGAGCGCCCGACTCGAGGATGACATCGATGTGTTTAGCCTCCAAAACGACCTCACGTTCGATAACCACCTCGGTACGCTGAATTGAAGAAACCTCGCCCGTATCCTCGTCAACGAAGTCCTCTACCCATGATCTTAACACACGGGCAGCGAGTTTCGAACCTACGGCTTTCTTCAAGTTAGCTTTGGTAACTTTCATCTCTTCAGCGAGATCGAAGATACCCAATATATCTTTGTCGCTTTCAAAACCGATTGCACGCAACAAGGTTGTCACAGGCAATTTTTTCTTACGATCGATATATGCGTACATCACATTGTTGATGTCGGTAGCAAACTCAATCCAAGAACCTTTGAAAGGAATAATTCTTGCCGAATACAATTTTACACCGTTTGCATGTACGCCCTGGCCGAAGAAAACGCCAGGAGAACGGTGAAGCTGCGAAACGACTACGCGCTCCGCGCCGTTAATCACAAATGTGCCCTTTTCGGTCATGTAAGGGATCAAGCCAAGATAAACATCCTGAATTGCCGTATCGAAATCCTCATGTTCGGGATCGGTGCAATACAGTTTCAGTTTGGCTTTCAAAGGGACACAATAAGTCTGTCCTCTTTCGATACACTCCTCAATGGTATAGCGAGGAGGATCAATGAAGTAATCCAAAAATTCAAGAACAAAATTATTTCTTGTATCTGCTATAGGGAAGTTTTCTGCAAAAACCTTGTACAGACCTTCATTTTTTCTTTTTTCTTGAATGGTATCAAGTTGAAAGAAATCTCTAAACGACTTCAATTGAACTTCCAAGAAATCAGGATATTCCATCTGATTCTTAATGGAAGCGAAATTAACGCGTTGTTGTTGTTTGTTTGACATTTAATCTGAATTTAATTGAACTTTGTAGACATAAACATAAAAAGGTTTAGAATCCATAACCATAGGATTCTAAACCGAAAATCCCGAAAATCGGAATTTATTTACTTAAGTTCAACTTCAGCACCACCTTCTTCCAATTGTTTTTTCAGGTTTTCTGCTTCGTCTTTTGCAACACCTTCTTTGATAGTAGAAGGAGCTCCGTCAACTAAATCTTTAGCGTCTTTCAAACCAAGACCAGTCAACTCTTTAACCAATTTTACAATTGCGAGCTTGTTAGCACCTGCTGATTTCAAAACAACATCGAAAGATGTTTTTTCTTCAGCTGCTGCTGCACCACCGGCTGCAGGACCTGCTGCTACTGCTACAGCTGCTGCTGCAGGTTCAATACCGTATTCTTCTTTAAGGATAGTTGCAAGTTCGTTAACTTCTTTAACTGTAAGGTTAACTAATTGTTCTGCAAAAGCTTTCAAATCTGCCATTTTAATTTTACTTTAAATGATTATTTTTTTATTTTTTATCTCTCTGATAATGTTTTAAGCACACCATGTAAAGTGTTGCCACTTGACTGAAGTGCAGACACAACATTCTTCGCCGGCGACTGGAGCAAAGTGATAACCTCGCCGATGAGTTCGAAACGGCTCTTGATGTTGCACAAAGTTTCTAATTGGTCTGCACCATAGAAACACTCTTCAACGTATGCCATTTTCAACTTAGGACGTCCCGATTCAATCTTTTTGCTGTACTCTTTGATGAGTTTAGCGGGAGCGTTACCTGTGTTGCAAAGCATTAACGCGGTAGAACCAGCTAAGGAAGGATACATGCATGAAAAATCAACATCCATCTGTTCCAAAGCTTTCTGAATCAATTTGTTTTTTACAACAATTAATTTCACATCCTGTTTGAAGCACAATCTTCTCAAATCGCTAGTCTGCTGAGCGTTCAAGCCCTCAACATCCACGAAATAGAAATGAGCGTATTCCTTTACAGTTGCATTCAGCTGCTTAATGAGCAAGTCTTTATCTTCCTTTTTCATTACTTTTCAAATTTTAAATTTCTACTGATTTCGGATCTACCTTGATACCCGCACTCATAGTACTTGAAAGATAAACACTCTTGATGTAAGCACCTTTCGAAGCTGTAGGCTTCAATTTCTGCAATGTAGCAATGAATTCTGCTGCATTTTCAAAAATCTGGTCTGCTGTGAAAGACACTTTACCAATTGAAGTATGAACGATACCGAATTTGTCAACCTTGAAGTCAATCTTACCTTGTTTAACTTCTTTGACAGCCTTGGCAACGTCATTGGTAACTGTACCGCTCTTAGGGTTAGGCATCAATCCTCTTGGACCGAGTACACGACCCAGAGCACCGATTTTACCCATAATGGCTGGCATAGTGATAATGACATCAATATCGGTCCATCCACCTTTAATTTTTTCTACATATTCATCAAGCCCAACATAATCGGCGCCAGCCTCTTTTGCTGCAGCTTCCTGATCTGGAGTACATAATGCAAGAACCCGTACTTGTTTTCCCGTACCGTGAGGCAGTGATACAACACCACGAACCATCTGGTTCGCCTTACGAGGGTCAACACCTAAACGCACGTCAACATCAACTGACGCGTCGAATTTAGTAGTAGTAATTTCTTTTACTAATTCGGCAGCTTCTTTGAGAGAATACGATTTCCCTGCTTCAATTTTTTCTAAAGCTAACTTTTGATTTTTTGTAAGTTTACCCATTTTAATTGAAGTGTTAATTAGTTATTTTCAGGGAATGTTCCCTTAACTGTGATACCCATACTTCTCGCTGTACCTGCTACCATTCTCATGGCAGAATCTAGAGTAAAGCAGTTCAAATCTGCCATCTTTTCTTCAGCTATCGCTTTCACCTGATCCCAAGTAACTTCCGCTACTTTCTTTCTGTTAGGTTCAGAGGAACCGCTTTTCTGTTTAGAAACTTCAAGCAACTGAACAGCTACAGGAGGAGTTTTAACGATAAATTCGAAAGACTTGTCAGAATAGTAAGTGATTACCACTGGCAACACTTTACCTGCTTTGTCTTGGGTTCTGGCATTGAATTGCTTACAAAACTCCATGATATTGATACCCTTAGAACCCAGAATAGGACCTACGGGAGGTGAAGGGTTTGCAGCTCCACCTTTTATCTGCAATTTGATAAATCCAGCAACTTCTTTAGCCATTTTTTTTTGATTTAATTAAAAAAACATTTATTAGAAAGAAAATTTCGTAACATAAATTATTCTTTCTCCACTTGCAAGAAACCTAATTCAAGCGGTGTCTTACGGTCGAAAATCTTAACCATGATTTTCAACTTTTTCTTTTCGTTGTTCACCTCTTCAATGACACCCAAGAAACCGGAAAACGGCCCATCGGTAACTTTTACCGACTCACCTACCATGAAAGACAATGCTGAGCGTTCGTCCATTGTTTCCTCCAACACGTCAACAGAACCTAAGATTCTGTTAACCTCTGACTGACGCAACGGAGTCGGCACATCATTCTTTTTGCCATCACTCAAGAAACCGATGACGTTCGTCATGTTTCTCAAATAATGCACAACCTCTCCTGACAAATCCGCCTCTATGAGCACATATCCAGGCAAATAACTACGCTCTTTAATGATTTTCTTACCATTCCGTACCTGATACGTCTTTTCAGTAGGAATCAACACCTGAGATACGTATTGACCAAGGTCGCCGTTTTTGATTTCGGCTTCGATAAATTCTTTAACCTTGTTCTCTTTGCCGCTTATCGCGCGCAAAACATACCATTTTTTAGAATCCTCAGACATAAATCCTCCTCAAAATTATATCTTAACAGAATAGATAAGTTTCATTAAATTCTCGAACCCAAGGTCCATCAGAAATACAATCAGCGCAATGATGACGGAAGCTATCATTACTACCACCGCACTATTGAACACCTCAGAACGAGTAGGCCAAGAAACCTTATGAATCAGTTCGTTGTAAGATTCTTTAAGATAATTTGTTAGTTTCATTTTCGTAGTATTTCGCACGGAAGGAGAGATTCGAACTCCCGACACCTGGTTTTGGAGACCAGTGCTCTACCACTGAACTACTTCCGTATAGAAGGGCATGGAAACCCATGCCCTTGTCGCTTATTTGTATTAAGCCAAAATTTCTGTGATTTGTCCTGAACCTACAGTACGTCCACCTTCACGGATAGCGAAACGCAAACCTACTGAGCAAGCAACTGGGTAAATCAATTCTACTTTGATTTCCAAGTTATCGCCAGGCATTACCATTTCAGTTCCTTCTGGAAGAGTGATTTCACCAGTTACGTCCAAAGTACGGATGTAGAACTGAGGTCTGTAGTGGTTGTGGAACGGAGTGTGACGGCCACCTTCTTCTTTCTTCAAGATATAAACAGAAGCCTTGAAGTTAGTGTGAGGAGTAACCTGTCCTGGTTTACAAAGAACCATACCACGTTTGATCTGATCTTTGTCGATACCACGGAGCAACAAACCTACGTTATCACCAGCTTCACCTTCGTCCAAAAGTTTGCGGAACATTTCAACACCAGTTACAACTGATTTCATGTTTTCTGCACCCAAACCGATGATTTGAACTTCGTCGCCAACTTTAACGATACCAGTTTCGATACGGCCAGTAGCAACAGTACCACGACCAGTGATTGAGAACACGTCTTCAACCGGCATCAAGAACGGTTTGTCAACAGCACGCTGTGGCAATTCGATCCAGCTGTCAACTGCATCCATCAATTCCATTATTTTGTCTTCCCATTCAGGAATTCCGTTCAATGCACCAAGTGCAGAACCGCGGATAACCGGAGTGTTGTCGCCGTCGAATTCGTAGAATGAAAGCAATTCACGCATTTCCATTTCTACCAAGTCAAGCATTTCAGGGTCGTCAACCATATCGCATTTGTTCATGAAAACAACGATACGAGGAACGTTTACCTGACGAGCCAAAAGGATGTGCTCGCGAGTTTGAGGCATCGGACCGTCAGTTGCAGCAACTACGATGATAGCACCGTCCATCTGAGCAGCACCAGTTACCATGTTCTTTACATAGTCGGCGTGACCCGGACAGTCAACGTGTGCATAGTGACGATTTGCAGTCTGATACTCTACGTGAGAAGTATTGATGGTAATACCACGTTCTTTTTCTTCTGGAGCGTTATCGATCTGATCAAATGATTTTTGTTCAGAAAGACCTTTTTTAGCCAACACAGTAGTGATAGCAGCTGTCAATGTTGTTTTTCCGTGATCCACGTGACCAATAGTACCGATGTTCACGTGCGGTTTCGATCTGTCAAATTTTTCTTTTGCCATAGTAGTTAATTATTATTTAATATGTAATTCATTCATTACCTTTGAGCTGTTGATGGGACTTGAACCCGCGACCTCTTCCTTACCAAGGAAGTGCTCTACCCCTGAGCTACAACAGCATTTACTTTGAGCGGAAGACGGGGCTCAAACCCGCGACCCTCAGCTTGGAAGGCTAATGCTCTATCAACTGAGCTACTTCCGCATTTTTTTCGAGCCTCTTGTCGGATTCGAACCAACGACCCCGAGATTACAAATCACGTGCTCTGGCCAACTGAGCTAAAGAGGCAGGTCTTTTGCCGATAATTTTAGTACACTTACTAATCGGCTTGCAAATGTAGGAACTTTTTTCTTTTTAAAAAAATTATTTGATTATTTTTTTCTCCCTTTTCGCAACAAAATGCCCGAAAAGCTCTTCGCAAAGGGTTTCGGACGGCACGAATGCCATACAAAAAAAGTTCCGCGACGAGAAAAACGCCACGGAACTTGCTCACCCCGCCTGTTTGTTGCGCGGGAACGAAATCTCTAAGATTTCTGCATTACTTCTTCAGATATTTTTCCGCTCCTTCATTTATCTGGAACGCAATTTTTCCTTGTTTTTGATAATCTGTTTTTCGAGCGCTTCGACAGAGAGGTCGACGCTTTCTTCGAAAGTGTCGGTCACTTTTGAAGCGAACAGCTCTGCATTAGGGATCTGCAGTTTTATCTCGGCTTCTTTGTTTTGCGCCGTTTCGGGTTTCACCACCTTCAGATACACATCTACAGTATGAATATCTTCACTCACGCGCGAAAGTTTGTTCACTTTCTTTTCGATATGCGCTTTCAATTTTTCTGTTGCGTCAAATCCAATTGACTGAATTCTAATTTCCATAGTATTTTAGTTTTTATATGCTCTTGGATGAGCGAGTTTATAAATCTTTTGCAATTGTTCGAATGTCAGATGCGTATATACCTGCGTAGCCGCCAGATTGGCATGGCCCATCAGCTCTTTCACGGCATTGATGTTGGCCCCTTCGTTGAGCAGCGCTGTGGCGAAAGTGTGGCGAAGCACATGCGGACTGCACTTTTGCAACGTGGAGTACCTGGCCATCAGCTCGTGCACTATGCGATATACCATCATCGGATAGAGGGGTTTGCCGTCGTCACGGCAAAAGAACCATTCCGTCTTCCCTACAAATTTACATTTTATTTTATTATATCCATCAATTTCTTCGGATATTTTTTCACCAACAGGTATGATTCGCTCCTTATTTCCTTTTCCAAGCACTTTGATGGTGCGCGACGAGAGGTTCACATCGGCGGCTTTGAGCCCGATGAGTTCGGCGCGACGGATGCCTGTTTCGTAGAACATGGAGATGATGAGCGCGTCGCGGGCGGCGGCAAACTCCGTCTTGTCGTCGCCTTGCGGCATGGATGCCGCCTCGACAGAGTCTTGACGGAAAAATGTAGGGAGTTTCTTTTCTGTTTTCAGCGCCGAGATTTTGCGCATCGGGTTTTCCTGCACGATGCCTTTGCGAAAAAGATAACCGTAGAAGGCGCGCAGCGCCGAGAGCTTGCGGTTGACCGAGCGGGGCGACACTTTGGCGTTCATGAGCGACACCACCCAGCCGCGGACATCCTGCACCGTGGCCTCCTGAACAGGCCTGCCGGAGATAAAGTCCTGAAACTCAAGAAGGTCGGTCTTATAAGACAAAACAGTATGAGAGGAACGATTCTTCTCATACTGCATATATGTCAAAAAAGCCTGTATCATACATTCGCATTTAACAATACGAATATACGAAAGGTGTTTCAAAAAAACAAATTATTCTTCGTTTCTTTGCAATTGATTGATATAAATCGCGTGTTTTTTCTGCTCACGAGCAGTAACAGACGGTTTTTCGAACTGCTGTCTTCTTCTCAATTCTTTTACAACACCAGTCTTTTCAAATTTTCTTTTGAATTTTTTCAGCGCTTTTTCAATGTTTTCGCCTTCTTTTAATGGAACTACAATCATAATTTTGTATTAGTTAATGTTTATTTTTTTTCGAGTTGCAAAAATATACAATGATTTTCGTATTTCAAACTTTTTCAATTTATTTTTCACTTTTCTATCAAAATTATTTCAGAAACAAGAAATCAGAAGCGAGAAGCAAGAAGCGACACATTGACGCTGACTTTGACATTGACATTGACGCAGACATTGACATTGACGCAGACGGGAGATAATTATGAATTTTGAATTATGAATTATGAATTGAAGGCATCGATAGAAGGAAAGTTAATTTTCAAATTCTCAAATATTCAAATCTTCAAACTCAGAAACAACTTTGACGCTGACATTGACGCAGACGGGAGATAATTTTGAACCGAAGGTCATCGACCGTAGGGAGATAATTTTGAATTATGAATTTTGTTAAGAAGCGAAGGCATCGAGCGCAGTCGAAATGGCCCTCGGCGTTTCGACAAACTCAACGTCCCGAATCTCAATAATTACTTTATACTTTCAACTTTATACTCGTAACTTGTAACTTGTAACTTGTAACTTGTAGCTTGTAGCTTGTAGCTTTCCGCCTCATACATCATACATCAATACATTTATACATTGTACAACGTACAACGTACATCATACATGACAATTGAAAATTGTCAAATTTTCAAATCTTCAAATCAGAACTCAAACGACTCTGACGCAGACTTTCAGCTTTCTGCTTCCTTCTTTTGGTTTTCTGCCAGGTGCATCTGCCATTTCCAAGCCGAGCGCAGGGTGTCGTCGGTAGTTTCTTGCGCCTTCCAGCCGAGCTCGTCATTGGCATAGGCAGGGTCGGCCCATATTTGCTCGATGTCGCCTTCGCGCCGTCCTACAATCTTGTAAGGGAGCGGCACACCATTGACGCGCTGGAAGGTTTCCACCAGTTCGAGCACCGAGAGCCCGCGTCCGGTACCTATATTAAAGCATTCCACTTTCTGTTTGTTTTTGCCGCTTATCATACGGTCGAGCGCCACCACATGGGCTTTGGCGAGATCCACCACATTGATATAGTCGCGGATGCAAGAGCCGTCGGGGGTGTTATAGTCGTTGCCGAACACTTTCAGTTCGGGACGGATGCCGGCGGCAGTCTGTGTGATGAAAGGCACCAGATTCATCGGCACGCCGTTGGGCAGTTCGCCGATAAGCGCCGAGGGGTGCGCCCCGATGGGGTTGAAATAGCGCAGCAGAATAGCGTTCAGGTTGGCGTCGGCAGCCGAAGTGTCGCGTATGATTTCCTCGCATATCTGCTTGGTGTTGCCGTAGGGCGAGGTAGCCGTCTTGACGGGTGCCGTTTCGGTCACCGGCAGATGGTCGGGCTGTCCGTAAACGGTGCACGACGACGAGAACACCAGATTCTTGACGCCGAACTGCGCCATCAGTTCCAGCAGGTTGATGAGCGACATGATGTTGTTGCGATAATAGTACAGCGGTTTCTGCACCGATTCGTTCACCGCCTTTTTGGCGGCGAAATGGATGATGCCGTCAATCCCCTCCTCTGCTTCGAATATCATTTCGAGCCCCGACTTGTTCAGACAGTCTTCTTTGTAGAACATGGGGCGGATGCCCGTTATCTTCTCGATGCCGTCAATTACGGCGGCGTTGGAGTTGGAAAGGTCATCGACGATGACCACATCGCAGCCTGCGTTCTGCAGTTCGACAACGGTATGCGAGCCAATATAGCCCATGCCGCCAGTCACCAGTATTTTTCTTTTTTTCATTCCCATAATTTAGCCGGATATTCGCCTTTGCGCACCAATTCGTTAATCTTGAGCACCACTTGCTCGCGGTCGCTGGCGTAGGTGACGCCAAACCATTTGGAGGTGGTGGACAGCACTTTCACCGTTGCTCTGCCCGACGAGATGAGTTCGTTCACCATGGTAGGGATGTAGAATTCGGCTTTGAGTTCTTTGGAGTTCTGTTTGAGGAATTCGACGAAGCGCGCCTTTGAGAACTCAAAATAGTCGGGGGTGAAGCCCCACATGTTCATCGATACGAGGGCATTTTCGTCCAGCGCTTGGTCGAGGCCCTGCTCGTCGCGGTAAACCACTTGTCCGTTTTTCATTTCTATCTGTGTGCGTTCCACAACCGAGGTGAGCTGCCCTTGCTCGTTGCTGGAGCATACGCCGCGGCTCACTGTGCCGCTCTCGGAGAGGGTGTTGCCCACATGATAGGCCACCATGCAGTAGTCGCCGGGGCGCTTGTGCTCGCCTTTGAGGAAGTCGCAAAGCACCTGAAACGAATGACGGCCGTAGAAGTCGTCGGCATTCACTACGCCGAAGGGCTCGTTGATGACCGATGCGCCCATCATGATGGCGTGGTTGGTGCCCCAAGGCTTCACGCGCTCCGGGTTAGGCGTAAAGCCCTCGGGCAAGGAGTCGATTTCTTGAAAAACTATCTCGACTGGCACTTTGCCGTTGAACTTCGACACCACAAATTTACGAAAATCATCTTCGAAGCTGTGGCGAATGACGAACACCACTTTGCCGAATCCGGCACGCAGCGCGTCGTAGATGGAGTAATCCATGATTGTCTCGCCATTAGGACCCAATTCGTCCAACTGTTTCAATCCTCCGTAGCGACTGCCCATGCCGGCAGCCAAAACAAACAATGTAGGTTTCATTTTCTATCCATATTTTACGTTGCAAAGATAATTATCTTATAGGAAATATCCGTTTTTTTGCAGCCAAAAAAAATTGACAATATTTGACGCGTCAGCCTACATATTATATATAAAAAGAACTTTCGCCCGCGCCAAAAGGCGCAGGCGAAAGCAAAAATCAAATAAGAAAAGCATCCTAACGGTAGGCTCTACGCATACTGCACACCCAAATAAAAGGAGTCGGACGAAGCGTTGCTCTTTCCGTTGAAGGTGGCAATATAAAAGCAGAGTTCATCGCCAGCCCAATCGTTGAGCAAGGATAACTCTGCTTTCCCATCTGCACGCTTATAATTATTCAAATCATAAATCGCGCGTTGCTTTGTCTTATTATAAACGAGCGGCATCACCACATCGTTTTCTGTGCCATCGGCCCCCACCGAAGTGTCTCAAAGGAAGGATACCTTGAGCGTGCTCATCGAAATTTGCGGATTCTGCACATTCTCGAGCGAGCCTCGCGACACACACAACTTACTGAAGTCCACCGTCACATTCTCGGGTTTGTCGCCCTGCACATTGTTGTCTAAACAATGCTTCACCGCTGCGGCGAAACGATTGCTGCTTGTGCTGATAAAGCCGCGCTGCAAATAATCGCTCAACGGACGAAGGAGCTTATTCGCAAAACCGAATTTCTTACGCTGTAACATTTGCGCCGGTGTGTTGCTTTTTTTGCGCTTCAGCGGAAGCGCGTAAATGTAGGCGGTGCCATTGTTGCACGCGCCGATGGCGGTTCCTAACTTGCCGGAAAAGCCGCCCAAATATCCTTGGTTAATCTTTGCCATGGTTAATAATTTTTAAAAGTTTAACATTCTTATTTTTAATAAAATTCATAAAATACATAAAATACATTAAATTCATATTTAAATATTTTAGTTAATTGTATTTTTTCACCAGTTTAGAGAATGAACATTGATTCCAAAGCGTTGGAATTATATATGAAACACAGTTGCTTCCAAGGTTCTTGCAACTGTGTTTTTTTATTTTAAAAGAACCTTATTATGGACTATCTTAAATTAGATCGTTATTATTTTGATGTTGCTTATAAAATGAAGCAATGGCGGCGTATTCAGTTTCTTGGAATGATTGTAGAATACGCATTTTCTGGCGAAGAACCAGAGTGCAAATCTGGCGAGCTGTTCGCACTTTTTAATCTTGTTAAGCCTGACATTGATAGGCTTATGGCTGCGGCTAAAAAATCCGGACAAAAAAATGATAAAAAAGATGTTGTTTCTGATGAAAAAACAAACGAAAAACCAGTAAAAAATACAGAAAATTCATCAAAAACTATCGAAAATACGGCGGAAAAAGACATCGTTTCTGCGGAAATCGGAAAAAGAGAAAGTTCCCCCATACCCCCTAAAAGAATAAATAATAAAAATCTCTCTATAAGAGAATGCGGCTTGTCGCCTGAGAGAGAGAATGAAATTATTGATATTTTTAAGAAAAAATTTAGAGATCCAGCCGAAGAACTCAAAAAGTTTGTCTCTTTCTACAAATCGATGGACTGGACAAATTCACGTGGAAAAGATATTACGGATCAAAATATAGTTGCTCTTGCCGAACTGTGGGAAACCAGGAACAAAAGCGAGAGTTATTCGCCTTATTACATTTATGATGATTTCGTAAAGAAATTTGGAAGAACAAATGTACCGGGATATGCGATGCTTCTTTTGGATGGAAAAGCTATCTACGCCAAAAATGAAAATGTAGAAGAACTTGTTCAAAATGGTGCAATACTTAAACGAATGGGATAACTAAAATATAAATCACATGGAAAGAACACTTTGGAATGACGATCGTACTATCGGTATTCGTTGGTACACGAATGATCGACTCCCGTTGGAGGACGGAACGTATTACTACTTGGCAACAGATGTGCTACTTTGTGGCAATAATTATTACTCTGGAGAAGAGGTTAAGAGAGTTGTTGAAATATTAAAAAAGCGACGTAATGATCTGGACTGTGAAAAATCACATTACACCTACGACGAATTCCTCAAAAAATTTGGCAAAACAGATGTACCGGGATATGCGATGCTTACATCTGACGGAAAAGCTATCTATGCCAAAAATGAAAATGTAGAAGAACTTGTTCAAAATGGCGCAATACTTAAAAGAATGGGATAATCAGAAAAAAAATTATTACATGGAAATTACAGTAGAATTTTTTAAAGATGGGCGCAAAGTAAAACTGAATGAGCCCGAGGCATTGGAAGAATGCGACGCAAGCAAGGAAGTGAACATGGTCTTCACCAACGGCCAAATATACGGAGGCATGTTCGACGGCATGGACGATGAAGACGAGAATGACGTCAACATAAGGCTGAAAAGAGGAGACCACTGCATCGGTCTGCCGTACAGCAAACTGTTAGGATGGTATTATGAAGAATCTAACCAATAAAACGATTTAAACATGGGAAAAACAAGAGAAGATTTAGTAAAAGAATGGCTTATCTTATCAGAAAAAAGTCCGGTACTTTTCGAAGCCATACAAATAGCAGCTGAACTAAACAGAAGAATGAGCGATGAAAACACTGCACAAAACAATTAGCGGCTACTCCGTCATAACCGACGACATGCAGAACGCCGCCGCGCTTGCCGACCGTATCGAGGCGCTTGGATATAGCGTGAGCGAAATACGTTTGAACCGATTTACCGAAACGGCCACGCTGCTGATAGTGGACAATGCGAAGCTCGGCCGCGAGAAACTGGAAATAATATTGTAGAACAAGAACATGAAAAATCTATTTTTATTATTGATTTTATTTGCGTCTTGCAGCCCTCAAAAAAGAATTGCGCGGATTGCAAAAAAGTATAACCTTACGCAAAAAGAAGTTGTTACAGTAAACGACACTGTGTGCATACCGGGCGACACGCTCTTCTTTACCGTTCCATCAGAGCGCGACACTGTGATTGTGACAAAGTACGGAACAATAGAAACAACGCACGACAACGGACAGAATGTGGTGTACGTTAAAGTGACAACTCCGCCAGATACGCTGATCAATACTGTGTACGTACCGGTAGAGAAAGTAGTAGTGCAAAACGTAGAGAAACAGCGTAGAGTGCCGTGGTGGCTATTTGTGATGCTTATAGCTCTTGTAGCTTTTGTTACATACGCAGAAAAAAAATAAACAATATTAATATGCCTTTGTCTGTGGCTAACCTAACAAGGACAAAACGCAAGACTGAGGTATTGGTTACAAATTACATCAACAAATAGAATTGAATATGAGAATATTGTATCTTCCAATCAGACGCAAATGGCTGAATATGATTCTTGACGGCACTAAAACGGAAGACTATCGTGCGTTAAATGAATATTGGGAAAAACGGATCAGTCATAAGTCATACGAATATGTATGTCTGCACAACTACAGAGATAAATACTTATTCGAGTATAAAGGGTGGACTCGTGGGAAGGGGCGTCCAGAGTGGGGCGCAGAAGAATGGACATATTATTATATTGTTTTTTTTAGGAAAATTTATCGGAAAAATCGGAAAAATCGGAAAAATCGGAAAAATCGGAAAAATCGGAAAAATCGAGAAAATAGCGACATACTGACAACCACAACAACCGGCGGATAAATCAGCAGAAGAGGCTGAAGAATAAAGATCACAGCGCGAAGTTAAGGAGATAAGACTGGCCGACATTGCGCTCACATTGGAATCCTGGGAACTCGCCCGCCGTCGTTGTTTTTTTAAAATACTAAAAACTGAATGTAAAACGTTATAATTATGATTAACCTGGAGAGAATAAGCAAAGAATTTGGAATAACTGCAAGTACAATAGAGACAGAGAGAGTTGATAATACAGAGATATGAGAATTACATGTATGGATACATCAATCATTATAACTATAGATCCTTTCACTAATAGAGTTGATGTGGATCTTAAAGGGTCGGAAGTGGAATTAGCGGCCGTGATGGCCATTGCAATTCATAAGAATGAATGCCTTCGTGATATTATCTCTAATGCATTAAAAATAGAATGTTCGTTATAAAGGAGTTTTTGTCCGGAAACAAGAAAATAACATGAAACTTGAGAGCGGAAACATATTGCGGAGCGTAAGCAGCGGCGGAATGAGATTTACGGGCCACTGTGGCATTGTGATGGTGGACGACAACGGCACTGTGTGGGTGCTGCACAACACGCCAGAAGCCGGGCATCCTATTATGCAGCTGTACGACGAATACGCCGCGCACCGTCCTACAATGGCAGTGCTGCCATACACGGCAAGCAACGAGCGCATTATGCAATACTATGAAGCGAACAAAGACAAGCGTTTTTCGCTCTTTGGCTTCAACTGTGAACGCTTTGCATACGGACTATACGGAATAAAAAACAGTCCTACCATTCAAAAAAGATTGCTCGAAATTTCCGTTTTCGTTTTAATTTACCTACTTTTGAAAAAATAAAAATTAGGAATTATGAAAGGATTTGATGAACTCAATGAAGAACACCATGTACCAGTAATGATTAACGGAATAGAAGTGAAAGATCCAATTATTGATATACCAACTGAATATATAAGAGAGAAGTACGGAGAGCCGAAGGAGCGAATGACTTTTGACGAAATAATGGAAAATGCAAGAATAGTAAATGAAAATAGAATACACAAAAACGGCAACTGATAATATCAATAAACTTATTGATTTTCTTTATTCAAAACTTTACCCTGAAAATGCAGAAAAATACCTGTCGAAAATTAACCGCAATTTCAATATTCAGATAGGTCATGTTCTTAATCCTAACAAATACCTGCCTCAATATGGAGATTATGTTATAATCGCCAGTGCAAGACGAAGCAAATATGCCACCAAATATTACTATTTCTATAATATTGAATTGGACGGAACAATAACAGTAAATAATTTCTTGACAGAGTTTTCTCTTAAATACTATCAACAAGAGTATAATAAAATAAGACATGCAAGCATTTCCGGGTTGCCGGGAACACGAAACAATAACATCCTTAAAACGCTGCTTCTGGCAGCGGGCATTTATGCGCTGTATAAAATTACAAGCAAGTAATACATTACCATGGTAACATTAAAAAAACGGGGGAACATTCCGCATCTGGAATGTTCCCCCGTTCTCGTCGGAAACTAACTGCTATTTTATGTGGTCTTTAGCAAAATATCCTACCACTGCGCCGCCGATGAACGATACGCTGCACATAAGCTCTGCGTATTGATAACTTATTTTAGGAGCAATAAGATGTAATACAACCATTGCTACAACAAAGGCTATAACGATAGCCGCAATAATGATTTTCTTTTTCATGATATGTTTATTTAAAAGTTATTCTTTTTTCTTCTCGCCGCTTACGCTGAAATCTCCCTTTTGTATCTTGAAGCTAGACATCGATCGCACGGTATTAGGCAAATCGTATGCGCAGTAGAAACCGAGCAGCAAACTGCAAGCCTGTAATACGCTTTTGTCGATAAATCCCATGGGCGGAACAAAAAACGAGCCTACAAGCAAACCTATTGCCGTTATCAGGCAAATGCAATATATTACACATCTATGGCTGCACATATCTTTTACTGTTTTACCCAAGCGTAAGTTATCTGATTCTCGTTGTTCACTACCGTGACTTGCGCCGTCAGTACGTAGTTGCCTTCGGGATGCGTATATTTACACAAGTATATTTGCATAATGTCGTAGCGATTTTGTGCGCTTTCTGCATTTATTACAATGCTCATCGAGTTTTGGCGGTTTTGGAAATCCCGCACAAATCCGAAATTAACATCAACAAAACTGTCGTTTGACGGTGTTTGCACATATCGCGCGTAATTGAAAGTCGCTTCGCCCTGGTTGCTGCACAGCGCAATGCCAAGCGGATGGTTGTCGCCTGTGCCGCGCACCCTCACGATAACTTCATAATCGAGATAGTCGTTGATGTCGCCAGGAATTGGGATATTTTGCCAAAATCCGCGTCCGCTGGGGTCGCCTGTTCCCACGCTCCAATAACCGACATAATAACCTGGATTCTGTGCGTCAGGATAACTGTAACAGTTGCCACCCATTTGACCATCTCCAGGCAATAGTTCTGTTCCGCTCCTACTATGATAGACTATTGTTGTTGTTGAAACAATCTCTCCAGGAGTGGGCAATAGAAGTTTTGGCACATTGTTCGCAGTAACATCATTTACGACGTCAAGATTTCCGTTTACTTTTAGATTTTCGTGGAATACTAATCTATAAGACGTTGATGCGTTGATTGAATATACGGAAAAGTATACTAATCCATTTTCAGGCCGAAAGAAAAACTGGTAGCCGTCCTCACATTTATAAATTAAATTGCCGAGAGCGTCATACTCGAATCTGTAGCTGTGTTCTCCGCTCGCCGGAGTATATGGCACGGGTGGCGTTGGCGTGCTTCCGCCGCTCTCCCATATACCTACCTGCTGGTATGCGCGGTTGGCCATTAGCATCTCGGTATAGAAGCCTTTGTCCTGTATGTCGCGGCCTGATCTTATCGCATTATATACAGTTCCATTGTATGCAGCTCCGAGATTGAAAGCTCCGTTGGCGAATCGCAGCACATACATATTTGCGCCGAACTTCAACGCAAGCATCTTCAGATATTCCGCCGAGGCCATATTGGCAATTTCAACGCCATAATCAAGGCTACCGATGTTTCCGATACCTATCAACATATTACCGTCGGACATTTCAATTTTCCGCAAGCCTGTCGAAAAGGTCTTTTTTATTCGTAAAATGCCGGTATCCGTATGCACGACCTCTTCGTTGTTGCCGTTGCCGTCGTTCTGGCAGATGCCGTTCCATGTTCCGTTGCCGTTGCTGTCCTGCCCGAAGCGGTAGTTGCCCAGTATGCCCCATGTTTCGGCATTGTTCGTGCCGAGGTTTATTATCCACTGGCCGATGGAGTTTATCCAGGCGAACGAGCCGCTCTCGTTCTTTATCGTTCCGGCTTTCACGGTGGCGGTGTCGGAGGCCTTGTCGTACTTGTACGCTGTGCCGAAGCCCAGGCCTTCCAACAGTTCAAGCACCCAGTCTTGTATCTTTTTCCATGTTGTGATTACACTTTTATAGCCCATATCGCTTGCATTTTAAAAAGTTAGTCGTATATTTGCGGTGTCGTCGGAATACATATTTCGAGAACCCGATAATTTGCAGACTCGCGCCTGTTTCTGCTTGCGACAATTTTAAAAACCCGTTTCGGTCCAAATGTAATTGTGCACTGGGCAACGGGTTTTTCTATTTCCTATTTGTGTAAAATGTTACAAGTACACCAGTATCATTTTTCAATGCTATTACAACCCGATACCTAATACCATCTTTTACTGTTTCGTAAACTCGTTTTCCGTCTTCTTCATACGGTTCCGTGTTTTTTATAATCTCGCACATATTCAGTATTTCATCTGTTGTAACGTTGTCTTCTGGTTCATTGTAATGTTTTATAAGAATATGTGCAGCTCCTTTGTTTGGATTGTCGCCATATATTTTGAACAAATGAAACAGCCCAAGCATGTCTGAAATTTGAATTTCAGCGATATTTCTTTCACCTGCAAAAACATTGTATATCTGTTCCTGTTCAGTGGTTAATTCTCGCAAGCCGACCTCCTGAATGAATTTTGAAATCTTTCTTGTTAGTTGGGTTTCCGTTATATTACCACCACCTATACCATGAACGCCAGATGTATTCTGTTGTTTGTAGGCTTCTGCAAGTTCTTTCTTTTGTTCCTCTAAAAGCAAATGAAGTTCAGGAGTAGCGCAAAAATCTTTAATACTAAGCAATGATTCTTTATTTGCTAAATTTCTCACTCCAGGATCAGTTGGTTGTTTCTGTGTGCGTTTCTTACGAAGCAAATATAGTCCAGCAAATCCAAGTCCGAGCCATATAATCGAGCTGTTTTTCATCGTTCTTCGGTGTAATAGGTTTCCACTACCAGCACGCGGCGGTCGGGGTCGTTGCCGGCAAACGTCACGGTAAAGTCGCTGTCGATGCGGCAGTAGGGCTTTTCGCTGAACGTGCGCGCTATGCCTGTGTTGTCGAGCGGAATCACATTATTTATTACCGCATCGTCCGTGCCTATATTCTCGAAGCTGATGGCTCCGAAGCCTGTGTTGCGGATCGTGGTATTTTGTGTAATGATATATTGCTTATAGTTTACGTTGTACATAGTTAATATATTTTAGAAACCTAATTTTTTTCTGTTCTTGTATCCGTAATATCCGAGCGCGGCAATGGCCAGCGCCGACAATAGAATCACTTTAGTTTTGCGTCTGCTTTTTTTTTTCGCTTCTTCCAAAACTGGAGCATATACTACAGCCTCCGGAAATGTGTAGCCGCTGCGTTGCTTCACCCAGTCGTAAACATACGCTAATACTTCTCCTTTGGTGATTTGTCCGTTTTTGTCAAGATCAAATATGGCGTTGCTGTTTGCAACCTTTGCTCCGCCTATCTTGTAACTGTCAGGCTGATTGAGCGCACCGGGCCAGAATACGGCCAAGTAGCAGTCGCCAAACGAGCGCAGATCTTTTTCATAACGTTTGAAATATTTGTAAACATAATCGAGCTGCTGGAGGTTATTCATCTTCAGCAATGCAGCCGTCGATGTGCCGAGGCTTTGCGCCGTGCTTTCTACAAACTGAATCAGCCCAACGGCCGTGCTGTTCTTGTTCTTCGCCTGCGGGTTCAGACGGCTCTCGAAGTACATTACTGCCATCAGCCAATCTGGATCGATCAGCAGCTTTGCGGCTATGTCGTCCACCTTGTCGATGAACGCCTGTCGGTTGTTAGGTATGTATTCCTCAAAAATCATAAGCTAAATAAAAGTCATATATGTATGTATCGCCGTCTTCTTCAAACATTTCTGTCAGATACGCGTTTCTGTTGTTCCTTACCGCCAGGTATTCTTCAGCAGAGACTTCCTCCCCGTTAATGTAGAAAGTAGAAAAACCTTTCCTGCTGATTTTTTCAATAAGCTCCACCGATCCGTCTTCAAAACCTCTAATACCAGTAATTTTTGCTACACGGAAACGGTTTTCGACTTCTTCCAGATAGTCGCCGGACAGTTCTTTTCTGAACCAGTCAATAAGCGGAAGTTTATCGCCGTCGCCGAAATTGTACCATTTTTTTGCGCCATGCGTCCAATATTCGCGCAGGTCAAAAGCAGTATTTATCATTGCAAGGTCTGTGCCGTTATAGTTGCCCATTATGCGCATGATAGTATCTTCGTCGGTCCCGGCATCTTTCATAGCGTTGTACAATTGATTGGCTATTGATTTTGCCTGCGCTTCGGTCAGCGTTGCTGTTTCCGCTTTCGCCGCTTCAGCCAGAGCCTTGTCGATGCGGTCCTGCGTTTCTTTATCCTGTATTGCATTTTCAGCCTCTGCTTTCTTTTTGCTGGCCTTCCACCATACAAAGCCGCCCAGTGCAGCGAATGCCACCGCGCCGAGTATAATTCCTGTTTGTGTGTCAATCTTTTTCATATCCAGCAGTTTTTAGTTTCGTCCCATGTGAATTTTATCAGTTCTCCTCCGCTGTCAATAAACGCCTGTATCTCTTTGTCGAGTTCGGCAGGCATCTCTCCGTTGTTATATTTACGGTCTGTTCCATCAGAGAATTTTACGCGCGTTGTTTCGCATACACCGTCGCGGAAATAGGCCGATACAGAAGTAATAAATACACGTTCTGCTGTTTCTTCTTCAGTTTCTTCAGTTTCTTCAGCTTTCAGCTGCTCGAGTTCAGCTTCTTCTGTCGCAGATTTTCTATTTTTCAATGCACGGAACAGCAGCAGCGCAAGCCCGGCAATTGTGATTGTTTCTAATTTCTTTCCCATGGTTGTATCAAATTAAGAATTTACGTGCAAATTGATAATTCTCCGTGTTTTTGTCCGCCATATCGGCCACTTTCTCAAGCATCGTGAGCCAGTGTTCGGGCTCTGCCTTTTTCAGCTTTTCCACTACGCTGTAGAGTCGTTCCTCTTCATGTTCCGTCAGCAGGTCTTTGTCTGTGTCTTTGTCATGATCAGTGTCAGTGTCTATTTCGTGACTTTCAACTCCGCTGATGCCGACAGCCGGACGCGCAGCCGGCGCGAACTTGCCTCTGATTCCCGAAACGAAGCCAGACAGCACAGGCTCGATGAACGGAAGCACCTTTGCCATCACTTGGTCGCGCACGCCCTGGTACTGTTTGTTTTCCTCCTTCAGCTCTTTCAGTTCCTTTTCAAGCTCCTCCACCTTGCGGCGGTTTTCGTAGTCGGCTATCGCTCCTGCAATGCGCGCTTCCACATCTTCGCTGGTGTAGCCGGCTATGACTGGCTGCGTTACTGTTGCGTTTTCGCGCGCTCCGCCTACACGCACAAGAAAGTTGAAGTTTCCGCGGCTCGCGCCTTCGCTTTTTCGGCCGAAAAAGTTGTAAAGCCCTGCTTCGCAGTCGTTCTCCAGAAAATCAATGGTGTCTTTCAGATTCTCTTCAAAGCTCTTATCTCCGTCATACTCCAGTATGCGGTCTTCGGCTCCGCTGCACGACAGATACCAATACTTGTATCCGTTGTTGCGGATGTTCTTTTCCAATGCTTCAGATTTAACTACTAATTTCATGTTCTATTGTTTTTGCGGTTTATTCTTCAAATTCCGCCGTGAAAAAGAAACTCTTTCCTTTCACAGCGCTTACAAGCGACGGCGCAACCTTCACGTATGAGTTGGTAAAATCAAACGTAATGTTTTGCAAACGCATACGGTAGCAGTCGGTGAGCTGGTAGAAACAGCGCACAGGCACGTTGCGAATGTAAGCCATATTGTGTTTCTGCAATGTCAGGAACGCGTTTGTTTCGGCTGTCGCCGTGTTGCCGCGCGGTGTGGTGTTCGTCGATCCGTAGAACGGGAATACAATGTTTCTGAAATTCCGGTTGTACAGCGTGCGGTTTTCGTCGAACAGAAAAAGTCCGTTTGTGGCATCCGTCGCCACCACCTCGAACGTATCGTAGTCTAATTTCTTCATCGACGGAACATTTTGCATGACAGCCGGCTCGTCGTACCATGCAACGCAAAAAATGGCCTGGCCCGCAGCAGCTACGCTTGAATAGTTGGCGATGTATGAATTTGGAAAGTCTATTACCTTGTCGATGAAGTATTTGTTTCCCTTATTTATCTCGATATTAAACTCTGCAATCGGCATGTCCTTAATCTGGAAGTCGTTCGTATCCTTCTCCATCAGGTTGAAGTACAAAGAATAGTTAGCATAGTTTCCAATCAGCACCGTTTCGTCTGCCGCCAAAGTAAGCGGCACCACGTCGATGTATTTTATCTTTTTCCCTTTCAACTCCTGGATGTCGGGCAAATACAATTTCTGTTCGTTTTTATAGGGTACATAAAAACCGATTGCTCCTGATACGTATTTCTGCATAGTCGTATGATTTTAATAGTAAAACTCCAATATAATGTTATCGTTTGCGCTATATGGCATTTCTAAATAGCATTTGTCAATATCGAGGCGCACATTCGGCAGCAGCAGATTTTCGCTGTACTTCTGCGGCACAAACATACTGCCTGGCGCCTGGTTGATAAGATGGCCGCCGCGGTCGCGCAAGGTCAGGAAAAAGTCGCTGTTTCCGCGCACGGCTATTCTCTTAATCACAAACTCGTTAAGGCTCACAATGTCGCTGTCTTTGAACGGATAGAAAGTTTTTCCTGCCGTGGTCGGTATCGTTACTGTATAGCAGTTTTTCGGCTCGCTTACGCTTACCACCTGTTCGTCGTACTCAATGGCGCACATCACGCTGTAGTTCACGCCGTCGGTGAGCGCCGACATGTCGCCTCTCACCTCGACGCACGACAAATCATAGTTCAACGTACGATTCACCTCTATATTCAGGTTCACGCCGTTCATCAGTTCTGCGCACGGCAAATCTTTAAAGATTCGGTTTCTGTCAGTGTCGAACAATTGCACATACAGCGAACTGTAAAACGATTTGTGCAGTACAGGGAACGCGCGCATGTCGCAATAGCAATCCACAGAGCCAAAGAATGTTATCCGTTTTATTTTTTTGCCGGAATATATTCTGTCCTTGGGGAAAAACAGCGAACTCATGCCTTTGTTATAGACAAAAGAGAATGTGTCGATGTTGTTTATTATTCTATTCATATTGCAAGAACTTTTATTTGTAGCTGTGCGGCAAGCCAATGCCGCACAGCCTGAAAAAAACAATGAACAAATCAGATGCAATCTGCGTACGGATTGGTCGGGTCGTTCTTGTAAGTTTCGGAGGTTCCACCGATTACACGATAACCAACGGCAATGAATGACACATAACCTTTGGTATTGGCCGCGCTGGTGGTGTAGTCGCTTGAGGCGAAAGTAGGGAACGACACTTGCACCTTATGATCTTGCGTGCCGGCAAAGATGAGCTCTTCAGCCATCAGTTGCAAGTCGCGGTCGAGGTCAATCGATGGTTTCACGCCGTTAGCCACCAGTGCTTGTCCGTCGTTCAAAAGCTCTGTCTGGCGGCAAGGCACGCGTTTAAACAGCTGCATTGGCATGGCGTTGATGTTTACGGTCGTGCCTGTTGCAATGTGCAATTCGCCGTTATACAAGGCTTCGATGTCGTCAGTCTTGAATCCCGGTATGCCGGCGGTTGTATTCTCTTTCTGCACGAAAGGATACAGAACTTCAGTTCCTGGCTTTGTGCTGTCTTTGAGCGTGAGGAATACACCCATGCCGACTACTATAAACAAGTCGTTGCGTTTCAGGTTCTTCTCGCTTGCGTCGAGAATCTCTTTTTTGAGGTTGAATTTATACACTCCCTGTCCGTTTACCAGCTCTTCGTCAATACGGATCATGCTGATTTCGGGCGCGATGCCCTTTGCGCCGTAATATGCCAAAGGGCCTTCAAATCTTTTTCTTACGAATTCAATGTTTCTGTTAAACATACTTTCTGAATTTTAGTGTTAATACTTATTTTACGTTGCTCACTTTTTTGCGGTTGATCCAGCGTGCCGATCCTACGGCGTTCTGGCTTGGAAGGTTGCCTACAGCCAATTGCGACGGGAGCATTCCCAGTCCGTGGATGCGGCGACGGATACGGCCGATTCCTTCAAGCTTGGTCGTGGTATCAGTCTTGGTCTTGGTCGTGGTGTCGTCTTTCGGTGCCATGATTTTGTCGTACAGGTTTGCGCCTGCCAGTCCTAGCATACCGTTGCCCACGCCTTGAACGAGGTTGTTTTTGCTCATCGACGATATGACACTTCCGCCTACCGCCATAATGCCGATTTTAATATAATCGGACGCATCTGTGCTGCCGTCGTCGCTCTTCATGAGGTCGTCTGGTATGACGCTCTCGATGACAGCGGCTGCCGCTCCGCCAGCCAAGCCTCCGGCAATGGCGGAAAAATTGATTTTCTTGAAAACCTTTTTCATCTCTTTTTTTCTGTTAATTGGTTAATTACTTGCACTTTCCGAATACGGCGATTGCTTTCTCAATTTTTTTGTCCATGTTTGCGGACGCTTTGCGCAACGCTATCACACGCTGATTGTACTTTTTCGCTTCTACCAGGCGAGTGAGGTAACGCTGTTTTGTTTCCAATGACGCTTTCGCGTAGCCTTTGGGTTTTTTTGGCATTTTCTTCAATTTCAAGGCCATAGTCTTTAAAATTTAAATGGTTAATAAAAAGTGAATTTAAAAGTGATTTATCTCTTGCTGAACAATGTGAACACCGCAAACAAAGCCGCAGCCAGTCCGCCGTATTTCAGCGCGGCTACAACCGTTTCTCTCTTCTGTATCGCTTCACCTCGCTTGTTCACAGCGTCGTTGAAGTCGTCGTAGTCAGGAGCGTACAATTCCGCCTCTTTCGCTATCTGCTTCTGGTTCTCCCTGAAGTATTTAATCTGTTGCACAAAAGAAAGTACAGCGGTCATCAATCCGACAAGCGCGGCGATAATGCCGATTATCAATTTAATTAACCCTAATACAGCAGCTACTGTCGAGGCCGGCTCTCCTATCGCAGCAATCTTGCGTCCGCTTGCGCGCTCAACCTTGTCGATGTACGGCTGTTTATATTTCAACTTTCCCTTTTTCAATTCTGAAACGAACTGATCGCTGCTTGTAGTTGTTGCGTCGTTGATGCCACTATTCACGCTGTTTATGAATCCTGCTGTCTGGTTGCCGCTTTTGATCGCCATCTTTGTAATCAGGCTTAACTGCCCGTTGTATTTCCCTCGTGCTTTCTTGTACTTGTTAGCCTCTTGTGGGTTCGTTAGATAACCGTAGTCGCTGGCGGTGAATTTAACAAGCTCGTTGAAACTTGTAAATTCTTCACTTCCGGCAATTGCTACCGTCCTGACACCGGCAATCGGCGTGTTTGACGGTTTCCCTGTTTCAGCGTCAAAGTAATAGTCATAATCAACCACATGCTCAATGAACCTGTCCATAAAATCAAAGTCGCATGAAGTGAGCGGAGTATCGTTTTCTGTCAGTCGGCACACGCCGGCGAATATGTTCATCACCTCATTGTCGCGCTCGTCCATGTTGCTGTAAATGTTTTCGAACGCACCCTCTGCCACATAGCACGACAGCGCATATCCTGCACGCAGCAGCATCTCTTTGTCTCCGCCGTACTTCCACGACACGAGCAACTGCACCCATACAAGATCCATCTTGTTGTAAATACGGTTGTCTTCCTCTTCGCTTTCGGTGTTGTCGGCTTCGCTCTGCAATAGGTCAAGCTCCGAAAAAAGGTATTTTTCACTCACGCGCAAATCCCACTCCGGGCGGTTGTCCGTCCAGTAGTATTGCGTGAGGTCAATATCCGTATTTCCTATTCTTGCGCGTTTCATCTTCTTTTCCTGCTTTTTGTGGTGAATAATACCGCCGCTATCAGTCCGACAATTGCAAGCCCGCCTACTATCATCAATGTGCTGGTCTGGCTGTTCATCTCGTCGGTCTTGGCGTTCATCTCTTTTGCTGCCAGCGACACCTGATTTGCATATTCGGCGGCGTTGGCCGAAGATGAGGAGCCTGTGAATACCTGTTTAACGGATGTCCCAACTTTTGAGAACAGCGACGTAATCATGTCTAATCCGGAAGAAATAGAGCTCATTACATTTGAAAAAGCAGACATGCGGCTGCCGGTGGTTATAGTTCCGTCAACATTGTAATTATCCCATGTTCCCGTCTTTTTTCCGCTGAAACTTCCGTCGGCATACTCCCATCCTACGGCAGTGCCGTTTTTGTCTTTATACTCTCGTGTTATATCCGGTTCCGGGTCAAGAGGCGCAATAACTCCTACCGCGCCGCCTGCATTTTCGATATACGCCAGTCCGCACAATGTCTCGTTGGCTATTACCTCAAACGGCACGCCGAACGCTTCAGCCAGTCCGCCCATATAGGCTTTCGCCTGCTGAAATGTCTTTGTGTCCGTGTCGTGGTGGAAATAAGGGTATAGCGCCGCGGAAGCGCGCATAAAGAAGTCGTTGATGTCGTCAGTTGTTTTTGCCGGCACAATAGCGTTGTCTGCCACAATGCCGTCCCACCATTCTATTGTCTCGCGTATGCCTGCATGGTCGCTTACGGTGACATATTCTTCAGCCGGGGCAGTCATGATGCGCTCGGCCGCTCCATCCTGATAAATGCTTCCGTCGGCCACAGCCACCGCCAGCGGATAGCCGAAGCGGCGCAGCTCGTTCTGTTCTGCGCTTTGCAGAATTTTAAGCGCAACACGCAAAAAAGCCAGTTCGCCGCCTCCCTCGCCAGTAATGTTTGCCGCGTTAGCGGCGTTGATGGCGGATTTCAGACGCTTCACGTTCTGCGCGTCTCCCTCGTTGATCTGCTCAATGAAAAAGTCATTGATGCCAGATAAAATGCTGATTTTTGTCATATTTCCTATTTTATATTCTACTGTCCTGTCATCCTTGCCGGTGTATGGGTACTCATGCCCGAACGGCGTTCCTTTCTGTATTTTCGCAACGCAATCAACGGGCAGCTCCTCGCCGTTTTCGTCGAACGCTACGATATAGACGTGCGTGGTTTCTTTGGCGTTGTTGTAGGCCACAAAGCGAAAAACAAAGTCGATGCCCAGATTCGCCAGCACGCAGGCGGTGAAGAGCGAAAAACTTTTGCAGTCGCCTGTGCCGTCACGGTGGAGCCTTGCAGGCACTTTCACCCATTGGTAAAAGCTGCCGTCTTCCTTGTAGCGCACGTTCGCTATCAGGTAGTCGTACACACGGCGGCAGGTGTCGCGCACTGTTCCGGCTCTGAAGCGCTGCGCATATCCTGCATATTCCGGCGCGTATTTGTCGAACGCCATTTTAATGGCGCTTATGATGTCTTCGGTGCCGCCATCGGGATAGACGACAGTGTTCTTGCCGTCAGCCTTGGGCATGTCGCTGATTGCTCCTATTGCGGCAGCCGTGCCGTGCCGTATCACCTCGGCATATCCCGTAACATCCTCAAATTCGCCGGTTTCGAGCGCATGGCTGAAGCCAAGCACTATGGCGTTTATTATTTCGTCGGCGTGCGCATCGTAGTCCTCTTTGCTGTAGCGGTATTCTGTATATTCCACATCCGCATCCGGAAAGTCAAGCTCAAAGAACGCCACATATACGCTTATGTTCACGTCTGCGCCTTTTTTGCCGAAATTGGCCGGATTGGCGTTGTGGTTGCCTACACGGAAGTCCATTATGCCTTTCGGCGTTTCGTAGTAATTGTAGCTGCACTGTCCTTCATAACGCAGACCAAGAACATATCTAAACCATTCAGATACTTTTCCCCATGTATGGCCATCCCAAAAGTTCAAATCACCGTTAAAGAATTTTTTCAGTTTATTCTTTGCGCTTTGTGTGATATTCTGTACATTTGCATCGCCGTTAATGGACGCGCGAATGCCCTTACACCCACTCGTACTTAACGGCCTACAACTTTCTATGTTCCGCTTTGGGCCTCTTGGGTGGGCGGCGCGATGATGAAAGTTTCCAAAGAGCGGCCTTATGCCGCTTTTTTTTATGTGCGCCGCTCCTCTCATGCTGTCGCTCCTTTCCCGAACCATGACGCAATCTGCTCGCCGCTCGCAATGATATTCTCTTTCACGGCTTTTATCTCCTGTGTGATGTTCACGTTCGTAAGTTCTATCTTGGGCGTGTTGGCCGTAACGCCGCCAATGTTCACCACGCCCTGCGCCGTTATCTTCACAGTGCTGTCGCTCACGGCTTGAAGCAGCAGGCGGCTGAACTGCATCCAGCGCAGCGCAATATGTATCTCCACTTGCTTTGTGGCGCCCGACGGCAGATAAATGGACTTATCCACTCGAACGGTGGAGAGAAACTGGTCATCGATGTACATTTTGAAGCGTGCGCCGCGTATGCTTATCGATCGGCTTCCTGTCGTGTTGTCGATGTTGAGCTTCAGCAAAAAGTCCAGTCCATACTTGTCTATGCGGTAGATTTGGAAGTTAGAAAACGTCCAGTCCAAATGGCGGATAGTGTTCCAAAGCCCTACCGCATACCAAGCCGCCGCGCCGAGGCCTACGCCTAATAATATTTTTAATTCTCTACTCATAAATCAACGTGTCTATTATTCTTCCATTCTTCAATGAACGATGCCATGCAGTTCATGCTCGTCTCAGGGCTAATATAAGGTACAGCCATTAAATTGTGTTTCTGAGTCAAATTGTTGAATGGTATTCTGTAGTTGAGCTTGTTATATTCAAAACCTGACTGCATCAATCCGTTTGCGTTGTCTCCAGCTCCGAATGCCACAATTATTTTTTCTTCTTGTTGGAAATTCTCGCCAGTGCGAACGTCAAACTCAAGCACACACTCAAAATGCGAATTAAGATCACTCTTCATATCTTCGCACTTGGTCAGGTAATCGGTCTTTCCGTCATACACTGGAGCATATCCCTGCAAGATATTGCGCAGCGGCCATATTTCCTCTTTGAACTTCACAACTCTATTTTCAAATGGAAAGCCCAATACAAATGGAACTTTCACCTGTTCGCCGGGACGAAGCACAAAATCCGTCTTCATCATCCGGCAGCTCGTATCGTATAGGTATGTAGTTTTTTTCTCCCGAATTAACGGTATTATGCTCTTCTCTGGAAGAGGATTGCTCAAATTCTTGTATTCAGTGGCAAACATGCACTCATACCATCTGCTGAGCGGTCGGTTGTCATAATCGAGGTTTACTCTGCGGTCGGCATATTCCATAAACGCATCGGGAGAGTTCGGGTTTATCCACCAATCCCACGCAGTTTTGTCGCCTTTTAGTAAATCATTCGGCAATGGTGATACTCTGTAAGAAAACAGTTTTCCTTTCTTTCTCCGTATTTTAGTTGTGTAGAACCATTCGGAATCTCCTCTGCGAAAGTTTGGAATGAAGTCAGGTATGAGCCTACTTGCATTAAGAGCCGCATCGTCTGAATAATCAATGAGCGTTTTGCCGTTATATGCAAGATACAGAATGTTTGCGCCTTTAACTAAAATCGTTTCGTTGTTGCTGAACATTGAGGCGACAAATCCGAAACGGTAAATAGGAAATTTCCAAAAATGAGGCATAAGATATGCATTCGGGCTATAATATGGATTATCTATATTTCCGATGAGGCTTTTGTATTTTCTCTCGACAGGGGCTGCGTCTATCACAAACGGGAGCATCTGGTGCTTGTAGTATAACGCAAAATTAGATATGTCCAATCCTTGATTTACGTCATTCCCGAAGGCGTTGGCTTCGTCGAATCTCTGAGCAAAGAATGTGTCAATGTCTATCTGGCATCCGACAAAAAGGCTCTCGGAGGTGTCGCCGTAAAACTCAAGCTCTCGTGCCTTCAGGTCAGCGTCTTTTTTTACAATATTTACCGCTTTGCACATTGCCATGCTCAGCACTTTCACATGTTCAGTGTCAAGCACTCCTGCTTTAGCTGCTGCCGTGAAAGCCTTGTTGTCGGTATAACATTGCGCGCGCACTGTGAGCCATTCGGCGCGCGATAGCGTGAAATAAACGGATAGCGTGTTGTCGTCTATCACCTCGTAACGCAAAGTTCTGATAATAGAATTGAGGATATTGGGCGTTGTGCTGTTTGTTTGGATGCGCGCCGCAGTATCGAGGTCGTACAAAACTGTGTTGCCGGATTTTCGCATTTCCGGCACGCCACAGGTGCATATTTCTACCGTCAGTCCTCCGCCGTTGTCAATCATCACTTTCGGAAGCTGATATTTTACCAGCAAATGATATTCGGTGTATTTGTCAGTGGTAGTATAGAATGCCGGCTTAAGATATACGCTGTTTCCGAGAATGCCGGCGCGGCCGCTTGTTGCAGCGTCGTCTCCCCAAGCGTCGAGAACGGCATCTGTCACTGGCATGTATTCGTACACATCTTCATCGCCATTGCCGCCTTTTTTCTTGTTGTCTTTCTTGAACGACGAAAAGAGCAGCCATCCGCCAAGAAGAGCGGCGGCAGCCAAAAGAGTCTTATTTGTTTTTTTCTTTGCCATAACGCAAAACAAAAAAAAACGGACAAAATTTTTGTCCGTTTTGTCCGTTTTGTCCGTTTTGTCCGTTATATCATATAGTATTCGCGAAACTCCTTTACTGTCAATATCTTTTTTTCTTTCGATAACGCTATTTTACAAAGTGCAATCTTACGCCTTGCGGTGCGCTCCGATATGCCAGTTACCAGTTGCATCACATCTTTTGCCGTTATTTTGTCTGTTGGAAGCATATTAAAACAAATCGCTGTGAGTTCCAGTCCTTACAAGAGTTATAAGTTTTATTATATCTTTTTTGTCGTATATCAAAAGCCAATCAGGCGATATATGCAATTCTCGTTTTCCTGCATAGTTTCCAATTAGTTTGTGATCTTTGTAACTTTCTGGAAGTGTTTCACCTTTTGCCAACATTTCCACGACGGCGAAAAGTTCAGACAAATCAAGACCTCTTTTTTTGGCTTTTTTAGCATCTTTCTTACATTGTTTTGTCCATTCAACATTATAATCCATTGAGTATTTCTTTAAATTCGTCCAATGTGTACGGCCCCTCGGTTTTTCCTTTTGATGCGTCTCTTATCGCTTTTCTTGTTTTAGCGTTTGGCACTTCGTAATTTATTTTATCCTCAATGCCTACCGTACGGAAAAAGTCTTGCAACATATTGCCATATTTTTTCAGGTTGATTGTTACAGATGTAGGCACACCCCTTAAATTTTTCTTTATAACTATACCGCTTGCCATAATGTATAAGTTTGTAGTTTCTACAAAACTAAAAAAAAAAAATTAAAACTGCAAAAAAAATCTTGCACGCACATATACGCTACATGTACGCAATACGCACGATATGCGTACGCGAGAATACGCGCGAGAATACGCGCGGGCATACTTCGCGCGTGCGTGTACGCGCGCGTAGGAGAAAACGCAACTAAAAAACGCTAAATTTGCACTAAAAAAACATTAAAAATGCAACATTTACACAATAACGCCACAACGACAGAAAATTTAAGAAAACTGATACAGGAAACGACTGAAAATTATGCTGTCTTCTGCCGTCGGCACGGCATATCACACACTACATTCTACCGATGGAGAAAAAGGACATTCACAAAGGATGTATCTTGTGCCAGGCATACGCAACAAAAAGCTCTTACGCCGGAAGATGAGTACTTCATCCGCGAACTGTACCGCTTGACAGGCGCAACTGGGACATACATACACGAAGTTTTTACCAACAGAAAAAACATATCAGTATCAGCCATTTATCGATGTTTGAAGCCAATAAGAGAAAAAAAAGCACGTGAGTATTTCAAGTTCGAGAAATATCCGCTTGGATTTGTACATGTTGATGTGCATTATTCGCCACAAATCAATAAAAAGAAATACTATCTGTATGTTGCTATAGAACGCAATACAAGGTACTTATACATGGATGTTTACGACAGCAAAAATAAAAAAGCGACGTTGCTTTTCATGCAAAACATGTTAGCTTTTTATTCTTTCGATGTGCATACGATACTATCAGACAACGGACTTGAATTTAAGAACAATGAAGTACACAACTATTTGAACAATATAGGAATTAAACATAAATTCATTAAGCCTTATAATCCACGTACAAATGGGATGGTGGAGCGTGTAAACAGGATAATTGACAGCGAATGTATCAAACGAGAGATATTTACGAGTGCAGATAAAATGAAACAAGCAATTAAAAATTACGAGAATTTTTACAACACACAACGTTATCATTCAGCACTTTACAAAGAACTGAGAGTAAAAACCCCAGAAAAAGCATTGAAAAAAATTTTGTTTTTGAAATAATTGCATATATCTTTGCGTCAAGAACCTTTGAAACAACCAGCCGAAAAAATACAGTTAATAATTATTTTTCTTTGGCACTTGTCCGTAACGACGGGGTGCCGTCCCGCCGGCAGTGGTCACAGCCTTGCCGCTCCACCAGCTGATGTTTCATTTATATTTCTTCTTTTATTTTAAAAAACTGTTTCCAATTTCTGGGGCAAACGCCGCACGCTTGCGCACATTCGTCCTGCTCCACACGCCCTACGTATGCCGTACATCGGATGCCCTGCAACAGGCAGCAACGAACGACACACTACAACTGCTGACGGACTTCTTTCGCCCGACCGCAAATTCATGTTTTTTTTGATTTGACAGTTTCGATGATTACAGCCACCCGACGCCCGACAGGGCGACCGACTGCAAAAAAAGAATGCCGTCAAACCGGTTCCGCTAAGAATCGAACCGACTTGACGACATGGAGGTTATTCTGACTGGCGGATGCAGCATGCACCCTACCCTTCTTCTTTCACCTTGATATCGTTTTCGATTCAGGTCGATTCTTTTGCGAATCTTGTTTTTTGTAAATTGTACATTTTATAACTCCTTTTTTTGCGTGTGAAACGCAAAAAAATTCATTATCAATAATACCTGCCTTTGCCTATAATAAAAAATTGCCGCGCAGGTTTTCTCAGCCTCATAATGCGTACAAATATACTAAAACAATGCGTACAAATCCTTTTTTGTCAATTATTCTCAATAATGCGCAATATCTCCTTTTTATAATGCCAAACTACAAATGCCGTGCCAAAGCATTAAAACGCTTATTTATAACACTTTATGACAAAATGTCAGCGGAGATGTCAGTTTTTTCTGCCATTATTCGCTGACATTTTGTCAAATTTCTTTTTTATTGGAATCAATATTGTTGAAAGTCGCTTTCAAAATTGTATCTTTGACATATCTGAAACAACTCAAATAGTTTTTAAAACCTTTTCAAATAAGTTGTGAATTGCTTTCAAAATTGTATCTTTGACATATCTGAAACAACCTTGCTTTTTTTGTTCCCAAACTTGTTTTTGTTGTGAATTGCTTTCAAAATTGTATCTTTGACATATCTGAAACAACGACACTCGACACGAAGACAAACGAGAGGGCGTTGTGAATTGCTTTCAAAATTGTATCTTTGACATATCTGAAACAACAGCTGGTGTTTAATAAAATACCCAAGTTAGGTTGTGAATTGCTTTCAAAATTGTATCTTTGACATATCTGAAACAACTCTGATAAGATAAGCCTATCCCATTCTTTTGTTGTGAATTGCTTTCAAAATTGTATCTTTGACATATCTGAAACAACTTATGGGCAGAAAAATAAAAAGTACAACCTGTTGTGAATTGCTTTCAAAATTGTATCTTTGACATATCTGAAACAACACTGTTTCGGTTTCCTTCAGTGTGAAGTGCGTTGTGAATTGCTTTCAAAATTGTATCTTTGACATATCTGAAACAACTTTAATTGGGATCTGCCCAATTGGGGATTGGTTGTGAATTGCTTTCAAAATTGTATCTTTGACATATCTGAAACAACACGATATGCGTAAACAGATATAGCACAACAACTTATGGCATGTTTCAGGAATAATAAATCCCACAAAACTTGTGGGATTTATTTGTTTCATGGGTTATTTTTCCGTTTCTGTCAGAACAGTTCCAACTGCTGCACGGGAGGCTGAGCCGAGGCCGTTTTTCGGCAATAGAACAATTCCATGTCGCCAAACTGTTTGTCGGTAATTTTCAGGATTCCCACTTGCCCGTACTCGGGCAGTATCGACTTCACCCTCTTTATATGCACTTCGGCATTCTCGCCGCTGGGGCAATGGCGCACATAGATGGAGAATTGAAACATGGTGAAACCATCGGCCATTATTTTTTTGCGGAAATCGGCATACGCCTTGCGTTCTTTTTTTGTCTCGGTAGGCAAATCGAAAAACACCAGCACCCACATAATACGATATTCGCTCAAACGGTCAGACATGCTACATTTCGGGATACAATATCTTGCGGGATTCGCCGGCAAAGCACTTTACCAACGACGCCGCCGTATGACTGGCAGCCACCATCAGCGGACTGCGACTGCCATTCAGCAGCACCTCGCGCACCGGAACAAGCAGCAATTTTTGTTTGAGCGTCATAGTCAGTTCGTCGTACGGCACACCGCTTTCCATTATTTCAATCACCATCTTGTCCACATAAGGGCGATAAGGCTCCATCACGTCGTCGGCAAGGCAATAGGCATTGTAGCGGTTGTGATGATGAATGCCCAATGTGGGCAGCAATCCGCTCGATACCAGCGCCCGAGCCACCACGGCACGCAAAATGGCGTAACCGTAGTTGAGCAGATTGTTGGGCGGCGCTTCTTCGCGGCCACGCACAAATTTGGGGAGCGAAGGGAAAACATTCTTCCAATAGTATGCCGCAGCACGCCCTTCGAGGTTGTCGGCATCGCCGCTGCGCACCTCGTCCGCCCATTTGAGCATATTGCGCTGCGACTCGCCAAGCACCATAGCCAACACCGCAGCCTGATTGCGAATTTTGCACTGCGCAGTCTGTTGCCACAACTGTTTGCACAAAGGCAGCGACGCATCTATCTGACTGCGGAAGCGCTCATTCTGCACCGTATTGCCCTCCAACGGGAGCATTAAGCCCACAGGCAGATGGGAGGCATTGCACGTGACGATGGCGCAATTGTTTTCGAGCAGACACTCCATCGCCCCGTGCGTGATGGTGATGCGGCTGTCGTCGAGCACCACCACACCGATGTCTTCAATGGGGATGGTGCGCACCGTATCGCGCTTGAACTGCTCGGGCAATGTGTCGTTTTTCTCCACTTCGGGCAGTTTCACCACCAGTTGTCCGTTTTTCAGCGACAAATAGGCGGGGTTGCTAAAACAAAGTGTGCGCTTAATCATACTGATTGACAATCATTTCATTACTTGCATTAGTTTTATTTCAATATTCACCCACTGAAACTATTTGTCCAATATGGTTTACTCTAACTTTAACGACACCACTAGCAAATGCTAAACTTTTATACTGACGGTATGTGATATCTCTTAACGCTTTATTGTCAGTTACTGTTGTTTCCAAATGATGTCTAAAAACATAGTCTCGAACGAAACTGTTCCCACTAGCCACTTTGGACATTTTTTGTACTCTAAACAAATTCGGACTTATCGCGGCATAATTCTCCGGATTTTTGTACCATTCTTCACTATAATCTTTAGGATTAAAAATCATTTTGCCATCGGCATCGTAGCATGGGAAAACAAAATATTCGTTCTGCTTCATTGTGAATAGGAACTGCCATCCTTCTGACTGCTTATAAGTCTTGTCGATGACAGGCAGAAGCTGCATGGCGCGAGAAGTGGCTTCGTAGAACGAAACAATTTTTTCATCCAATTCATATTGAATGTTGCCATTCTCGTCAAGAACAGGCTGGTTATTCTTATCCAATTTCGGTTTGCGATAGATTGCCACATGATGGTTGTTGCCCGTATTCACATAATCGACAGGCTGTTTTTTGCCTTCGTTGTCAAGAATCAGATTTCCTTCTTTATCACGTTTGTCGTGCAACGCTTCAGCGTTGCTAACACCTGTAATCGTAACACGTTTAACAGCAATACCCTTTTCCCTGTTGAGCCATATCGGATTTTCAGCAAGATTTGAGAATGCCTTCTTTGCATCACCGCCAAACTCTTTCAACCTGTTTTCTAAAATCTTACGAATATTTGCATCAACAACCTTGTCTAATTTCAAGTCGGGCGACACTTCTTTGCGAATGGTGTAGATGGTCTCAAAACCAACCATTTTAACTTTTTCAGGAACTTTGTCGCTGTGTTGCGCATCAAGCCATATCGGATTCTTATCTAACGCGTTTTTCCCTGTAAATGCCTTTTTCGCATCGCCTCCAAACTGATTCAATCGAGCCAGCAATGCTTCGCGGAAAAGTTTGCTTGCGACATTCTGTATTTTCTCTGCATCGAAAGAAGCGTTTACTTTTTCTTCTTTAGTCACATAACGCTTGCTGCTGCCATACACTGTTTCCAAATGCAACTGCCCGCGCGGAGTAAGCTGCACTTTCTTGTTTGCGCCCGATTTCTTTTTAGAAATGTTAATATTTTTTGTAACCACCTTGCTCTTCGCTTTAATCGAGATCAAAGTGTTTTCCAACTGACGCTTGGCTTCGGAACGGAACTCATCGAGCGGCATAGGTGGGTTGAAACGAAGTTTGCCATTTTTGTCTCGATACAGTTCTTTTTTCTCTATCGCATAAACAGCCGACTTACGTTGTTCCTTATCTAATGAGCTTATCTCCACCATATCCAAATCAATCCAATCATCAACGCTTTTCTGAACACGGGCATTTAGATTATTTAAATACTGGATAAAACTGCGTTTAGTGAAAGCAATTGTCAGCGCATCCATAGCATGGTGACGATGGTCGTTACGCTTTGTCCAATCTTTTATCCTTGGTATTTGCCGTCCGTCATTATCCTGCTCATAGTAGGTCAAACCCAATTGATTGTATTTATCCCAATTGAGTTCTTGCATCACATTAACAAGTTGCCAATCCTCACGCAAGCGGTCTGTTATACTTCCTGTTGTTGGCACAACAAAACGCACCAACCCTTCCAAAATCTCACGTGCTTTCTTTGCAATGTATTGCGAGTCGCGCAAGTCGCGATTGATGAAGCCGCTTGGAATGTCAGCCTCTTTCATCAGCAACTTATCGTGCTTGGTTTTACTTATAACTTTATCGGCCAACAATTTGTCAATGCGCGTCTTATACTCGCCATTAGCAAACTCATCGCCATACTTAGTGGCGACAAAATCAAAAGCCGTAGTATTCGATTTGGCCAAATTTGCCTGACGAGCCTCTAATGTTTTGTTTGAGAATGAATCGTCGAACAATTTGGCTTGTGGAATAATATGCTCGATATCAAACTCTTTACTAAAGAGTTTTTCGCGTGGTATGTATGTATTGGTATATAATGTATGGTATCCTGTAGCCTCAAGTTCTTTATATAATTTATAACGTATAATATCATTGCGACTTACGTGCGATAAATTAAATGGCTCTGCCTGCAGAATCTTGACATATTCTTCATGCAGTCGAGTTGTTTCGTTAATTGACTTCGAAAGTTCTTCGCGTTCTTTGGCCGATTTCTTTAATTCTCGTGCCATTTCTATTCGAATTTCATCAGGTTTGCCGTACGCATCAATAATGCCATTGACCACATTCACCATTTGATTCAGAATCTTTTCAACCACAGGATTACGCAAACTATTTCGTGGAAGAAGCTCCAGTTTGTCTTTCAAGACTTTATTTTGGATTTCCTCTTTGGTAAGCGATTGTTTAGAATGGCGGTAACCCGCATATTCGCAAGCCACGCTATAGTCATTTCCATCCTTCAAATGTGGCAATATCTTGCGTATAGCCTTTGCACTCAAACTACTATATTCACCCGCATCTTTGAACACCACATTTGCAAGGATTGTGGCATATTCCTTGTCAAAACCAAACGTATTCTTCAGTTTTTCAATCAGTTTTTCGTTTCCTAAAGCCGAGTTATCCCCTTCAAACGAATACAGCAAGTGCCAAAGTTTGTACATTGGCTGTTGCCCAAAGGCTTTTCCGTCTAGGCTTGAATCAAATGTCAACACCTTTGAGTCTATACCTAATGTGCTGAAAACTTTTGTTATGGTTTCAACAGCATCAGCTGAAGATTTTTTTGCCAAATCGACAACATCGTGTCCGCTTCTTTCCGCAATGGTTTGATATGCCTTGAGCAATTCGAATTGCGTACGATTGCCATCCAATTCCTTAAAATTCATATCGACACCATTCTGCTTCGGAAACAACATTTTCAAGACATCTGCTTTCGACAATTTCTCTTTATTGTTCAATTCGGCAAACAGCATATCTTTTTCTTCGGGGAGCAGACGACGTTTACCATTGGCACACGACACTTCTACATCATTCAGTCTTTGCCAAATCTTAAACTCTTGGAACAGCGGTGACGATTTAGGACAGACTCGACAGCCTATGGTTATTGTTTTCTTTTTGCCATCAATCTCTTTTTCAATTTGTTTGCTTTCAAACTCACAAAAAGAAATCAAACCTTTTTGCGATTTGAGCGAACGTTGATAGAAAATCACAACATCGCGAATCTCCTTTTTGAGTTCCGGTGTGAGTTCTCTGTGAAATTTTGCCTGTGTTTCCCAAATGGTTTCAAACTCGTTCAAATAATCCTGCCGATAGAAAACTTGGTTTCTCAGACTATAATTCGGATTCTTGTCCAATTCCGCCATTTGATATTGTCCGACAGTTTGACGATTGAAGTAGAGTTCCTTGCTTCGGTCGCTGATATTGCCCAGATAACCGCTGGCGTTGCTAATCTGACCATTAATTTTTTGAAACACAACTATTAATTGTTCCGGCGACATTTTTTCCGTCAAAGCCCTGCTGCGCCATTCGTAATTTTGGAGTTTTTGTTCAACTGTTGTCCCTGTCCTCTTTTCTCCTATTAAGGTTTTAGCAACCTGCACAGATTCATTGACCGCAGTTTCTTCGTTCCATCTCGTTTCCTGTTCTTCCCAATGCCACACAAAAGGTCCATCGCTAGCACTTTTATCTTTTGCTGGAGCGCATATAGCCCAAGTAGCCTTCTCGTTTTTCCCCTTCAATTCTTCTTTTAATTCGTCCGTCAGAAACGAATAGAATTGCCTTTGAAAATCAAAAATCTTGTCAAACTCAAATTGCAAATCCGAACGATAAAAATCCGGAATATATTTTTTCCCTTGCAGAAGCAATTCATAAGCCAATTGACCAGGTGTGAGATTTTCGTTATACAGACGTTTAGCAACTTCCATTCCGTCAATCAATTGTCCTTCTTCCGTATTTTTTGCTTTTCGGCTGCTTTTATATCCACGTTTCTTGTTTATTTGAAGAAGAACTCGAGCAAATTCCGCCAACGATATTTCTTCGGTAGCGGCCTTCGCTCTCAATCGATATGTTTCAAAAGTTGTACGATTGCCATTTTCTGACAAAATGGTGTCATCTGAAATAAAACCATGAGTTTTCAATATCTCAATCAAGTTTTCACGGCGCAGTTTATAGCGTTGCAAATTGCGTCGCATACTGCGTTTGAGAGTTCGATCTGCATTGGTCGTTATACTTTTACCCTTCTCGAAATTCGTCAGTTCATCTACCGTGAGCGGATTCACTCTTACACCTAGTTTTATTATAGACGATTTTTCTTCAGCATTTTCTGCCTCATTCACTACCGCCCAACCTATTGAGTTTGTTCCCAAGTCAAGTCCTAGTATTTTTTTCATAGCATTATTATTTTTTTCTAAATTTATGAATGTTTTTAAAATTTATCACTATATTTGCAGTACAATTTTGAAGCAATTCACAATAAGGATTATTCCGTTGTGAAAACATTAGGTTGCCTCGTCCTTAACGGGGCACTTTTTTTATCCCTTTGCCCAAAATTTACCTTTTGCACTTTCACAAAGATTTTCAAATATAAATATAAATTGTCATTTTTTCTCCGTTTTTCATTTATTTTTCAAAGGAAATATACCTAACTGTCAAATAGCGGCAGCAAGTAAACTTTTTTTTTAAAAATACAAACAGATTTTTTTTGATGCATCGCCTCGTAAGCGGAGAAAAATAACTTAACTTGCTGACAGTAAGTTTTTTAACGCTGTGATAAAAATCATAAAACGCTGATTGTCAGCACCTTGTAAATTCGCTCTTCGCTACTTCTCTGCTATTTCTCTGCTATTTCTCTGCTATTTCTCTGCTATTTGTCCGCTACCTCTCCGCTACCTGTCCGCTTCCTGTTCGCTTCGGAGTTTTTCAAAATCGATTGTTTTTGTTGTCAAAATGACTAACTTTGCATCATACAAAAATCAGTAGAAAAATATGAAAATAGGCATTATCGTGGCAATGGAGTCTGAAAAGAACATGATTGCCAGCATACTCGAGCATAAGCACGAACGCGAAGAACACAAGCAAACTTTCATAGAGGGTACATTGGGCGCGCACCAGGTGGTGCTGCTGCAGAGCGGCATCGGCAAGGTGTCGGCAGCCGTGGGCGCCACCGAACTCATCAACCAATACAAGCCCGACTACATCATCAATTCGGGCGTGGCAGGCTCGCTCAACAAAGAAGTGGGCGTGATGGACATTGTGGTGGCCGAACGCACGGTGTATCATGACGTGGACTGCTTCAGCGACAACGAGCTGGGTCAGATACAGGGCTTCCCTACCTATTTTACTGCCGACCAACGGCTGCTGCAGAGCGCGCGCCAGATAGCATCGGCGCACAAGATACACTTCGGGCTCACCTGCACAGGCGACCAGTTCATATCGCGCTACGACGACCTGAAAAAGATAATCGACAACTTTCCGCAAGGGCTGGCTGTAGATATGGAGAGCAACGCCATAGCGCAAGTGTGCTACATGTACGACACGCCGTTTGTGAGCCTGCGCATCGTGAGCGACACCCCCGGCATAAACGACCACGAACAGTCGTACCTCAACTTTTGGGAAGAAGCGCCCAAAACCTCGTTCAACGCCGTGAGACAACTGCTCGAGAACATCAAATAGGGCGCGCCGCGAAAAAAAGCGGACGCAATGTTCGCTTTTCTCATTTATTATTGCTACATTTGAAAGAATAATGCAATTTGATTTATCAAAAAAAAATCTAATAATATGGAAAACAACGATTTACTACTTGAAGTAGAGAAAAACGCCAAGGTATGGCTGGGCAGCAACTTCGACGAGGAGACGCGCAAAGAGGTGAAACGCATGATGGACAATGCGGACAAGACCGAACTCATCGACGCCTTTTACCGCACGCTGGAATTCGGCACAGGAGGTCTGCGCGGCACCATGGGCGCCGGCACCAACCGCATGAACAAATACGTGGTGGGCATGGCAACCCAAGGTTTTGCCAACTACATAAACAAAGCCTTTGCAGGCAAGAAAACCAGCGTTGTGGTGGGTCACGACTGCCGCAACAACAGCCGTCTGTTTGCCGAAACGGTGGCAAACATCTTCTCGGCCAACGGCATCAAGGTGTTCTTGTTCGAAGGGCTGCGTCCTACGCCCGAAATATCGTTCGCCATCCGCCAGTTGGGATGCCAAGCGGGCGTGAACATCACCGCCAGCCACAACCCCAAAGAATACAACGGCTACAAAGCCTACTGGGAAGACGGCGCGCAAGTGCTGGCTCCGCACGACACGGGCATCATCGACGAGGTGAACAAAGTGAAGGTGGAGGATGTGAAATTCGAGCCAAACAAAGACCTGATAGAGATAATAGGCGGCGAAATGGACTTCGACTACCTGACAGCCGTGAAAGAAGCCATGGTGGACCAAGACGTGATATTGCGCCAGAAAGACCTGAACATCGTTTACTCGCCGCTGCACGGCACAGGAAGAGTCATCATACCGCTGTGTCTGCGCTCGTGGGGCTTCCAAAACATACATGTAGTGCCCGAGCAGATGGTGGTGGACGGCAATTTCCCGACTGTGAAATCGCCTAACCCCGAAAACTCCGAAGCGATGACCATGGGTATGAACCTCGGCACCAAAGTGAACGCCGACCTTGTGATAGCAAGCGACCCCGACGCCGACCGTCTGGCAATAGTGTGCCGCGACGACAAAGGAAAATGGGTGATAATAAACGGCAACCAGACTTGCATGATGTTCTGCTACTACATCATCACCAACATGAAGAAACTGGGCAAACTGAAAGGCAACGAATTTCTGGTGAAAACCATCGTGACCTCCGAACTGATACGCGAGATAGCCGACAAAAACAACATCAAGCTGTACGACGAGTTCACCGGTTTCAAATGGATAGCCTACCGCATCCGCGAACTGGAGGGCAAAGAGAAATACATCGGCGGCGGCGAAGAGTCGTTCGGATTCCTGCCCTACGACAAGGTGCGCGACAAAGACGCTCCCGCCTCTATCTGCCTGATATGCGAGATAGCCGCTTGGGCAAAAGACAACGGAATGACGCTCTACGAACTGCTGATGAACATCTACATGGAATACGGATTCCAGCTTGAGAAAGCGGTGAGCATAACCAAACCCGGCAAGAGCGGCGCCGACGAGATAAAGGCCATGATGGAGAACTTCCGCCAGAATCCGCCTAAAGAGCTGGCAGGCTCGCCTGTGACCACCATCAAAGACTTCAAGACCCTGAAGCAGGTGGTGAACGGCAAAGAGAGCGACATCACGATGCCCGACACCTCGAACGTGCTGCAATACTTCACCGCCGACGGCACCAAAGTGTCGGTACGCCCCTCGGGAACCGAGCCTAAGATAAAGTTCTACATGGAGGTGAAAGGCGAAATGAAGAGCAAAGCCGACTACGACAAAGCATCGGCAGCAGCCGAAGCCAAAGTGGAGGCCGTGAGAAAATCATTGAATATCTGAAAGAAACACATAACCATGAATTGAGGGGGAGCAATTCCTCTCAATTCTCGTATTTTTATGACAGAAATAATCTTAAAAGAAGGGAAAGAGGAAAGCCTGAAACGATTTCATCCGTGGGTGTTTTCGGGCGCCATCAAGAAAATATGCGGAAAGGCCGAAGAGGGCGAAGTGGTGCGCGTAGCCGACGCACACGGCAATTTCTTGGGCATCGGGCATTTTCAGAACAGCAGCATAGCGGTACGCATCCTGTCGTTTGACGATACGGAACTGACCGAGGCATACTGGGAGAACCGCATCAGCAAGGCGTATGACGTGCGCCGCTCGCTGGGACTGATGCGCGACGACAACAACACCTACCGCCTGGTGCACGGCGAAGGCGACTCGCTGCCCGGACTGATAGTGGACATCTACGACCATACCGCCATCATGCAGGCACACTCGGCCGGCATGCACTACGCACGCCACGCCATAGCCAAAGCCATACTGAAGGTGATGGGCGACACCATACAGAACATCTACTACAAATCGGAGACTACCCTTCCGTACAAAGCCGGCATCGACTCGGCCAACGAATATCTGGCAGGCAAAAACGCCGGCAACACCGCCATGGAGAACGGACTGAAATTCCTTATCGACTGGGAACGAGGACAGAAGACAGGCTTCTTCATCGACCAGCGCGAAAACCGCAGTCTGCTGGAGAAATATGCGCAAGGGAAATCGGTGCTCAACATGTTCTGCTACACGGGAGGATTCTCGTGCTACGCCATGCGCGGCGGCGCTGTGAGCGTCGATTCGGTGGACAGCTCGGGCAAGGCAATCGACATTGTGAACAAGAATATCGCCCTGAACTTCGGCGACGACACGCGTCATCATGCCTACACGACCGACGCCTTCAAATTTCTGGACGACATACAAGACAAGTACGACCTTATCATACTCGACCCTCCAGCCTTTGCCAAGCACAAGGATGTGCTGCGCAATGCGTTGCAGGGATACAAGAAACTGAACGCCAAAGCCTTTGAGCAAATAAAGAAAGGCGGCATTCTGTTCACTTTCTCGTGCTCGCAAGCCGTGAGCAAAGAGCAGTTCAGGCTGGCGGTGTTCAGCGCAGCGGCACAGTCGAAAAGGAATGTGCGCATCCTGCATCAGCTCACGCAGCCTGCCGACCACCCGATAAACATCTACCACCCCGAAGGCGAATACCTGAAAGGACTGGTGCTGTATGTGGAGTGAGGTTTTGAGAAACAAGGAAACAGAAACAAGAAGCGAGAATATTTTAATTGATAATGACTTTGACTCAGACGGGAGATAATTATGAATTTTGAATTATGAATTATGAATTGAAAATCATTGACCAACGGGAGATAATTATGAATTGAAGGCATCGATAGAAGGAAAGTTAATTTTCAAATTCTCAAATATTCAAATCTTCAAATCATAAATTAGAAACTTTGACGCAGACTTTGACGCAGACACAATATTCAACTCAACAACTCAACAACTCAACAAATTAGAAATCATAAACAACGTTGACGCTGACGAAGACTTTGACGCTGACAGAATTTTCAAATTCTCAAATCTTCAAATCGTCAAATTAGAAATCAGAAATTAGAAACCATACCATATCTAATGAGCGAAAAAATAGTCATCTACCAAGTGCTGCCCCGCCTTTTCGGGAACAAGAGACACAAGAACAAGGAAAACGGAACTATCGAAGAGAACGGTTGCGGCAAATTCAACGCTTTCAGCGACAAGGCACTGGAGGAGATAAAAAAATTCGGCTACACGCATATCTGGTACACCGGTGTGCTGGAACATGCCACCAAAACCGACTACAGCCAATACGGCATAAAACGCAACCACCCTGCCGTGGTGAAAGGCAGAGCCGGTTCGCCATACGCAGTGAAGGACTACTACGATGTGTCGCCCGACCTGGCAGAGAATGTGACCAAGAGAATGGGCGAATTCGAGGACTTGCTCGACCGCACGCACAACGCCGGACTGAAAGTCATCATGGACTTTGTGCCTAACCATGTGGCACGCGAATACTACTCCGACAGCCGCGAAAAAATGATTGACGACCTAGGAGCAAGCGACAACCCGAACATGCCGTTTTTACCGTACAACAACTTCTACTACATCAAAAACGAAGCGTTCGCCCCTTCGTTCGACCTGTGCGACGGAGAGCCTGAGCCATACTTCGAAATGCCGGCCAAAGCCACCGGCAACGACTGTTTTCACGCCCACCCCAGCCGCAACGACTGGTACGAGACCATCAAGCTGAACTACGGCGTGAACTACTTCACCGGCGAACGCTGCTTCGACCCTACGCCCGACACTTGGATGAAGATGTGCGGCATTCTGCTCTACTGGGCAGCAAAAGGCGTAGACGGTTTCCGTTGCGACATGGCGGAAATGGTGCCCGTAGAATTCTGGCATTGGGCCATTGCCAAGGTGAAAGAAGCATTCCCTGACATTATTTTCATTGCCGAGATATACAATCCCGGCATATACCGCAATTTCCTGTCGTACGGCAATTTCGACTATCTGTACGACAAAGTGGGGCTGTACGACACCCTGCGCGCCGCCGTGAGATGCGAAACACCTACCAGCAACATCACCTACTGCTGGCAACAGCTGGAAGGCATACAAGAAAAGATGCTCAACTTCCTTGAAAACCACGACGAGCAACGCATCGCCTCCGACTTTTTCGCGCAAAACGCCATGGCCGGCATTCCTGCCGCAATAGTGTCGGCCACCATGAACACCAACCCTTTCATGATATACTTCGGGCAAGAGTTGGGCGAACCTGGCATGGAGAAAGAGGGATTCAGCGGACTGGACGGACGCACCACCATATTCGACTACTGGAACTTGGACTGCATCACACGCTGGATAAACAACGGAAACTTCAACGAGAAGATGCTCACCGACAGCGAGAAAGAGATACGCCGCTTCTACGCCACGCTTGTACCGCTGCTCAACGGCGAGAAAGCCATCAGAGAAGGCTCGTTCTACGACCTGATGTGGCTCAACTACGAAAATCCCGAGTTTGACAGCACACGCCAATACGCATTCCTCAGAGCCTGCGGCAGAGAAGTGATAATGGTGGTGGCCAACTTCGACACGCAAGACACAGTCATCACCGTGAACATCACCGACGAAGTGTTCGACTTTCTGCACATTGAGAGCGAACAGAAACACCGCACTGTGAACTTGCTGAACAAACAAGACAGGGAAGAATATTTCAGCAAAAACATAAAAGTGTCGATAGCAGCACAAAGCGGAAAAATACTGAAATATAAATTCTGAAAAGAATCAACAAAAAGCAGCATGCAAGACCATAGCCATGGTCTTGCTTTTTTTTTATTGATATACAACAAATTAAGATACACCTCATTTGTAATGTATGTCCTATTTTCCACTTTAAATGGTCATTTGTGCGTTTTTCGCTGTTTTAGTGTACATATTCATAATATTTAATATCTTTGCACTTTAATTTTTTAGCGGCAAAGAAATGAATATAATCAAGAGTTTAAGTATTGGACTATTATTGCTTTCGGCCCCCTGTTTTTCGCAGGTAAGCGACAGCACGAAGATAGCGCTCTCGTTGCAAGGCGCGAAGGAATATGCGCTGGCATACAACCGAAAAATTAAAACGGCTGACTATGCGGTATTGAAATCGGAGCAAGCCAAATGGCAAGCCATTGCCACCATGCTGCCTCATGCCGAGGCCTCGCTTGCGTATGTGAACATGTGCGGATACAAGATGAAGATGATGGGGAATGATATACCAATGAACCCCAACGGCACACTCACTGTACAAGCCACCATTGCCATCAGCGGAGCGCAAATAATGGCCACCAGACTGAGCGAGCTGTCGAAATCGCTTGCCGAGACAAACAAAGACATTTCTGAACTCGACATAAAGAATCAAATCACCGAAGCTTATCTGGCGGTATTGCTTGCCGAGAAATCGAAAGAGCTGCTGCTCGACAGCCGCAACAACCTGAACCGTTTGGCTGAAGCCACCCAAAAAAGCGTGGAAGTGGGCATACTGGAAAGCACCGACGCCGACATCATCGAAGTGCAGGTGCTGTCGCTCGACAACTCCATCCGCTCGCTAGAGCAGAACATTGAGATTGCCTACAACTCGCTCCGCATCATTCTTTGCGCCAACGCTGATACAGAGATAGACCTGACACAAGAACTGGACGACCTGCTGGATGAGGACAACATCATGCAAGTGCTAGGCACCACCTACGATGTGAAAAACGACTACAATATTCAACTGATAGACAAGAACATAGAACTTGCCAAACGCCAAGTGCAGCTGAACAAATGGGCATACGGCCCTACGCTGAGCGCCTACTATCAGTACAACAACAAGACCTACTTCAATAAAGACGCAGGCTTTAACATGTCGAACCCGCACACGGTGGGCGCAACCCTGAGCGTTCCGCTGTTTTCGAGCGCCGAGCGCCTCTCTAAAGTGCGTCAGGCAAAATACGATGTGCTGACGGCCGAGTTGGCAAAAGACGACGCCGTTGACGGGCTGCTGATGAAAGAAAAGACATTGCGCTTCTTGCTGCAGACTTCGATAGAATCATACCGGATTCAGAAGAAGAATGTGGAAGTATATCAACGAATATTTGATAAAAGTTCGCAGAAATACTCGGAAGGCGTCATCTCGAGCACCGACCTGATTACGATAAGCAACAATCTGATTACGGCTCAGAACGCTTATGTGTCGGCCATGAACGATGTGCTGACCGCACAAACCAAGCTGCAATATCTGCTGAATACACTATAACGAAAAAAATAAAAAATTATCTATATGAAAATGAATGTAAGAATCATTGCGACAATCCTGGGAATAGCTGCATTCTCGGTGTCGTGCTCGTCGAAAAAAGATGCCCAAACTGAAGAGAAGGAGCGAGTGGAAAATGTGAGAACGATGACATTGCAGAAAACGGAAGTGAACCGTGAGCTGGAGCTCTCGACCACCCTCGAAGCATACGAGAAGGTAGCCATCGCCCCCACTTTGCAAGGTCATATCCGTCAGATTCTGGTGGATGTCGGCTCAAAGGTATCAGCCGGCCAACTGCTGGTGAAGATGGACGAAACAGCCTACATACAGGCCAAGCTGAATGTAGAAAACCTCAAAAAGGATTTCGACCGCGTTTCGCGCCTCAACGAGTCGGACAACATCTCGAAACAAACCTACGACCAGACAAAAGCGCAATACGACATTCAAAAGGAGAGCCTGGACAACCTGCTCACCAACACTTACGTGAAAGCGCCTTTTTCGGGTGTGATAACAGAAAAGAACTATGAGAACGGAGAACTTTACACCGGTTCGCCTATTCTCACCTTGATGCAAATCTCCACCCTCAAGGCGTATGTGAACATACCTGAATCGTATTTCCCATACATCAAAGAAGGCATGCCGGTGAGCCTGACCTCCAACATATACGAAGGCAAGAAGTTTGACGCCAAAATAGAGACCATCTATCCAACGATAGACGCCTCGACACACACATTCAAAGTGAAAGTGAAAGTGCCAAACGGCAGAGAAACCCTGCGTCCGGGCATGTATGTATATATCTCGCTGAACTTCGGGAAAGTGTCGGCTATGGTTGTGCCATACCAGTCGGTGCTCAAGCTGCAAGGCTCGAACAACCGCTACATTTTCGTAAACGAAAACGGACATGCTAAACGCATTGACGTGCAAATGGGCCAGCGCTTCGACGACCAAGTGGAAATCATCTCAGACGAAGTGAACAACGGTAGCGAAATTATCGTTGTAGGACAAGCGCGCTTGGTTGACGGCGTGAAGCTGAATATAATGAACGAAGAATAATAGCAACAAATAATCTTTCAAGAAATGAGTATTTACAAAAGTGCCATAAACAAGCCGATTACAACCCTGCTGATATTTGTTGCGGTCATCATATTGGGTTTGTTCTCGCTGAACAAACTGCCAATTGACCAATATCCGGAAATGGAGCCCCCTTACATTTCCGTGATGACAACGTATGCCGGTGCCAACGGCAGCGAAATAGAGACCAACGTAACAAAATTGCTGGAGAACAACCTGAACTCGGTTGACGGTCTGAAGGAGATAACCTCCACCTCGAAAGACAACATGTCGTTGATCACTTTGGAATTCCAATGGGGCGAGGACATGGACGAAGCCGTGAACGACATCCGTAACGCGTTGGAGTGGGTGAAAGACGAACTGCCCGAAGGAGCCAGCACGCCGATCATCTTCAAGTTCAACACGAGCATGATGCCTATCATGCAGTATGCCATCACTGCCGACGAAAGCTACCCTGGACTCGACAAGATTCTGAACGACAAGGTCATCAATGTGCTCAACCGTATCGACGGCATCGGTAACCTTTCGCTCTCGGGTGCCCCCGACCGCTATATTTATATCGACCTCGACCCTAACAAAATAGATGCCTACAACATCAGTCTGGAGCAGGTAGGACAAGCCATCAGCAACAACAACCTGAACTTGGCCTCCGGTTCTGTAAAAATGGGGCGTGAGCAATATCAGTTGCGCGTTGAAGGCGAATACAAAAGCAGCGAAGAGATAAACAATGTGGTGGTAGCCTCGATGCCCGACGGACGCAAAGTGTTTGTGCGCGACCTTGCTGTTGTGCGCGACACCATAAAAGACCTTACGCTCGACGAAAAAATCAACGGTCGAGACGGTGTGCGTCTGGTCATCATGAAGCAGACAGGAGCCAACACCGTACAAATTGCCAGCGATGTGCGCAAAGAAATGGAGAAAATCCAAAAGACTTTGCCGCCCGACATCAAGATGGAAATCATTTACGACGGTTCTGAATTTATCGAGAACGCCATTTCTGGATTGTCGGAAACCGTTATCTACGCCCTGATATTCGTGGTGCTTGTGGTGCTGTTCTTCTTGGGAAAATGGCGCGCAACAATCATCATCGGCGTCACCATTCCTATTTCGTTGGTGGTGTCGTTCATCTACCTGCTGTTCACCGACAGCTCGTTGAACATGATTTCGCTGTCATCCTTGAACATTGCCATCGGTATGGTGGTGGACGACGCGATAGTGGTGCTCGAGAACATCGACAAGCATATCAGCAGAGGCGCCAGTCCGCGCGAAGCAGCCATCTACGCCACAAACGAAGTTTGGGTATCGGTAATTGCCACAACATTGGTTATTGTAGCCGTTTTCGTGCCGCTCACCACGCTGAGCGGAATGGCGGGCATCATCTTCCGCGAGTTGGGTTGGATTGTGACCATCGTGGTATGTACCTCAACCTTGGTGGCTATCACGCTGACACCGATGCTCTCATCTAAACTTTTGAAAGCAAGAACGCTGATACTGGACAAGACAAAGGAAAAAATCAAAAAACGTCGCATCACTTACCAAAATACTGTGGTAAAAGCTTTGGACAAGATAGACGCTTTTTATGCAAATGCGCTCCGCGCCTGTCTGACTCACAAAACCATTACAATCATCACAGTAGTGGCTATCTTTATCCTGTCATTGCTGCCTATGTTCCTCGGATTCATCGGCACCGACTTTATGGCAGAGAACGACCAAGGACGAATGTCAATCACCGTTGAACTGCAACGAGGCACGCGCGTAGAAGAATCGATGAAAGTGGCACGCGACATAGAAGCCCGCATCTTTGCGCTTTATCCTAAGGATGTACGCATCATATCGTCAACGACAGGTAGCAACGACGACGCCGGCATTTCAGCCCTGTTCTCGTCGGCCACAAACAACAAAATCAGCATGACAATTCGTACGACAAAGATGTACGAACGCGATTTTACTATCTTCGAAATGGCAGAAAACATCCGTAAGGAATTTGACAAGATGCCTGAAGTGATAAACTACACCGTCTCCACCTCGAACGGCGGCGGCGCAGGAGGCAACAACACAGTGGATGTAGAGGTTTACGGATATGACTTTGACAAGACGAACGCCTTTGTAGCAGAACTGAAACAACGCCTCAAATCGGTAGAAGGCGCCCGCGACATCAACGTCAGCCGTGAGGAAGACCGCGCCGAACTGCAAATAATCTTCGACAAGGAGAAACTTGCCCTGCACGGCTTAAGCGAAGCAATGGTGGCATCGTACATCCGTTCGCGCGTGAATGGTATGAATGCCGGCTACTTGAAAGAAGACGGCGAAGAATATGACATTGTGGTGCGTCTGCAAGAAGACTACCGCAACACCATATCCAAGCTGGAAGAATTCACGCTGAACACACCTGCCGGCGAACAGATAAAACTGAAAGAAATAGCTGACATCAAAGAGTACTGGTGCCCGCCTAACATCGAGCGCAAGCGCCGTGAACGTGTCTGCACTGTGACTGCGCGCCCCGTTGACATTTCGTTGGGCGAATTGGCGACAAACATCCAGGCCGAAATAGACAAGATGGAGGTGCCACAAGAAATTCTCGTGACTATCGGCGGTACCTACGAAGAACAGCAAGAAACCTTCAGCGACATGATTCTGCTATTCTTGCTCATTGTGCTGCTGGTATATGTGGTGATGGCATCGCAGTTCGAGTCGTTCTCCAAGCCGTTCATCATCATGATGTCAATACCATTCGCTGTCTCGGGTGTTATTCTGGCATTGCTGATAACCGGCATTACGCTGAACGTGGTAGGTGCCTTGGGTGTCATATTGCTGGTGGGTATCGTGGTAAAGAACGGTATCGTGCTTGTCGATTACATCAACTTGATGCGCGACCGCGGTTATGAGCTGAACGAAGCGATAGCCCTTTCAGGGCAATCCCGTTTGCGTCCTGTGCTGATGACAGCCATGACAACCATACTTGGTATGGTGCCTATGGTGCTGAGCACAAGCGAAGGTTCTGAAACTTGGGTGCCAATGGGCGTAGTGGTAATCGGCGGTCTGCTTGTATCAACCATGATTACACTTATCGTAGTGCCTGTGCTTTACGCCATCTTCTCGCGTCATGGCGAAAGAGACAATGCAGAGAAGATACGCAAGACATTCATCTTCTTTGACATGCCAGACGACGTGGTAATTGACAGCAGAGTGGATTTTAAGAATAATGACGAAGAATAAGCAAAAATAACGTTATGAAATCTGTTTTTATCATATTCAATCAAGCGAACACCGAGCGTGTGGAATATATGCTCGACCGCTTACAGATAAAAGGGTTCACCTTTTGGGAAAATGTACAAGGGCGAGGCTCGGTAGATGGCGAGCCGCGTCGCGGCACACACACTTGGCCAGAAATGAATTCCGCCATCATTACGGTGGTAGAAGACGACAAAGTGGACGAACTGCTGCATTATGTGAAAAAGCTCGACAACCGAAACAAAGAAGTGGGCGTACGCGCATTTGTCTGGAATGTAGAAAAAACGGTGTAATACTTACAGACAAAACAAACATCAAGCGGCAAGCATTCTTCTAAGCAGCTTGGATGCTATATACAAAGGGCTGAGATACTGTATCTCGCCCTTTGTATGTATATATGCTTCGACCCAAATGTTCATTTTTTCTCTAATTCTATTCCAAAACGAAAATAAAGCAATAAACCATTTAACAATGACGTTTATTTTGTGTACTTTCGCAAAAAATTTTGAACGGAGTTATAAAACAAAACAAATATATACATTTTATGAAGTATTCATCAATCACTAAATGCGTTATCACCGCAGCAATTTGCGCATCAGTTTGCTCTTGCAACAAAAAAGGGTTCACATTGCAACCAATTACTGATTTCAAGGTAGAAACCATCAAACCGCAGAATGTAAGTTTGAACTCGTCTTATCCAGTTACCATCAAAGGAAAGCAGGATATTGAAATTCGTCCTCAAGTGAGCGGATTCATCGTAGAACTCTGCGTTGACGAGGGTGCAACCGTTAAAAAAGGACAGACGCTTTTCAGAATAGATCCCGTACAATACGAAGCTGCCGTAGAATCGGCAAAAGCTGCCGTAGAATCGGCAAAAGCTGCCGTGGCAACCGCTCGCCTCGCTTCGGAAAACAAAAACGAACTATACAAACGAAACATTATCAGCGACTTTGAACGCCAATCGGCAGAAAACTCACTGAAATCGGCGGAAGCCACCTTGCTGCAAAGAGAAGCCGACCTGGTGAGAGCACAGCAAAACCTCTCGTTTACAAAAGTGACAAGCCCATCCGACGGTATCGTTGGAAGCATTCCTTACAGACGCGGAAGCCTTGTAGGGCCGACAAATGCCACCCCACTGACTGTAGTGTCTGACATTTCGGAAATGTACGCATACTTCTCAATGACAGAAAAAGAACTGCTGAAATACAATCGTCAATACGGCAATACCAATAACATTATCTCCAAAATGCCGAAACTGAAGCTTCGCCTCTCTGACGGCAGCTTATACGATGGCGAAGGCACCATTGAGACCATCAGTGGCGTTGTGGACCCTGTTACCGGTTCAATCACTGTGCGCGCTTCGTTCAAAAACGCCGACCGCCTGCTGCGCAGCGGAAGTACCGGCGTTGTGCTGTTCCCTTATGTAGAAGAAAATGCCATTACCATTCCGCAGAGCATCAGTTACGAGATACAAGACAAGAGATATGTGTATGTGCTGAATGCTGACAGCACAGTGACCAACACTGAGATTTCGACTCTGAACATCGACGACGGCAAGACATTTGTTGTCACCGAAGGACTGAAATCTGGCGACCAAGTAGTAGTAGAAGGCATTCCAAGTCTTAAAGACGGCATGAAAATCAATCCGATAAAAGAATAATACGCAATAAAAAAGAACAAAAATGAAACTAGATACTTTTATAAAACGCCCCGTTCTCTCAACTGTAATCTCTATTTTTATAGTTGTGCTGGGTCTGTTGGGTATTGTTTCTCTTCCCATCATGCAATATCCCGACATCGCACCTCCTACCATCAGCGTAAGCACATCATATACCGGTGCCGACGCACAAACTGTGCTTAACTCTGTGGTGGCTCCTATCGAAGAGGAGATAAACGGTGTGGAAGACATGCTTTACATGACATCTTCGGCCACCAACAACGGTACTGCCAACATATCTGTCACTTTTAAACAAGGCACCGACCCAGACATGGCGGCAGTGAAAGTGCAGAACCGCGTCAGCAAGGCATTGGGATTTCTGCCTTCAGAAGTGACCCGCGTAGGTGTGCTAACGCAGAAGCGTCAAACCAGTATGCTTATGGTATTCTCCATCTACGACGATGAAGGACGCTACTCTACTGAATTTGTAGAAAACTATGCCGACATCAACATCATACCGCAAGTAAAGCGTGTGAAAGGTGTAGGCGAAGCCATGATGCTCGGCGCCTCCTACTCTATGCGTATATGGCTGAAACCCGATGTAATGGCACAATATCACCTGATGCCGTCAGACATTACTGCTGTGCTTGCAGAACAGAACATTGAAGCTGCTCCGGGCGCCATCGGCGAAAACAGCAACAAAAGCTTTCAATACACCTTGCGTTATAAAGGTCGTCTGGAAAAGCCTGAAGAGTTTGAAAACATCGTCATCAGCGCCGATCAAGACGGTAATATCCTTCGTTTGAAAGATGTGGCCGATGTAGAACTCGGGCGACTCACTTATGCAGTGAAAGCGAAGACCGACGGTAAGAATGGCGTTTCGTGCGTAGTTTTCCAATCGGCAGGTTCAAATGCGACAGAGACAGTGCAAGAGTTGCAGAAACTGTTGAAAGAGACAGAACAGACATTGCCTCCTGGAATGAAAATCCGTATTCAACAGAATGTCAACGACTTTCTTTTCGCCTCAATACATGAGGTTATCAAAACTTTGATAGAAGCCTTCATTTTGGTGTTCATCGTAGTATATCTGTTTTTGCAGGATTTCCGTTCGACTTTGATACCATCTATCGCCATTCCTGTGGCACTTATAGGTACATTCTTTGCGCTATATGTCATTGGATTCTCTATCAACTTGCTTACGCTGTGCGCCATGGTGCTCGCCATTGCCATAGTGGTGGACGATGCCATAGTGGTGGTAGAAGGCGTTCACGCCAAACTCGACTTAGGTTATAAATCAACCACCAAGGCCTCAATCGATGCCATGAACGAATTGGGCGGCGCCATCGTATCCATTACGCTGGTGATGATGGCCGTATTTATCCCGGTAAGTTTCATGCCCGGCACATCAGGTACATTCTACCAACAGTTCGGTCTGACAATGGCCATCGCCATCGGATTCTCTGCTTTGAACGCCCTCACGCTGAGTCCTGCACTTTGCGCTTTGTTCCTCAAGGCACATAATGAAGACGGCGAAGAACTCACCACCAAAGAGAAAATGAACATAGCCATGGGCGAAGCGCGCAATCAGATGAAAAAGAAATATACTGGCGGTTTCTATAAACTGATGCATCCGGCCATAACCATTATTTGCCTTATCGCTACCATCATTGGCATGATTATCGGCGCATTTAGTTTTGAGAACATCCTGATGCTTGTAATTTTCAGTGTCATTGCTCTCATTGCCCTCATTGGTATCTTCACCAAGCGTTTTCATGATGCTTTCAACAACTTCTACAACAAACTGCTTGAGAAGTACAAGAAACACGTGCGCAAATTGGTAGAGCGTCCACTCATTTCTATTGTAGCCGTAGTGATTTCATTCTTCCTGCTCGGTTACTTGATGAATGTAACCCCCACGGGCCTTGTCCCTAACGAAGATGTCGGCACTATTATGGGTGTAGTTTCGATGCCTGCGGGTACCACACTCGAGCGTACCGAAGAAGTGCTGAATAAGGTTGACGCCATTTTGAGCGAAAACCATGCCATAGAAAGCCGTACCATGATTATCGGATACAGTTTCATGTCAGGTCAAGGTCCATCTTACGGTTCGTTCATCTGCAAACTCCGCAACTGGGAAGAACGAAGAGGTTCGCTGGAGCAGACTATCAAAGAACGCTCGGATGTACTCTCCGGATTGCTCTATCTGCAATGCCGAGAGGAATTCAAGGATGCACAGATTTTCTTCTTTGCGCCTCCAATGATTCCCGGATACAGTGTAACAAATGGTTTCACCTTCAACCTGCAGGACAAAACCGGCGGCAGTCTTGACAAGTTCTACGAAGTAGCGCAAAACTTCCTCGCCAAGCTGAACGAACGTCCTGAAATTTCATCAGCACAGACCTCCTTCAGTCCGAACTATCCGCAATATATGGTAGATGTAGATGTGGCTGCCTGCAAGAAAGCCGGCATCAGTCCAAGCACCATTCTCACGACATTGCAAGGATATTATGGAGGTATGTATGTTTCGAACTTCAACCGTTTCGGAAAACTGTACCGTGTCATGCTGCAAGCCGACCCGCAGAAGCGCGGCGATCTTGAATCGCTCAACAGCATTAAAGTGAGAAACGGCGCCGAAATGGCACCTATCACTCAATTTATGAGCATGCACAAGGTTTACGGTCCTGACATCATCAACCGTTTCAACCTTTACACCTCCATGTCGGTCGACGGAAGTCCCGCCACGGGATACACCAGCGGTCAGGCTATTGAAGCCATCAAAGAAACAGCGGCGCAACATCTGCCCGTGGGATACAGCTTTGAATTCTCCGGCATGACGCGCGAAGAAGAGTCGTCAAGCGGAAGCACTACGATTCTTATTTTTATCCTATGCTTCGCATTCGTATATTTGCTACTTTCGGCACAATACGAAAGTTATGTCGTACCATTCGCCGTTTTGCTTTCGGTGCCCTTCGGTCTGGCAGGTTCGTTCCTGTTTGCACACCTGATGGGCGGCTTGAACTCCATCATTCCTATATTCAGCAGTGCGTCGAATAACATCTATATGCAAATCGCATTGATTATGCTTATTGGATTGCTTGCCAAAAACGCCATCCTTATCGTTGAGTTTGCGCTCGAGCGCCGACGCATAGGCATGGGACTCACTTGGGCAGCAATACTTGGCGCTGCCGCCCGTTTGCGTCCAATCCTGATGACTTCGCTAGCCATGATTGTCGGACTGCTTCCGATGATGTTTGCCATGGGTGCAGGAGCCAACGGTAACAGAGCTTTGGGCTCGGCAACAATAGGCGGCATGCTTTTAGGCATGATATTCCAGATTTTTGTGGTTCCGTCGTTGTTCGTAATATTCCAATATCTGCAGGAGAAAATCAAGCCTATTAAATTTGATGACATCGACAATCAGGATATCAATAAAGAAATAGAACAATACGCAAAATAAGAGTATATGAAAAAGACAATAATAATAATGTTGGCGGCTATCAGCTTTAGCAGCTGCCACATTTACAAAAAATATGAACGTCCCGACACGATAAGCGCCGAAGGAGTTTATCGTGAAGTGACTACCGCATCGGACGATTCCACCAGCATGGCCAATTTGTCGTGGCGTGAAATTTTCACTGATCCGCAGCTTCAAGCATTAATTGACACTGCTCTGCAAAACAATGTGGACATGCAAAAGGCGAAAATGAACATTGACATAGCCACAGCCGCTCTGAAGATGAATCGTCGCGCCTTTGCGCCATCAGTAACTCTGAATCCAAGCGGTACGTTAGGACGCGTAAGCGCCGGCGACAAAGCCAATGAAAAATTAGGCGGCATACTGCCCATTACAGCCAACAACTATAATGTCCCGCTGGTTGTGAGCTGGGAAGCCGACATTTTTGGGAAAGTGTTGAACGCCAAACGCGCATCAAAAGTTCAATTGTTGCAAAGCGAGGAATACGCACAGGCAGTAAAATGCAACTTAATAGCCGCGGTAGCCAATTATTACTATAGTCTGTTAGTGGCTGACAAACAATTGCAAATAACCGAAGAAACTGTTGCCAATTGGGAGAATCAGATTGAAACGATGAAGTCGATGAAATTGGCAGGTATGCTGAACGAAGCCGCCATCGCACAAAGCGAAGCGCAATGTACAGCAGCAAAGATAAACGCACTTGACTTGAAGAAAAACATACAAGATGCAGAAAATGCGCTTTGCATATTGCTCAACACCAATCCAAAAGCGATAGAACGCAGCACAATAGACGAGCAGCAAATGCCAGAAATAACGGGAATCGGAGTTCCGGCCACCCTGCTCGCCAATCGTCCGGATGTACGCATGGCAGAATATACGCTTGCCAATGCCTACTACAACACGAATTCAGCCCGCGCTGCATTCTACCCTGGCATAACGATAACAGGTACCGGCGCATGGTTGAATAACGCTACAGGAGCAATCATCAACCCTGGTCAGCTGATGCTATCGGCTGCAGGCTCTATGCTGATGCCCTTGTTTGCCAAAGGTCAGCTGACTGCCAATCTGAAAATATCAAAAATAAAAGAGGAACAAGCCTGTCTGGACTTTCAGAAATCAATACTGAATGCCGGCAAAGAAGTAAGTGACGCTTTTTACGCATACAACTACAACAAGTCAGTAGTAGAACTACGCTCAGAATATGTAGAGCAACTGCAACGCGCCGAAGAAGCAACAACAAGTCTTCTGCAATTAGGTTCATCCACCTATTTGGAAGTGCTCACCGCTCAGCAGTCGTTGCTACGTGCACAACAGGCAGTAGAGAATGACAAACTCGCCCAACTGCAGGCTGTCATCAATTTATATAAAGCTTTAGGCGGAGGTCGAAATTAAAAACAACATTTAAATTTTACGATTATGATCAGTCCATTAGCATACGTTGACAAAGAAAGCCAAATAGGCGAAAATGTAACCATCCACCCATTCGCCTACATCGACAAAGATGTCGTCATCGGCGACAACAATGTAATAATGCCATACTCCAGCATATTGAGGGGAGCACGTATAGGCAACAACAACACATTCTACCAAGGTTCCATTATTTCGGCAGTTCCTCAGGACTTTAAGTACAACAACGAGGATACTACTGTTGAAATTGGCGACAACAATGTATTTCGCGAATATTCGGTAATATCTAAAGCCACCACCATTGATGGAAAAACATCAATTGGAGACAGAAACTTCATCATGCAAGCCGCCCGCTTGTCGCACGACACTCACATCGGGAACGACTGCATTATAGGCAATGCCTCTCAAATTTCGGGCAATACCATTATAGACGACCATTCTATCTTGTGCTCAAATGTGCTGATGAAACAAGATACTCATGTGGGAAAATGGAGCTTTGTGCAAGGCGGATGCCGGTTTTCGAAAGACATTCCGCCCTACATCGTAGCTGCACTGGAACCGATATGCTATCATGGTGTGAATGCAGTGATTCTGAAAAACAACGGATTTGACGAAAAGAACATCAAACACATCACTTCTGCCTACCGTCTGGTATTCCAAAATCAAACCACTGACATGGAAGAAATTTGCCGGCAAATCACCGATCAAATACCAGCCAGCAAAGAGATTGATGACATCATCGAGTTCTTGCTGAACTCAAAAATTGGCATCATTTAAAAAACTGGCATATTAACAAAAAAAAAGACCGAAACGGTCTTTTTTTTTGTTAAATCATGTACACTTCTTCAGGATACCCCACATCGACAAGAAACAACGCATGAGCCGGCACTGAATTGCCAGCGGCACATCGGTTTTTCTTCTCAATAACTCGGCAGAAGTCATCAACTGTCATTTTGCCCTTGCCCACCTCCACCAATGTGCCGACAATGGCGCGAACCATATTGCGCAAAAAACGGTCTGCCTTTATTTCAAAAACAAAATCCGTATCCGTCTCGCGAGTCCATTCGGCATGCATTATCTTGCAATTGTTCGTCTTCGTATCGGTATGCAACTTGCTGAAACTGGTGAAATCGACATAGCGGAACAGCATTTCTGCCGCCTTATTCATCTGCTCGATATCCAAAGAGCCGTTGATGCGCCATACAAAGTCTTTTTTGAACGGATTTTTCTTTGTAGAGACATAATACCTGTAAGTACGGCTGAGTGCCGAGAAACGGGCGTGAGCATCGTCTTTCACCCTTCGGATGTCATAAATGGCGATATCAGGGGGCAGAAATCGGTTCAACTTCTCAACAAGCAACCCCTTATCATGGAGCTCGTCCTCCACTTCAAAATGCGCTGTCATGCTTCGAGCGTGCACTCCCGTATCGGTACGCCCGGCACCCACTAACGATATTTTAACGCCAAGCAAAAGGCTCATTGCGCGTTCCAAAGTCTCCTGCACACTCGATGCATTAGGCTGAATCTGCCAACCATGATACTTCTCTCCGTTATATGCAAGATGAATGAAATAGCGCATTACACCCCAATAATTATTTCCACTTGTAGTTTTGGCTGTTCGGTTGACGACCGAGGGTGAATGCATAAAGATTCACCAATGGCAGGAAAATGTCAAACAGCAGGATGTCCAGATGAAAGCGTCTTTCTTTCATGCGTTTTGCCGACCTGTTCAAGATAATGAACTGTGTCAGAAAACGGGATAAGAAAACGGACAACACGCAGCAGCGCAAAAACATATCGCCAAATATAAGCAACAGTATCAGCGACAGATAGAAAAGGAAACGGCTGAACACCTCCACGCCTATTCTGAAACGAATATCTGTTTTATAATATGCTGCAGTAGTCAAGTGACGATATTTCTGCACATACCATTCGTAAAATGTCGCTTTCGGTTCTGAATAAGTGACGCTCTCGAGCGACACCTCCACTTTGGTATTCTTTGGGGTGGATATCTGTTCGACAAACAAGTCGTCGTCGCCCGATTGGATATTCATCAGCGAAGCAAATCCCTTGTTCGCCACGAAACAACTTTTACGGTATGCCATATTCCGTCCCACACCCATATACGGGCAGCCGCGCAACGCGAATCCGTAATATTGGAGCATGATGAAAAACGTGTCGAATGAAATCATGCGTCCAAGCATCCCTTTCTTTTGCGAATATGCGCCATATCCCAACACCAAATCCGTTTCGTTATCGAAATTGCGCACCATGTTCTCTATCCAATATTTGCTCTCTACCCAGCAATCGGCATCGGTAAGAAGCAACAACTCCCCTTTTGCAGCCTTTATGCCTACTGTAAGCGCCATTTTCTTGCGACTGACAAACTTGGCTTCTTCGGGCAGAAAAGTATGATAAAGATGCGGATATTTTTTCTCGAGCAGATAAAGAATGTCGTTCGTGTCGTCGTTTGAACCGTCGTTTACCACTATCACCTCGTAATTGGGATACTCCTGTTGAAGTATTCCCTCCAGATTTTTTTTGATATTCTCGGATTCATTGCGGGCGCAGATAACGACTGAAACCGAAGGTTTGTGATAGCTGAAGCCAACCATGCTCCGCTTCACCTTATTCGAATACCTTAGAAAGCCGCGATAATAATAGAAATAATAGAACTCTTGAATCAGAAACGCAAAGACAAAGATTCCCAGCAACACATACACAAAGCAACTGTACGAGAGTTGACCGAGGAATTCACTTATCGCTTGAATATCAAAAATCATCTGAGAAATACGCTTTAGGCAAGGCTCTTAAATTATATCTCGACGACATTATCTCGCCATACGCCCCTGCGCTTCGTATAGCTAAAACATCGCCCCTTTTTGATTTGTTCAGCACGCGGTCTTTTCCAAACACATCAGAAGACTCACAAATTGGGCCTACTACATCGTAGGTTTCCTCCGCCTCATCAGATGTCAGGTTTTCAATACGATGATAGGAGTCGTACATGGCAGGACGAATCAGGTCGGTCATGCCGGCATCGACAATGAGGAATTTTTTCACTGTGCCCTCTTTCAAGTAAGTCACACGGGTAATGAGCGAACCGCACTGCGCCACTACCGAGCGTCCCGGTTCGCAATGCAAAGTTTGTCCCGCACGCAATTTCAGGTATTTGGAGAACACACGGAAATAAGTCTCGAAATCAGCTATCGGCAAATGGTTGGGGTGCTCGTAGTTCACACCCAGTCCGCCTCCCACATTGATATTAGGAACAACCAGATTCAACTTCTGTTCCAATTCGTCTTGCAGTTCGTTGATGCGAACGCAAAGATCTTCAAAAGCCGACATGTCGGTAATTTGCGAACCGATATGAAAATGCAATCCGATGAGCTCCACATGCTCCAGCGTTTGGGCATGACGAATCGTATCGGGAAGCATCTCCAGATTGATGCCGAATTTGTTTTCGTTCAGCCCTGTCGTTATTTTGGCATGCGTATGCGCATCCACATTCGGATTCACGCGGATAGCGATTTGTGCCTTTACCGATTTTGCGGCAGCCAGTTCGTTGATGACATCCATCTCCTGGCGACTTTCTACATTGAAGCAGAAAATATTGCAATCGAGCGCCTCATTTATCTCCTTGTCGGTTTTTCCTACACCGGCAAAAACTATCTTCTCGGCAGGGAATCCAGCTTCGACACAGGCCTTCACCTCATTTCCGCTCACGCAATCGGCACCCAGCCCGCTTTGGCTGATCAGTTGCAGTATCCTTTTGTTGGCATTTGCCTTGACAGCATAATGCACCTTGAAACCATATTTTCCCGATTCGGTCTTTATGGTATCCAAAGTCTTTTCCAACAGTTCCACATCATAGTAGTAGAACGGCGTTTCTTTATCTTCGAAACGAGCGACAGGAAACACACCTTTCATTTTGCTCTTGCTTTATCAATTAAACAAATGGTCGCTCAAAGCTTGCAAAGCACGATTCTTGTCCTCTGCTTTCACGAGGAATGACACATTGTAGTTACTTCCGCCGTACGAAATCATACGAACAGGAATTTCGCTCAAAGCGTTCACAATCTTGGCTTGGAATCCGACATTCTGAGCGTTCAAGTCGCCCACCACGCAGATGATGACCATGCCCTCTTCTACCGTCACCGTACCGAATTTCTTCAGTTCTTCGGTTATTTCGGGCAAGTTTTTGGTATTGTCAACCGTAAGCGAAACACCCACCTCCGAAGTGGTGATCATATCGATAGAAGTCTTGTAATGCTCGAAAATTTCGAACACTTTACGCAAGAAACCATAAGCGAGCAACATTCTGCCCGATTTGATTTTTATAGCCGTGATGTTGTCTTTAGCTGCAACCGCCTCAATTTTGCCCGGTTTCTGCACATTAGAAATGGTAGTTCCTTTGGCTGTCGGTTCCATCGTGTTGAGCAGCAGCACAGGAATGTTAGCCAACTTGGCAGGCAAGATACAGGTAGGATGCAGGATTTTTGCACCGAAATAGGCCAGCTCAGCAGCTTCTTCAAAATGCAGGTTAGCCACTGGCTTGGTGTTTTCCACCACGCGAGGGTCGTTGTTGTGCATGCCGTCGATATCCGTCCAAATCTGGATTTCTTCGGCGCCTATGGCCGCACCGACGAGCGAAGCGGTATAGTCGCTTCCGCCGCGTTGCAGGTTGTCGATTTCGCCGTAAGCGTTACGACAAATGAATCCTTGCGTAATGTATATTTCGTGTCCGCTTTCCTTTTTCAATATCTCGTTGATATTCTCTTTGATGAAAGCCGAATCCGGTTCGTTGTTCTTGTCAATCTTCATAAAGTCGAGGGCGGGAATCAAGAATGAATCGACGCCTTGCTCCTGCAGATAGATATGGAACATATTGGTTGACATCAGTTCGCCCTGCGCCAGAATGGCTTTTTCTTCGAACGAAGTGAAAATGCTTTGCGTCATCGAGCGAATGAAGTCGAAACGTTCTTTCAGCACATCGGCTGCCTGTTTGCGGTATTTTTCATCAGCATACAGCTCAGCAATCACGCCGTCGTACTTCTTCTCGAGGGTGTTGATGGTTTCGTTTGCGCCATCCAAATTTCTTTTATAAAGGTAGTTTGAAATTTCAACCAAGCAGTTTGTAGTTCCCGACATGGCTGACAATACAACTAATTTTTGAGATTTGTCACATACCAAGTTTGCGACATTCTTGATTCGTTGTGCCGACCCAACCGAAGTGCCGCCAAATTTCAATACTTTCATTGTTATCTGTTTTAAGTTTATACTTTTAGCGGACAAAGTTACTACTAAAAGTTGAGAAACCGTTTTGTTTTTTTATGTTTTTTTATATATCACGAAGAATTAGAATCCGTTTTTAAATTTTATTGATTCATTTTTCCGAATAAGTTTTGTAAACTTTCAACAACAATCCACTTTTTTAAACCTTTCAGGCTGAAAATCCATCTAAAATTTATATTTTTGTAAAATATTTCACCATGAAAGCGTTTTTAAGAAGATACATCACATTGGCGCTGACAATTTTCTTGTCAGCATTTACCTGCGCTGTTTTCGCGCAGAAGAATTTCACGGTAGTCATTGATGCCGGACACGGCGGGAAAGACCCTGGCGCCAGAGGACTCATATCCAACGAGAAAGACATCAACCTTTCCATTGCGCTGAAAGTCGGACAAAAGATAAAAAATCAAGTGCCAAACGCCACCGTGTACTACACCCGTTCAAAGGATGTTTTCCTCACGCTGTCGGAGCGTTCGAAGTTTGCCAACGACAAGAAAGCCGACCTTTTCATCTCTATACACACCAACTCCTCTACCAACCCTGCAGCATCGGGCACCGAGACTTTCTCGCTTGGTGTGGCAAAGACGAAAGAGAATCTGGAGGTGGCAATGACGGAAAACTCGGTGATATTGCTGGAGGACGACTACAAGCAGACTTACCAAGGCTTCGACCCAAAATCGGTGGAGTCGTACATCATGTTTGAGTTTATGCAAGACAAGCACATGGAGCAGAGCATCTCGCTCGCCTCAATGGTGCAATCGGAATTCAAGAAATGCAACCGCAAAGACCGCGGCGTACAGCAAGCTGGATTCTGGGTGCTGAAGACAACCGCCATGCCCGCCGTACTTGTCGAAGTCGGATTCATATCGAACAAAGAGGAAGAAAAATACCTGAACTCTGCCGAAGGGCAAGACGCACTCGCCAATGCAATATACAAGGCGTTCTGCTCATTCAAGAAAGATTTTGAGAAAAAAAGCTCCGGGGCTGTTGCTGCCAGCGGAAGCACCGCTAAGCCACAAAGCGCCACAACTGCGCCCACCAAGACAGCGACTGCGCCAAAACCCGCGCCACAGCCCACAGCTACAGAGAGCAAGCCAGAACCTAAACCCGAACCTAAGCCAGAGCAAAAACCGGCTGCTACAACAAGCGCTCCGCAAAAAAGCAGCGCGCCAGCAGTTGCCGAAAGCGCCAAGCCTGCCACTACAACCGCAAGCGTGAAAAATGACGACAAAATCATCTATCGCGTGCAAATATTTGTAAGCAGCAGAAAAACCGACAGCAACAATCCGAAGTTCTGCGGGCTGAACGGCGTGAAATATTATTATGAAAACAACTTATACAAATACACATACGGAGAAACCGAAAGCAGCGCCAAAGCGCAAAGTCTGCTGAGCGAAGCAAAGAAGTGCTTCCCCGACGCCTTTATTGTGAAATTCAAGAACGGCATTAAAATCAAATAAAGAATAGAAACACGAAAACACCATGAAAATAAAAAGAGAAGTTAAAATCGGGCTGATGATAATTATAGGTATCGCCCTTCTAATATTCGGAGCAAACTATCTGAAAGGCGTAAACCTTTTCACCCCGACCTCTCATTTTTACGCAAAATATGACAGAATAGACGGACTGATGACCTCCGCGCCTGTCAAAATCAACGGGCATAAAATCGGAAGCGTTTACGAAATCACCTACGATTTCAGTCAAGAAACGCCGTTCACGGTGGTTGTTTCGCTCGATGATGACATACAAATACCGAAAGGGTCTGTACTCGAATTGGTTGACGACGGCATGCTGGGCGGCAAATGCATACAAATCATACTCGGCAAAGGCAACCAAGGAACACTCGCCCCAGGAGACACGCTCTGCTCCAGAATAGCCGGTGGCATGTTTGACGATATCCAAAACGGCCTTATGCCGCAATTGTCGGACACCATACTCCCCCATGTGGACTCGCTGCTTGTCGCATGCAGAATACTCATCGAGAGTCAAGCGCTCGAAAACTCACTGAAGTCATTGGAAGTCATCACCAAAAATCTGGAAGCTTCGAGCGAAAAACTGAATGCAATGATGAGCAACGACCTTCCCGGCATTGTTGCCAATGTGGACACCATCACCTCGAACTTTGTTGTCACTTCTCAGAATCTGAGTTCAGTTGACTTGGCAGCCACCATCGGACAAATTGACTCCACCATCAACAACTTGCAACTCATAACCGAAAAGCTTAACAGCACCGACGGCAACCTAGGCAAACTATTGAACGACGAAGCCCTTTACAACAACATCAACAGCACCATAAGCAGCGCCGAACAACTGCTTACTGACATCAAAGCCCACCCGTCGCGATATATTAATGTATCGGTATTTGGAGGCAAATCGAAAGACAAAAGCAAAAACAAATAATACATATATATAATTGAGGGAAAAAAAATCGCTTATTTAGACTTTTTCTAAATAAGCGATTTTAAGTTTCATTAACATTTTTACAAATCGCTGATTTTACAAAGAATTTCATTTAGTCAATTTACAAAAGACAGAATACAACAAAAGGTATAACTTATTTATTATCAGTTTGATAAATCAAGTTATCAACAGGCAAATATATTGACTATCAAGCATTTAAGTCTAACAAATATAAAATCAGTCAGATACGAAATATTTTAAATAGACAAAAAAAAATCAGTTTTTTTTTATAAAAAAATCGTCCCAATTTTGTAATCGTTAAAAAGAGACTAATACTAAAATGACGACGATAAATCACACGAAACTTTGGGAGAAATGCAAAAGCATTATCAAAGACAACATCTCCACCGAGGAATATAACCAATGGTTCGCTCCCATCGTACCCGTCAAATATGAGAAAAACGAAGAGAAGAACGAATTCACCATTCAGCTGCCGTCGCGGTTCTACTACACACAAATAGAAAGAACTTACTCAAAACTCATACGCGAAACGCTGAAACGCGAAACAGGTGAAAGCGTAAAGCTGATGTACATCATTCCGCTTGAAGAATTGGAATCGCACATTCCTGGCGGAACTACATCTGTGCCCACCCCTACACCGAACGACTTCATCAAGAAAGCGTACAACACACCCACGACGCCACGACCGATGGGGAACATCGACTCACACCTGAACATAAATCTTTCCTTTGACGACTTTGTACAAGGCAAGGAAAACAAAATGGCGCATGTGGCAGGCGTAAGCATCGGAAACACCCCTGGAAAAACCGTATTCAACCCATTGTTCATCTATGGTAATCCAGGAGTGGGCAAAACACATCTGGCAAATGCTATCGGACTGATGGTAAAGGACTTGCATCCAGAGAAAAATGTACTGTATGTATCAGCGCATGTGTTCTCGCAACAGTTCAGCCAAGCCACGATGGAAAACAAGACAAACGACTTCATGAACTTTTATCAGCACATAGATGTACTGATAATTGACGACATACATGAATTTGCAACGAAAAAGAAAACACAAGGCATTTTCTTTAACATCTTCAACTACTTGCACCAATCAGGAAAACAGCTGATACTGACATCAGACCGTATGCCCGAGCAGCTAGAAGGATTCGAAGACAGACTTTTGTCGCGTTTCAGAGGAGGATTGTCTGCCAGAATAGAAGAGCCTGGCGTAGAGCTCAGAAAAGCCATTCTGCGCAAAAAAATTGAAAAAGACGACTTGCACATTCCTGAGGATGTGGTGGAATACATTGCCGAGCATACAGGCGACACCCGCGCGCTGGAAGGGGCTATATCAAAATTGCTGCTTTTCTCTATCGTAAACGGCAATCAAGCAATCGACTTGTCGCTTGCCATGGAAGTGCTGGGAAACAGCGCAACAGAACAGAAGCCCAAAGCCATCACGGTAGAATTTATCAGAAACACCGTATGCGAACACCTGAATCTCCCTGTAGATGAAGTGTTGAGCAAAGACAGAAGGCACGAGCTTGTACTGGCGCGACAATTGGCCATGTACTTGTCGAAACAACACACACAGCAGTCGCTGAGCAACATTGGTCTGCACATCGGCAGAAGAGACCACGCCACCGTGCTGCACGCTTGCAAAGTTATCAGCGATCAACTCGACTGGGACAAGAACCTCAGACTTGTCATAAAGGAACTTGAGGCAAAAATAATGGCTTAAACATATTTAAAGACAAACAAGCAAAAAGAGCCGACTCCCCCAAAAACAGGAACCGGCTCTTTTTATGCACATATTTTCGGAAAAAAAACGCACATTTTATCCATGCAACCTGCAAATTTTATATATTTGCTTTCGAGAAAACACGAAGAACCTATGATTTACAAATTCAAACTTATTTCAGACGAGAGCAGCACATTTTCGCGCGAGATAGAAATTGACGCTGACAACACATTCATGGAATTGCATAACATCATTTCAGAGAGTGTGAATTACGAGAAAAACGAGATGACCGCATTTTTCCTTTGTGACGAAAATTGGGAGAAAGAGCTCGAAATCACCTTAGTAGAAATGGACACCTCGTCGGAATATGACAGTCACACGATGGAGGACACTGTCATCAGCGACTTCATCACAGAGAAAAACCAGAATGTGCTGTACATTTTCGATATGTTCTCGGAAAGAGGATTCATTGTCAGACTCAAAGACATCAAACCCGGTCATTTGGAGAAGGCCGTCTGCACGGCAAAAAAAGGCGAAGCGCCACAACAGATTGTCATGGGAGATTTTGAGGACACCAGCAAAAAGAATGTTTCAGCCGAAAATTTCGAAGAAGACTTTTACGGAGACGAAGGATTCAACGAAGACGAATTTGATGAAGAAGGCTTCAGCGACATGTCGTTCGACGAAAACGAATTCTGAAACATAAAAACATCAGAAAAAAGACACAAAAAAAAACAGGTTGCATGCAACCTGTTTTTTTTTCGCTTATCGCTGTAAATTATTCAGCAACAACAGCAGCAGCAGAATCGATAACTGCTTCTACAGTAGAATCTGCAACAACAGCAGCAGAATCAACAACAGCTTCGATAGAATCTGCAACAACAGCAGCTTCTTCAGCTACTTCTTCAGCAGCCTGTTTAGAACCACAAGATGTAAAAGACACAGCAGTTGCAACAGCGAAAAACAACATTAACTTTTTCATTTTTTTTTGTTTTTTTAATAATTAAACAATTAATATTAACTCCTTTTTAAATTGCTACAAAGATAATAATTTTTTCATTACGAATCTTTTATTCCGCTTTTTTTTATACTTTTCTTTAAAATAAAATACAAACTATTAATTATCAGTCGATTATTTTATTGTAAAGATAGCGTTTGATACTCTTTTTGGGCGTTTTTTCAAATTCTGATGGATAAATTTTTATCTGAGCAATCTTTTCGTACGGCGCAACCTTCGTATTCAACTCCTTCAGATTGCTATCCATTATCTGCTGCAAATGCTCTTGCGTCATGTCGGCCGAAAGCGCATCATTATCGGGATATACCAGCGCATAGAGCTTTCCGTTGCTTTCCACCACCAGACTTTCAGCCACATAAGGCATATTGTTCAATTTCGATTCAATCTCTTCCGGATAAATATTCTGACCGTTTGAGCCAAGAATCATCGATTTGTTTCTACCTTTAATATAAAGATTTCCTTCCTCGTCGAGCAGACCCAGGTCACCAGTATGCAACCAGCCGTCTTCATCGAGCACTTCGCTTGTTTTATCTTCGCTCTTATAGTAGCCCAGCATCACATTCTCGCCGCGGGTCACAATTTCGCCCACTTCATTGTAGGGGTCGTTAGAAAGGATTTTCACCTCCATAATAGGAAGCGCCTTGCCAACCGACGACTGGCGGTGCACTTGATAATCGGCATAAGTGATAAGCGGAGCGCACTCCGTCATGCCATAGCCAACTGTAAAAGGGAAATTTATCTTTTTGAAGAAATCCTCCACTTCTTTATTCAAAGCTGCGCCACCGATAATCACTTCGTAAAAGTTTCCGCCGAGCGTTTCTTTCAGTTTAGTGCAAATGTTCTTATATATTAATGTATCGAGGAACGGAATGTTCATCGCCAGTTTCATTGCATAGGTCTCGAGTTGTGGCAGAATCACATTCTTATATATTTTCTCAAAAATCAAGGGCACAGAGAAAATAACATTCGGGCGCACCTCTTGAAAGGCCTTGATGAGCACTTTGGGAGCAGGAACACGGCCTAAGAAATGGACATGTGCGCCCGCGCAAGTGGCTGTAAGGAATTCGAAGGCGCAACCATAAGCGTGAGAAAGCGGCAAAAAGCTCACCACCTCATCTTTGCGTTTCAGCAACTGCGTCTGTAAACCGAAAACTACATTACCAGCCAGATTGTTGCCCGACATCATCACACCTTTGCTGAATCCGGTTGTTCCTGATGTATAATTGATGGAAGCCAGTTCTGAATTTTCTATTTCGGGATACGAAACATTATCGGCAGAGAATCCTTGCGGATATTTTTCGGCAAAAATACGTTCGATGTCGTCAAATTTCATGGCAGGCGCATCTTCTCTCTGCAACAGCGTCCGTCTGTCGGCAAGAGAATATGCCACTTGTACGGCAGGAATCTTATCCTCGTCCAACTGATCCCACAAACGCGGCATCACAAAAAGAATTTTCGAGTCGGAATGATTCAGAATCTGATGTACATCATTGGGGTTGAAATCTGGCAAGATTGGCACAATGACTGCGCCATAAGTCACTGTTGCGACATAAGTTATGGCCCATTCTGAAGAATTTGTACCCAAAAGTGCGACTTTATCGCCTTTTTTCACCCCCAATTCATTGAAGAGAATGTGTCGTTTCTCCACTTCTTGCGCAACTTCGCCATAAGTATATTTTACTTTGGTGCCATAATCATCATAAGCAGGCAACTCCCAATTTTCCTTGAAACTTTTTTCAAAAAGTTTTACAAATTTTTCGTTTATCATAATTCATGTATTCTACCATGGCACAAAAGTAATGTGTTTTGCGCAAAAAACAAAAAAATGTGCAAATTTTCTTTTAAAAAGTAATTTTTCTTAAATTTGTATCAGAATTTTAAACTAAACAAAAGATGAACAACAACGAAAAACAATTGAACATTGACATCAAAGAAGATGTGGCCGATGGCATATACGCAAACGTGGCTGTAATTGCGCATTCCGATTCTGAATTTGTGCTTGACTTTATTCGCATGATGCCAGGAATACCCAAAGGACAGGTTAAGGCAAGAATCATCATGACACCCGAAAATACGCGCCGTCTTTTAGCCGCATTGCAGGACAACTTGAGCAAATACGACTCGAAACATGGAGGGACGAGCAACGAAAAGGGCAACCCAATGCCGATTATCGGATTCAGCGGCGGAAACGCATAACGCACTTTGGTCATTACATTATTTATAAAAACAAATAGATGAACACTCGTACTGCCACACGCACACTCATTTTTATCGGTGTACTCGTCATCCTAAACATCATCGCTTCATTCTTTTTCTTCAGATGGGACCTCACTTCCGAAAAGAGATACAGCATTTCGCCCCAAACAAAAAAGCTGCTGAAGAACCTGGACCAGAAAATGAATGTCACCGTATATCTTGACGGAGATTTGAACTCTGGCTTTCTGCGGCTGAAGAAAGCCACAGAGGAGATGCTTGACGAATTCAAAATATATGGCAAAAAAAACATTGTATACCACTTCGAAGACCCCTCGGACTGCGAAAACGACGAAAAACGGTACGAGAATTACAGACGCCTTTACGAAGAAGGTTTCGCTCCCATTGAAGTGAACGAAAAAGACTCGGAGGGGAAAAGCATCCAGAAAATAGTTTTTCCTTGGGCCAAAATCATCTGCGGCAAAGACACCGCCAAGGTGAACCTGCTAAAAAAAGCCCCTGGAAAAACTGGATACGAAAACCTAAACATTTCTATTGAAAATCTGGAGTTTGAACTTACCGACGCCATCCGTTCTCTGACACAAAAAGAGATTCAGAAAATCGCATTTCTGGAGGGGCATAACGAATTGCCCGAGATATACACTTACGACATTACGCAAACCCTTAGCAAATATTTTCAGATAGACCGCGGCATCATAGGCGACGATGCCAGCGTACTCGACCCTTACAAAGTTTTGGTCATTGCCGCCCCCGAAAACAAATTCACCGAGAGCGAGAAATTCGTCATCGACCAATACATCATGAATGGCGGACGGGTATTGTGGCTGACTGACGGCGTAAAAGTATCAATGGACACCATCTCGGCCTACAACATGTCGCCAGTGCTCCCCAGCGACGTCAATCTGAACGACCAGCTGTTCCGTTACGGCATACGCGTGAACAACACACTCATAGAAGATGCGCAATGTATCCTCATTCCTGTAGCCCAAGGCAGCAAGAGCGGCGAATCATCGGTAGATGAATATCAGCCTACGTCATGGTATTTCTCTCCCCTGCTGCAACCGGTTGCGACGCACCCTGTATCCAGAAACCTCAACCTTGTAAAATCAGACTTTGCTTCCAGCATTGACTTTGTCGGAACCAGTCATGATATTAAGAAAAGCATTCTGCTTACAACATCCAACTACTCGAAAGCGCTGCAAGCTCCACTCAGCATCAGTCTGGAGATATTAGACACACCGATAGAGCAGCTGGGACTGACCGAAAGCAACATTCCTGTAGCCGTGGCATTAGAAGGGAAATTCACTTCGGTCTTTAAAAACAGGATGAAGCCAAAAAACATCATCACTTCCAAGGAGCAGCGCAACGAAAGCGAGCCCACTAAAATGATTGTGGTGGCCGATGGCGACATCATACGCAACGACATCAGAGGCACCAAAGGCAACATGCGCCCCATGCCATTAGGATTTGACCCCTACACCGGACAAGAGTTCGGCAACCGCACCTTCATCACCAACGCCATACTGTATCTGGCCGATGACGAAGGATGGTTCACCCTGCGTTCGAGAGAGCTAAAACTGCGCATGCTGGACAAGACAAAAACAGAGAAAAACAAGAAAAACATTCAAATGTTCAACATCCTTCTGCCCATCAGCATTCTGTTGATTTTCGGAATCGGTCATTTCTGGTGGAGAAGAAGAAAATTTGCAAAATAGCAAGAACATTTATACAGAAAATGTAAATCATATCCATTTTTTTTGTATCTTTGTTTAATACATACATAAAGACTACAATAATGAAATTCACAGTATCAAGCACAGGGCTTTTAAGCCATCTACAGATCCTGAACAGGGTGATATCTTCAAAAAACACATTGCCCATTCTGGACAATTTTTTATTCAAAGTGGAAGGCAACAAGCTGACCATCACAGCGTCGGACTTAGACACAACGCTCATCTCGACAGTTGAGTTGATTGAGAACGCCGAAAACGACGGACAGATAGCCGTACCATCAAAAGAGCTATTGAACTGGCTGAGCGTCTGCCCCGAACAGCCCATCACCTTCACTATCAACGACGATAATCTCTCGATAAAGATAACGACTGCGCAAAACGGCAACATTACGCCAATGGGCAAAAACGGAAGCGAGTATCCTGAAATAGAATCGGCGGCAAATTCAGAAAACAACCTGACCATTTCCGCATCGACACTGCTCAGAAGCATCAGCTACACCATTTTTGCGACAGGAGAAGACGAGCTGCGTCCTGTTATGAACGGCATTTATTTCGACATCGCTACCGACAGTCTTACTGTAGTTGCTTCGGACGCGCACAAGCTGGTACGCTTCAAGATAAATGACGTGAAGAGCGAAAAAGAAGCGTCGTTCATATTGCCCAAGAAACCTGCCACACTTCTGAAAAGCATCCTGCCGAAAGAAAACGGCGACGTGACGGTGAATTTCGATGGGAAAAACGCCATTTTCGCACTCGAGAATTTTACAATGATCTGCCGACTTGTAGACGGTCGATACCCTAAATACAACGATGTCATTCCAAAGAACAACCCCAACAAGGCCATTGTTGACAGAATGACTTTAATCAATGCGCTGAAAAGAGCATCGGTAGCCGCCAACCAAGCCAGCAACCTCATAAAACTGCAACTGAACGAAAACGAAATTATCGTTTCTGCACAAGACCTCGACTATTCGATTTCTGCACAGGAAACAGTGCCATGCCAATACCAAAGCGAGCCAATGAGCATCGGCTTCAAATCCGTTTACCTCATCGAACTGCTTTCAAACATTGAGCAATCAGAAATTGTCATCGAGCTTTCTGACGCGCGCAGAGCCGGAGTAATACTCCCGTTGGAGAACGCCGAAAACGAAGAACTGCTGATGTTGCTGATGCCTATCATGCTGAATGACTAAAAAACAAAAAAGAACACAACAACGAAAGGGCTGTGAACGCAGCCCTTTCGCATATACATTCCTCTCAATCTATTTAAAATGGCAAATTTGAATTTGAAAAACCCACTCGTTTTCTTCGATCTTGAAACCACCGGCATAAATGTGGCACAAGACAGAATCGTAGAAATATCATTCTTGAAAGTGAAACCAAACGGAGAAGAAATAGCAAAAACTCGCCGCATAAACCCAGAAATGCACATCCCCGAACAAGCCACGGCCGTGCACGGAATCAGCGATGACGACGTGAAAAACGAGCCCACATTCAAGCAAATTGCAAAATCGCTCGCTGCCGAGATTGAGGGTTGTGACCTTGCCGGGTTCAATTCCAACCGTTTCGACATTCCGCTGCTGGCAGAAGAATTCATCAGAGCCGGCGTGGACATTGATCTGAACAGAAGAAAATTCATTGATGTACAAACCATTTTTCACAAGAAGGAGCAACGAACGCTGATTGCCGCTTACAAATTCTACTGCGACAAAGATTTGACAGAAGCGCACTCCGCATCGGCCGATACCATGGCCACTTACGAAGTATTGAAGGCGCAACTCGACAAATACCAGGACCTCGAAAACGATGTGAATTTTCTCTCGCAATACTCCTCGTTCACAAAAAACGTGGATTTTGCAGGAAGATTTGTGTACGACGACAAAGACAACATTGTAATAAACTTCGGGAAGTACAAAGGCAGACTGCTGAAAGAAGTGTTGGCTACCGATCCATCGTATTACAGCTGGATGATGAACGGCGACTTTACGCTAGACACCAAGAAAGTGCTGACAAACGCAAGACTCAGCATGCAAAAATAAACACAACAGACTACCTTGTTTAGATTCAAGCAATTTACGGTTTTTCAGTCGGAATGCGCCATGAAAGTAGGCACCGACGGCGTACTGCTGGGAGCTTGGGCTGACACGCATAACGCGACCCGAATAC
>SUXD01000034.1 GCA_015061145.1 Bacteroidales bacterium | reverse complement strand
CGAAATTGATAGTTGAAACTTCACGAATATCAATCTTAGTAAATTTAGATTTGTTGTATTCGTTGCTCTTAATCAAGATATTGTCAGCTTTCAATTGTTTTCCTGTGCCGAAATAGTAATAAGCAGCGTGCAATTCTTTGTCTTGTGCGCTTACAACTGCGTCAGCGTCAGTTTTCTGAGAAAGCAGCAAAGAAGCAGTATCTTTCAATGCAACTACAGTGCTGTCCAAAGTTTGGATTTGGATGTTTTTCTGTTCCAAATCAGCCTGCAAAGCTGCAATTTGAGCTGCTTGTTCTTCGTTTGAAGCTTTCAAACGGTTGATTGTAGCACGCAAACCGCCGAGTTGTCCTTGAGTGTTACCCAATTTCTTTTCGAGTTCAGCGATTTTTTCGTTGTTCTGTTGAATCAACTCCTGAATATAAGTCATTTCGTTGTTGATGCGAGCACGAACATCATCAGTTACATTTTCGCCAGATTCAGTTGTGATAACACCTTCTGCTTCTTTAATTTTAGCGATATTCTCTTCTACTTCATTGATGATAGAAAGAAGATCTTTTGCTTCTGCATCTTTTGAATTGTAGATTGCCTGCAAGGAATCTCTCTGTGACAAAGTGTTTTTGTAAAGGTCTGATTTTTCTGCGATGAAGTTACAAGAACTCAAAGCACAAACTGCCATTACCAAGGTAACAATTTTCTTCATAGTTTTTAAATTATTAAATAATGATTAAAATTTCATTTGTATTTGAAACTATTGAGAAGAAAACTTCTCAATAGTTATTTTTCATGTTTTTATTTCAAGTCTTCAGTAGCTTCTGGTCCTACTTTGCTCATAGCGCAGCGGAATCCGATATCGTTGCGACGATCTTTCTGATCAATCCAACGACGAGTTGAAGGATTCAACCAATAAGGACGGTCTTTCCATGAACCACCTTTATAAACTCTTGAAGTATTAGATATTTTTGAAGTCAGAATACCGTCAGCTTCTGTGTCAGCATCATAAAGCAACTTTGTTGCCACATCAGGATCTGAATTCTCTTTCCATTTATCTTTGTGCAAACCGCTGCGGTTGTCACCATCTTTGTAGTTGCGGACATCCAATTTTGCGTAAGCAGCGGGATCAGTTTCGCGGTCAGCGTCAATCACATAAATCACACGACCTAAGCTATCGATTTGCGGAACGCGAACATTGTTTCCTTCTACAGTCGATTCTGTGAATATCGGCGATTTGTATTCGTTACCACGGAATGGGTTGTACTCTTGCACATCTTCGGTTGACAACGGACGGTAAACATCGTAAACCCACTCGTTTACATTACCTGCCATATTGTACAATCCAAAGTCATTAGGGAAGTACGAGTAAACTGGCGCAGTAATCAGCGCTTTATCGTTCAGATTGCCAGACATACCCATCATATCACCGCGTCCACGAACGAAGTTGGCATACATCTGTCCTCTGTATTTCTTGTTTGCGTTACGCAATTGAGAGCCAGCCCAAGGATACATTTGCTTATTGCCGGTATTTTCTTCATCTTCTTCTGTAATCAGAGCATAAGCGGCATATTCCCATTCAGCTTCTGTCGGGAGGCGGAATTTCGGGAACATGATACCGTCAGACATATTTGTCTTACGTTCTTCGCCGTATTCAGTCTTCATCGGGTGTTTGCCAGCTGCCGGCTGATATTCAGAATTCATTTGATATTTGTCAGTGCTGAACACTTGATTCTGAGCGATATCAAGCACATCCGGATTGTCTTTCAAAGTTTGGAATTCCGGGAAATTGATAATTCCAGCCTGAACCAGCATCAACTCGTTAACACGGTCAGTACGCCACAAGCTGTAGTCCATAGCCTGCTCCCAGCTCACACCTACTACAGGATATTCGTTGTAAGCCACATGTGAGAAATAATATTGCAGATAAGGATCGTTGTAAGCCAATTCTTCACGCCATACCAAAGTATCTGGCAATGCGCGCTCAACCAATTCGGGAGTTCCGCCGAACACCATACGCATCCAATGCACATACTCACGCCAGTTGACATTGCTGATTTCCACCTCGTCCATATAGAACGAACTTACCGTCACACGACGCGGTATGTTATTCCAATCGCCAAGAATATCTTCTGACACTCTACCCATGGTGAATGTACCGCCTTCAACGAACTTCATGCCGGGAGGGGTCTGCTGATGATAATTGTTAACGACTTGGAAGCCGCCTTGTGTCTTATCATTATAATTCCAACCCGTAGTGTTCGATTTTTCTTTGCTGGCACAACCTACCATCATCAAAACCGAAAGAAATGCCGCTGAAACTTTAACAATTGTTTTTTTCATAGTATTGACAAATTTTAATCGTACAAAGATATGCTTTTCTTTTATATTAAGGTTATATTTTTCCTATTTTTATTCTCATAAGGAGTTCAAAGGTAATATAATTTTTATCTTTGTAAAAAAAAAAGATAGTATTTTTTCAAAAAACATTTTTTCTGATGCTGAGTTACAATGACATCGTTATGGCTTCAAATCCTTTGGTAATGGGCGTTTTGAACACAACACCCGACTCTTTTTTCGACGGAGGACGGTACTGCGAAAAAAATGCTGTTTTGCAAAGAGCGAAGCAAATCATAGAAGAAGGCGCCGACATAATCGACATCGGCGGATATTCCTCACGACCTAATGCCGAACATATTTCTGTAGAAGAAGAAAAAAAACGACTGGCCCCCAATATAGAATTATTATTAAAAAATTTCCCCGACATCACCATCTCGGTTGACACTTTCAGAGCCGAAATTGCGGATTTTCTGGCCGAGAATTACAATATCGCCATTATAAACGACATATCGGGCGGAGAACTGGACGAAAAAATGTTTGAGACGGCTGCCCGACTTGATATCTGCTATATTCTGATGCACATGAGAGGCACTCCAAAAACCATGCAGCAACTTAATATATATAATAATGTAACGGAAGAGGTTCTGAACTACCTGCGCGAAAGAATTGAGACACTGAACGCCATGGGAGTGAAGAAAATCATCATCGACCCGGGATTCGGATTTGCAAAAGATACCGAGCAGAACTACGAACTGCTGAAAAACCTCCGGCAATTCGCTGCGCTTAACTATCCGATTCTTGCCGGACTCTCGCGAAAGTCAATGCTATACAAGACATTAGGGAACACTCCGGCCGATTGTCTGAACGCCACCACCGCCGCCAACACCATGGCACTGATGAATGGCGCAAAGATACTGCGCGTTCATGACGTGAAAGAAGCAAAAGAAACTATCACCATTTTTCAAAAATACCAAGGACTATGATTTCTGCTATCAGACTCAAAGACATTATCGACATTCTGCTCGTAGCCATAATTCTTTATCAAGTATATACTTTGATGAAAGGCAGCCGCGCCATGAATATTTTCTTCGGTGTGCTCATTTTCATTTTCGCCTATATTCTGACCATGATTTTTGAAATGGATCTGCTGGGACTCATTCTGAGCAAGGTGATGAGTGTCGGCATCATTCTGTTGGTCATCATCTTCCAAGACGAGATAAGACGATTCTTCTTTCGACTCGGCACAAGGCAGAAATGGGGATTTCTGAAAAAACTGGAGTCTTTTCTGCAAGACAAAGACATCGCCATTGACGACATGAATGTGATGCAAATAGTAACCGCCTGCCGCAAAATGGCCAAAAACAAGGTGGGAGCAATCATCGTAATAGAACAAAACGCACGGCTCGACGACTACATCGAAACGGGCGTGATAATCAACGCCAACATCAACTCCATGCTGATTGAGAACATATTTTTCAAAAACAGTCCGCTGCACGACGGCGCCATGGTTATCTCCAACAACAAAATATGCGCCGCAGGATGCATCCTCCCTGTGTCACACAACCTTAACATTCCGCAATATTTAGGACTGAGACATCGCGCAGCACTCGGTATCACGGAAAAAAACGACGCCATCGCCATCATCATCTCCGAAGAACGCGGCGATATATCCGTCTCCGAACGCGGCTCGCTGAAATTGAACATCACATCAAAAGAACTCGAACATATTTTATCTAAATAACATGGACACAAAAGCATTATACGAACTTTACAAAAAACACCCCGTCATCACTACCGACAGCCGCAACTGCCCGAAAGGGAGCATATTCATTGCGCTGAAAGGGGCTTCATTCAACGGCAATGCCTTTGCCGAAAAGGCGTTGGAAGAAGGGTGCGCATACGCCATCATCGACGAAGCGCAATACAAGAAAGACGACCGATACATCGTGGTTGACGACTGTCTGCAGACTTTTAAGAACATCGCCCGTGAGCACCGCCGTCAATTCGACATACCCGTCATCGGCATTACCGGCACCAACGGCAAAACAACCACTAAAGAACTGATAGCCGCCGTACTGCAAAAGAAATACAATGTCATGTACACGCAAGGCAACTTCAACAACGATGTAGGGGTACCCAAAACCCTGCTCCGACTGGACGAGACGCATGACATCGCTGTAGTGGAAATGGGCGCAAGCCATCCTGGCGACATCAAAACGCTGGTGGAGACTGCCGAACCGACTTGCGGACTCATCACCAATGTGGGACGCGCGCACTTGCAAGGGTTCGGAAGCTTTGAAGGTGTGAAAAAGACCAAAGGCGAACTATATGACTTCTTGAAAAAACACAATGCGCTTACCTTTATCAACTCCGGCAATGCCGACCTTACCGAAATGGCTGCCGAGCGAGGACTCGACCGCTGCGTATGCTACAGCCAGGCAGAAAACGAAAATGTGTGCGGCGAAATGCTGCAATGTGCGCCTTTGCTCTCGTTCCGTTGGAAACAGGCTGACGGCGAATGGCACGAAGTGGACACTCAGTTGATTGGCGCATACAACCTCGACAACATACTGGCCGCTATCGCCATTGGACTGTATTTCGAAGTGCCCGCCAACGACATCAGCAACGCCATCAGCGAATACAAACCCAACAACAACCGCTCGCAACTCGACATTACCGCCAAAAACAAGCTGATAGTAGATGCCTACAACGCCAACCCTACCTCGATGGCGGCAGCCATCGACAACTTTATCGTGATGGCCGTAGAACCAAAGATGGCTATTATCGGACAGATGGGCGAACTCGGTGACGTGAGCGACGAAGAGCACCGAAAAGTGGTGAAAAAACTCACCGAAGCAAACTTTGACGAAGTGTGGCTCGTAGGCGAAAACTACAAGGATATCCCCTGCCCTTTCCGCAAATTCAGCAATGTGGAGGAAGTGAAAAACGCCATTGCCGACGCACCCGTCGAAAACAGGTACATCCTCATCAAAGGCAGCAACGCCGTAAAACTTTATGAGCTGAAAGCGTATTTGTAACCGATTCACTTTACCCTTTCTTTCCAAATCGCTTTTATTGGATAAAGAAGCCTTTCTATCAAACGCAAGTCTTCGGTTATAATCTCACCAGTACCAGACATTTCTTGCGTAAACGGGATTTCTTTCTTATAGTTGGATTTTAAGGAGGGTATCTCAACTTCCGCGCAATACAGTGTTTGGGCGATGCCATCCACATTCTCTGATATTGGTATCAATGATATGCTCTTCACTCTCCCTTCCAAAAATCCGTATTCCATATACGGGAAATTGTCCAATTTTATATTTACTCGTTGCCCTTCCGTCACTTTTCCCACGCCAATCGACGGGATGAACAGCTTGCCTATTATCTCGAACGGTTCCTGCGGCACGACCGTCGCCACCAGCTCTCCGTTCTGCACGGACTGGTTACGGTTCCAGTATTTGGTGAACGTAACCAATCCTTCAACCGGAGAAATAAGCAAATACTTCTTTTCCCACATGTCCAATTGGCTCAACAATGAATTATAAGCCACGTCTATATCCAATTCCGCTTTTCTGTAATCGTCCTCTTCCTGTTTCTGCAAATCAAGAATCTCTTGTTTCAATTTGTTCATCTGCAATTGCTCCGAAACGATTTGAGCCCCCATATCCTCACATAACAGGCTTTGCGAAAGATAATTCTGCTCCGATTGTTCGTGCTCGTATTTTGAAATCGCATTCTTGCCGAGAAGCATATCATTGCGGTCTTTCTGTTTTTTCGCGAAATCAGCGTTCTGCCGCAATATATCCAATTGTTTTTGCAACTGCGCCATATACGAGCTCCTGTCCGACATTTCCTGCCTGACCATCGCCATCTGCTGTCGATACAACTGCAATTTCTTCTTGTTGTTCAGTATTTGCACCGCGTGCACAAAATCGGCGTAGAAAGATTGGCATTCCCCAAGATTCAGTTCTTTCGCGCATCTGAAATCATACGGGGTCTTCTGTGTGTCCAAAACACTGCGAAGGTACAGATAGTCATCATAATCCGCCGTATTCTCTATTATGGCGACCACACCGCCCCTGACAACCCGCTCTTGCTCTTTCACGAATACCGCCGTTATTTTTCCCGTGGACTGAGCCCTGAGCGGTGCGGGAGGATTCTCGGTCGTAATTACGATTCTTGAATTTATCACATCGGGATATTTGAACACAAACGACATGAACAAAAACAACGCCACGGCAACGGATATCATCGTCGTACCCGAGCGCACAAGCCACGAAGGCGTCTGCCCCAATATCTCTTGGTATTCAACGCTGCGAAGCTCTATCTCCTTTTTCTCTTCTGTTTCTTCCGTCATTGCAACAATCGATTATTTGCCCAGTTCCAACTGGTTTTTCACCAAACGGTAATACGCCCCTTGTTTTGCCGTAAGTTCTTCATGCGTCCCTTGCTCCACGATTTCACCTTTCTCCAGCACCACTATATTGTCCGCATTGCGCACGGTGCTCAAACGATGGGCGACGACTACCACGGTACGCCCCCGTGTGAAAGAGTCCAGTTTCTCCATTATCTCGCGTTCGTTGTTCGCGTCCAGTGCGTTAGTCGCTTCATCGAAAAACAGGTATTCCGGATTCTTATAGACGGCCCTCGCTATCAATATGCGCTGTTTCTGTCCTTGACTCAAACCATTACCTTCGCTGCCTATTTTCGTGTTGTACTTCAACGGGAGGCTTTCTATGAACGATTCTATATTGGCCGTCTCCACCGCATAGCGCAACCGTTCCTTGTCTATCGTCTCCTCTCCGACGGCTATATTGTTCGCTATCGTGTCCGAAAAAATAAAACCGTCTTGCATCACCACGCCGCAATTTCTTCGCCAAAAACGACTGCTGTAATTCTTCAGATTTGAATTCCCGACCAATATGTCACCCTCGGTAGGATGATAGAAGCCCAACATCAGCTTTATCAGCGTGGTTTTGCCGCTTCCGCTGCCTCCGACAATGGCAGTCGTTTTGCCTTGGGGTATCGACATATTGAAATTTTCGAGTACCTTGTTGGAATGCGGGCCAGAATACTGGAATGAAACGTTTTTTATTTCAATGGTCTTGTCCTGCGGCAAATTATGCAACAAATCTTCCGTATGCAGTTCCTCGTCCTCTTTTTCCTGTATCTCCCCCAAGCGTTCAAGTGATATTTTTGCGTCCTGATAGGAATGTATAAACGACACTATGTTGTCTATCGGAGAATTGAGCTGACCGATAATGTATTGCACCGCCGACATCATACCGAGCGTAATGTCGCCGCTCACCACTGAAGAAGCCGCCAGAAACGTCACCAGTATGTTTTTCCCCTCGTTGATGAAGGACGCCCCTGCGGATTGGTACTGCGCCAGCGAAAGGTTTTTCACGTTCACCTTGAAGAGTTTCACCTGTATCTGCTCCCATTCCCAACGCTTCTGCCGTTCGCAGCCGTTCAGTTTTATCTCCTGCATGCCGTTGATAAGCTGCACCAGCGTGGACTGGTTTTGCGACAATTGCAAAAACTGCTTGTAGTTCAAATCCTTGCGTTTCTTCAAAAAAATCATCACCCACGCCACATACAACGCGCTTCCGACAAAAAACACGCCGAATATCTTCAAATTGTAAAACGCCAATACACATCCGAACACTATAATGTTAATGAATGAAAACAATGTGGAAAGTGTGGATGACGTAAGGAAATCCTGTATCTTGCTGTGGTCTTGAATGCGTTGCAGCAAATCGCCCATCATCTTGCTGTCGAAGAATCCGATGGGAAGTTTCATTAGTTTCATCAGAAAATCCGAGATAAGCGAGATGTTCACGCGACTGCTGATATGCAATAATATCCAAGAACGGATAAATTCTATGCTCATCTGTCCCACGAAGAGAAACAGCTGGGCGACGAGCACAAGGTAAATGAAATGAATATTGTTGGTGTTGATGCCGACATCCACGATGCTTTGCGTGAGAAACGGAAGCAGCAACGCCAGCAGCGAACCGAAAAACATGCCGACAACAAGCTGAAACAGCAGTCTGCGATAAGGCTTGACGTATTGAATAAGAAAACCTATTGATTTCCTGTCGTTCTTTTCGTCCTCGTTCTCGTAAAACGCAGGCGTCGGTTCCAGTATCAGACACACGCCCTGTTCCTTGCCGCCACGATGCGTACTGACAAACGCTGCCTCAAAGTCTTTGCGGTTCAACACGAACTTGCCGCCCATAGGATCCGCCACATAAAAGCGGGGCTCTTTCTTGACTGTCTTTATATCGTACAGCACCACGAAATGCATTTGCCGCCAGTGCAGAATGCACGGGAAAGGACGTTCGCTCACTAAAGTCTCTACATCGCACATCACTCCCATGGTGCGGAAACCTATGCTCTCCGCCGCCTCGGATATGCCATGCAAAGAAACGCCCTCGCGCGTGATGTAGCACTTCCGGCGCAACGACTCTATGCCGTACACCTTGCCGTAATGCTTGGCTATCATGCGCAGACAGGTCGGACCGCAGTCCATAACGTCTAACTGAACATATAGAGGGAACTGTTTAAAACGCATAACAAAAAACTAAATTCATTGATCTTTATTTGGTTGCAATAAAATCGTTTTACCATCCCAAAAACAAAATAGCCATTCCTTTGTTACCTTCTCTATTCTCTCCTCCACAGGATTGTACACCTCTACATGTTTTTCTGACACACTTAACAACACAAAACTTCTATATTCATTAAACTTCTCTCTTTGCACTATGATTATAGAAGGAGTGGGGATTTCTGACAACTTCTCAATTTTAATCCTTACACCGACAGCTTCAAAGCCACAACCTCGAACAATCTCCAATAACTTCTCTATTGTGAAATTCTCTGGAACAATAACGTTCTCTTTTAATTTGTAATACTCACAACATTTATTTACGCAACGCTCCATTTGTTCTTTGTAGCCAATTATTAGATTTTTTATTTTTATTGGCAATCTAACATTAACAGACTCCTTTTTATCCAACAGATTAATAATTCCACTATAATATAACATTCGCAAATTATTAATATTTGCTTCCTCTCTATCAGTCTCTCTCATATGAAGTAGTTCTGAAACTCTCACTGGAGATCTTGCTAAATAATCAAACAACAGCAATACAGACATTGGCATTGGAGTATAATTGATTATATTTGTCCGCGAATCAATGTAAATCAAGAACAAATCATTCTTTTCTCTAATGAAAGGCTTCTCATTACATGCAAAAGAATATATTTCACTCCAATTGTATTTTGTCAAAAATATTTTAAAGTTCGGATTTAAAACAACATATTTATTCTTAATTTCCTTTGTTATAAAATGATTTTGCCATCCAATAGCATTCTGTTTCCTTTCTACAAGTGCATTTTTTTCACAATTAAAATTCCGTATATCATCAAATATCGGATGTTTCATTAAAGGCATCTCTATACTTTCAACGTTAAAATATGTCTCCTTCAAATAACGGCAAATATTCTCATTTGTATTGTCTAATCTTAATTTTTCTTTTAGTATCAACACCTTCTTATCCGCACTTACATCATATTCTGGATTTACTATACAACATTTCTGTTCTCCCTTATGCAGTTTCAATATATGATTCATACAATCACTCAACTGTCCTTTTTTCTTGAACAATTGAATAATATTCTCCCATCTCTCAGGATATTCTTTTTTCAAAAATTTGCTGATGAATAGATTCATATACATCATTCTTTTCGCATTCCCCATTAAATGAATATACTTCCATTCTTCATCAACTCGAAAGAAGTATTCATTATCCACCGCCTTTTTCACAACAAAATCCGAAAAACAAGAGATCTGCTTCTTTCCTTTTTTTGCAAGATAATAAAAAAGGTATTGTTCAAAAATCAAATTTACAGCACCTACATTCTCTCCTTTTTCAATCATTCGTTTGATTGCGTTTTTGTTTTTCGTAAAGAAATCTTGCGCCAGAACAACATAATTTTTAAAAAACTCAAGATCTGTTCCACCGATAATCCCTGCATTGTAAGCATGCGGTTCTTTCAATCCTTCGATTAACCAGCATGGTTTATACTCAAGGTATTTATCAAGAGTAGAAAAAGTAGTCTGATAAATTTCCATGTTTTCTTCAAAACCTTGAGCTATTAATGGAGTACTTAATAACTTTTTTGAAAATGGTTCACTTATAAAAACGTCACCATCCACATGCAGGAAAGGCTCGTTTTGACGGCTATAGGTGTCTAACTTTGCATACGCCCACACATCAGGCAAACAATCTTTCATAAAATCATTATCATCCAATGCTATATGAATCCGAGCGTATGGCAACTTCAACAATTCGAAAAAATCCTTACTCCTACTGTCTGTATACAATTCTATTTGAGGATAAAATTTGTGCAACTGCAAGCAAGAACAAGTCCACGCCATCCAATTAATTTCGGGACATAAATATCCGCCCTTGCTTTTGAGCAAATCTTCTTCTTTTGCATTCCAAAAAGTTTGTATTATTTTCATTTCTTTAATTAGCAAGTTAAAAAAATAGACAAGATAATGGTTTAAAAGAACATAAAGACATCTTGTCAAACACCTACAACATTACAGAGTTTGACCTTGGAGAAAAATATTTTTTTGTAAAAAAAGACTGCTATATGCGCTTATATGCACAAAAAATGATATCGTCTAACAACAAATCACAGCCGTTTTCCCAATCTTCACCTGTACTAATGATACGTATAACAGCAGACGGCTCTTCTATTGGCGGAATATCAATAAAAATTTTTTGCCAACCCAATTTGTCTCGTTTGAGTGCAGAGTGTGCGCTACCCAACATCTTTCCGTTTGTAGTTTCTATTCTTATTTCGACTTGCGGAGGCGTTGTGTTGTTTACAACACTTGCATTGGCAATTGACGTTTCAAAATACAAAATTTGATTTTGAGGCATATTATCTATTCTACAACTAAAAATCTCACCTTTATAACCTTTTGCTATATTAATGCAAAACACCGCACCATACAAATCCCCCGAAGCATCCATCTGCATACCACCACGCGTATTATCCCACATTACGCCTTTCTTCAGTATCCCTATGGTATACTGTCCGTCATCAGGACTTCCAAATATAATTTTATGCCACGGAACGGAGTATGGAGAATACTTTGTTTGCCAATTCTCTGTTGGCTCTCTGCGTTTACCCCAAGCGTCTGTATAGTCGGTAGGACTTGTAAAGCGTCCAAAAGTGTTGTGATAGATTATCGTTTTCTCATAAACGGCAGTGTCATCGTATTCGTTCTTGTCTATTTCTGTTTGTTTATATCCGACCGTTTCATAATGGCCTTTTTTTTTCTCTTTTATAAAATCATCTGGAGATTTCTCTATAATCGTCCTCAACCCTTCAAACATACATCCAAACGGACGTGGAGCACTCAGCATAGCAATCTTATGCTTCTTATTAAACAAAACAAAGCGCGGGATGCCACTTTTTCTTATTTTTAAATATTCATTCAATGGAGATTTTTCCTCATCCAAAAGCAAAAATTGATTTTCTTCTATTCCGTCAGTTTTTACTGCTTTTCGCCACTCACTCTCATCGTCATCTATAGAAATATAAGTTACAGCAATCCCTTTTTTTTTCAATTCTCGCTTGCTATTTTCCGAGTGCGCATTCACCATCCGACACGGACTACACCAACTTGCCCAAAAGTCAAGATAAATAGCCGTATCCTCATACTTTTTAAGAAACTGACGCAGTGTTATTTCATTATTATCTTGATAGCAAATCAAATGCGAGTTATCTAAAACGCTATCGGGCAACACTTCACCAGACAACATATAAAATGGTCTGTATTCTTCCACAATGCCCTTTAGCATCGAATCCGTTGAGTTGTTCTCTATATCGTCCATTAGACTTAACAATGATGAACTGTATGAACTATCACCTTTTTGAGCGAACCCTATAATCAAATCGGCTATTAATGTAGGTTTAAATTTAGAATGTACTTCATTCTGTATCGCATAATAATTTTGGACAATATCATCATTCGATGCACACAACACATACTTATAATACAATGCGTCTATGGCAGAATAAGACAATGGGTTTTGTACAATGTTTGTCCCCTCTAAATATTTTTCAACACTGACTCTACACTTGTTGAGATATACATATTGGTACAAATTCAAAACATACTTGTTATTAATTTCAGCCTCTGCAAAATCACAAAATTCAGGCGAAAGTTTATTTTGCTCACGATATTTTTCAAAGAATTTTTGTTCTTCATCGCGATAAACCTGCAATTGCCTTTTATATTCGTACGGGTCTGTATCTTCCTCAAAGTATGGCTCTTCCATTTGAATTGCTTTTGCTTTTTGGGATGCATAATTATAATGCGCAGCATTTTTGCCTTCAAAAACGACATTATATTCAGCACCATTTTTTTCGGTTTTAAAAAATATCGTGTCACCAGGTGTGACAAACACATAAGTCCAAAAATATCCGTTATTATGACTAAAAACCGTCCTACACTCTACGGAATCAACTTTCCACGAAAATGTTGTTCCTCCATGAAAGGTCATTCCCGCATCGTAAAAACCCGTAATGTAATTCGCAACTCCAGCGAAAGGCACTAAATGAATTTCGGTAAAAACACTATCCGCATCATCACTATAAATTATAGCAATATTTCTATCTTCATGCGAACATGAGAAAAAAGAAACAACAACAAAGAGAATGGATAAAATAAAAACATTTTTCATTTGTATTTACATAATAATGTTCAAAAATACAAAAAAAAAGAAAAAGAAAATGCAGATTTCCAAGGAAATCTGCATAAATGGTCTATTACCAACAACCAAGTGCTGACAATCTACCTTGTGAACCATTTGGAAAATAACAAATTCCATAACCTCCACAAACATTTTTCATTTCTTCTTGGCTCATTGCTGTACCAAAGTTCTCAAACTGAATTCTTTTCATTTTTTGTTTTTTATTTATTAATATTTCCTCAAGTTTTGGCAGTATTTGCGCAAATACTGCTTGTTGCCGGAGGAAATTTACGACAACAATTATTTTGTGTTATAACTCAAAATTCAATCACATATTTTAATTCTTCTATCTCGTAAAATTCTGGTAGTTTATAACCATTCAACAAAATAAGTGGAGTTTCATGTATTTGATGCCTTTCCACCCAATTTTCATGTTTTTGTAATTCTTGAGCAACAATAGGATTTTCATCATCTACTGAACATTTTGTTAAATATTTTATCCTCTGCTCTTGTTCACCACCAAACCAACTATCCAACGCTCTTTCAAAATCGTTTTTTCCTTTCTCAAACCAAATAGACAACAATCTTTTTACTACACTCTTCGAATCTTCGTCAAAAAAGAGAAAAACAAATTGAACACTCACATTACAGTCTCCATTGTCAAACATTCGTGCTATTTTTTCATGTGTCCGCGCACACGATTTGCAGAATGGATTTGTCACTATCGTAATCTGTACTGAAGAATCTTTCTCTCCTAATACAATTTGTGAAATATTATTATCAACTTCATAATAAGGCTGCCGCTTCAACAACCATTCAAACAAGCCTTTACTTGCCTTAAAACTTGCAAATTGTTGTTTTACATACTTCAATTTATATGCATCTCCTACAAAGAAAACAATATAATTCACGCTTAATATCAAAAACAGATAGATCTCCGCAACCAACAATGTATTTTTCAAAAGGACGAAATCCACTGTCATCCTATTTAAAAATCCAAACAAAATATCAATCAAGAATATCCCCCATAACAAAATCTGCACCATCAGACAAAGAGGACACCATTGTTTTACTATCATTTTTTGATAGTATACACTCCAAAACAAATACGGGAGTGATAACACATTCATACCTGCCACAATCGGAAGAACATTTGAAGCAAACAACAACAATAATATATTTGTCAAAAAGTACCCCATTCCTATTTCACCCCATCCTAAAAAAACAAATATCTTTGCCGCTTTAGAGTCTAATACTTTGTTACAATTAGTTTTTGCAAATGATGCACACACCTTGTCCGCATATTTACTCTTAATATGCAATTGTTTCTGCAAAAGGAAATAACAAACTAACACTCCTATTGCATTAATCAACAAAAGCAACGACACCCCAAAATTCTTATACAATGCTTGTTCAATATAAACTACGCTTAAAAGACTGAAACCAATTAAAAAAAACACCATTTTCGGCATTAAATCTAACATTTCCCTCTTTCTATGTTCCTTATAATTGGGTTCTATAGATTTTTCATTTGTCTCCATCATCAATGTCACACCCGTCCATTGAGAAATAAAATCTTCTTTGGACATTCTTCTCTCCTCTTTATCAAATACCACAATATAATCCTCTTCAATTTTTCTTACAAGAGCAAATGTATTATTCATCTGAATCAAAAAGGGGCATTCGACATTTTTAAGACCCACTTCTTTTTCCTCTATTTTAATACCATAGCTTTCTATGTTATATTGAGATAATAGCTGGACTATTCCATACAAATTATGTTTATATGGATAAGTTTCATAATATGAATTTGAGAATTTGGTATGCTTAACCCCTAAATCTATCAACAATTCATGAAACATCTTATTCAATTAAAAATTTTCGATGCAAAAATAAAGATCTAAGCATATAAGAAAAAGCGAATCGTGTAACCGAAATGGATACAGTGTCCTATTTGGCTACATACTTGTTTTTGTTTATCTTTTCGCTTACCTGGGCGAAGAAATCATAATTGAGGATAACGGAGATTCTTATCAGCAGGTCGGTAGTCATCCATGAACGGCGGTAGATTTTATACACGCTTTCACGCGTATAGCCCAGTTGCGCAGCCAGCCAAACAGTGGTTTTCCCCTGCTGTTTCAGTTGGTCGTGCACCATTCTGCCTAAGTGTATTTTCAGTTCATTCTCCATAAAAAAGCGTGGATATCGGTTACCCGTTCCACGCATAGAGGTCTTCGCATACCTTATTTGTCAAGAACGAGCAACGCAGACGCCCACGCCGTATGCCATACACTTTGGGTATATGCCACAGCATAGCCATCTACCGTTGCTTTGTTTTTTGACAAATAATCTGAAAGTTGCGAAGTTTCTATGCGTCAATAACAAAGCGTTTCAGTAAACGCAATTATGTATAAAATCTCGCCCTATTCCAGGCGAAATTCTCATGCGTAAAATTAGGCATTCTTTTTCAAATAACCAACACGCCCCGCACAGATTGTACGGGGCGTGTTGGTTATTTTATCAGGTTTTTATATGGAGACGCATGCAATGCGTCTCTACTTGTTTCTCTCTTATTTTATCAGCACTTTTTCGGTAGTAGTGCCGTTTTCGGTAGTCACTACGAGCACATACACACCAGCGGGATAACCGCTCATGTCGAATGTGAGGTCGTCGCCTTGCGCTTTCAGTGTACGGGTAGCGCCCAGCATATCAACAAACGAAACTTTTTGAATGTCATATACCGAACGGATACGCACATTGCGTCCGTTGACGCTTACCCAAACAGCATCTTCGGTCTGCTCCGCCACATCGGTAGTCGGCATAGACATGCCATAATCGAACTGCAGCACAAAGCGGTCGGCATTGTCACCCTCGAGCAATTCAAATTCTATAGCTGCATCATCGTTCAGTTCGTAAAGTGCTCCTGTCAGTTTATCCTTCAATCTTACAGCGTCAAATCCTGCAACTCCGGCAAAAGTCATCGTCACATTCATATCGGCAGTCGTCTTTATGGTCAAAGGAACTTCAGTCACATCAGCATTCACTGTTTGCGCATAGTAAAATTTACCGCCTGCTGAAGTGCACACATCAGGTGTACCCTCATAACCAGAGAACACTTTCAAAGTGTTGGCAGCAGCCAATTCGTCTTCATCCAAAGTATCGTCATAAATCACCGAAGTGACAGATGAGTAATTTCCGTTTGCTACTTTCACCTGCAATTCAGGACGCGCATAAGGAGCGTCTAACGACTGTGTCGCAGCGTGATATTTCACAGAAGACGAGTAATTCAGATAATTGTTCACCAAATCATCGGCACTTACGGCCTTTGTATTGTAATACAAGAATGCGTATGTAGGTTTAATCATCGGATGTTTGTCGCCAATGTTCGCAGCGCTATAAACTTCCCATGAACCTTTGTTGCCCTTTTCATCGTTAAAGCTCCAAACAGCCACCTGCGAACCTTCGATGTCGGCTATCAAACGAGCCACATCAATATTGGCAAGTTTAATGTTAGTCAGCACGGTCCAACCGTCAGGCTTCGTATCGTAATCCAACTTGGTGTAAGGTTGTCCTTTGAATGTATATTCAACATCCTGCTGACCAAGATATTTCATTACGGAGTCTTTGCTATAGTATCTTTCAGAGGGGAATCCATATTTACCATAACGGTTCTCAATTTTTATTGCGAATGCCGACGCAGGTGTCAGTTCTGTTGTCAAAGAGGCGAAAGCGTTACCCCATGAAGTAACGGGGTTTTCACCATTCTGCACATTGAGTTCGTGCATATACACCCAAGGTTTCTTATCCAAATAGAAGTCGCCCGACTGCATAGGACGCATGCCTGTTTCATCGAAAATTTGCAGTGTTGCGCCAGCCAAAATCCACTCGCCACGGTCTTCGCCTTTCACCACCATCGAAGTGACTATAGTATCGCAAACACCTGTTCCTGCAAATTCGTCAACATTGAACAATGCTCCGTATTCAAGAATAATGTTTGTTGCCACTTTCTCGTCAGTAAGACGGACATTGCCATACCCTTTAGAAAGGCTTGGCGCATAACCGTATGTATCGCTCAGTGTAAGTTCACCCTGCAAATATTTGCTGTTTTCTGGTGCAGGGATAATTATATTGAGGTTTGATTGAATTGTATCTGCAGAAGCCAAATCGCGTATTTCTCCGTTGACCATTGCTTTCCAGTTGCGTATTGTTGCCCATTGCCCGTCACCAGTCGCATTCGACCACACAACAGTATCCACTTTAGCCGGAGCCAATGTTTTGACATTTATTGATTTTGAAGGATCTGATGTTACACCATTTACGGTTACTTTCACAATATATTTATAATTCGTTTCGGGAGTAAGCCCGGTAACATCATACGAAGTATTTCCACCAGAATAAACTTCAACGCCATTGACATACAAAGTGTAAATTGCATTTTCGTCGTCCACTTCGTTCCAATTGGCGGTGAACGATTCCACTCCGACATTAGTTGCAGCTAATGCAGCAGGATAGGTAGGCACAGCCACACCATGCAAATTGATAACCACTGGCGAAACAAGGCCGTCGGTTGTTATTGTCAATACATCGTCATACACACCAGGCGCTTTAGGATAGAATGTTGCCACAATGCCATTTTCAGACAAATTACGGAAAGCAAACTGCTCGTTTTCTGCAAGCGACGCATGCAAAGCGGCATATATATATGAGGCTGTAAACGACACTTCGCTGTCAACCGACGTATTATATATTATTGTTCCGAAATTGATTGAAGTTTTATTTGGCACAAGCTCAGGAGTCCTCGTTGTAACTTCTATTGTATTAGAAGCCGCTGCACTTTGTGTGTTATCATTACCGTTTGCAATTACATTATAACGATAGGTTGCGGCAGGATTCAAACCTGTAAACGCAAACGAAGTAGCGGTCGTATTTTCGGAGCGCAGAAGTGTTCCGTTTGCGTCATACAGACTGACTGTGTATGAAGTTGCTCCTGCAGCCGCATTCCAATTGGCTGTAAATGAATTTGCCACGATATTGGTAGCAGCATTTGCCACCACTGTAGCAGGAATTGCCACACCTGAAAGGGTAATGGTTTTAGAAACGCCGTTATTCAGTGCTATTGTTCCTGAAAAACGCCCCGATGTGGCAGGGGAAAATGTTATACCGAACGATTGTTGTCCATATTGACCTTCGGGTCTCGAAGTCGTACCCAACACGAAATTGGGATTGCTTGACGACATACTCAACACTTTGCCTGATGTACCGTTTGAATATTTTACTGTATAGTTATCCGCCTTGCTTTCGCCCACCGTAAGTGTTCCAAAATCGATGGCAGATGACGAAATAAGATTAATATAGGTGGCTTGAGTGACTTTCACATTTTTCACACCTCTTGAATATGAACCTGTTTCAGTATAAAATTTAAAATTAGTGCTCTGCGAATTTACAACAAACGGTCCAAAATCATGCCATGTATCTTCCCAAGTTAAGAAACCTGTTTTATTCCATTTTAAATCTTCAACAGAAATAGAAATTCCTGCAGCATTTCCCTCCCATTCACTTCCTACATACTGTTTTAAGTGCAAAATACCATTAATTGCAGTATTTGCAGTTTTATGCGCCACAAATGTCAGTTTATCCGCTGGAGCAATTGGTTTTATTAAATCTGATTCTTTACTTCCACTTGTTGTATATATTGTATAAGTATTGTCATCATACACTGCATACCAAACTCCATCTTTCTTCGTACCATATCCTTCATCTTCCCATGCGGCAAAGGCATTAGCACTCATCAACAGCATCAAAGATGCCACTACTGTTTTAAATATCGGATTTCTCATTTTAATAGGTTTTTCTGAATTCAAAAATTATGTTTACACATCCTTCAAAAAATCGTGCAAAGGTACAAAAAAAATCCGTCCGATGTTTCCTGAAAATATATTTTTCGCATAAAAGGACACAATATAAGCAAAAAAGGACTGCCCTTAACGGACAATCCTTTAGTATTTTACAGTTTTTACAAATCTCGCTTCTTGTTTCTTAGCTAGCACCAACATACGCTGTAAAAGACGCACGCAGTGCGTCTCTACTCGCTTCTCGCTTCTTGTTTCTCGCTTCTGTCTTATCTACAGAACTTGCTCGTGTGGCAGAAGCTGTAGCCCAGCATCAGCTCGTGCGTGCCGTAGTTGTGGCTCACCAGCTTGTTCAGGTCGAGATTGAAGGCGTAGCCCACGCGGAACTTGCCGATGCGCACCGTCGCGTTTGGAA